>JAGGWS010000019.1 GCA_021163425.1 Candidatus Omnitrophota bacterium
ATTAATAATATAGAGAAAAAGATTACCTTAATTTTTTTCAATTTTTCTTTTTTCATTTCAGGATAAAATTAAAAGTCTCTAAAGCATCTTTAAGAATCTCTTCACAGAGCCGACTAAAATCTAAACCAGCTTCTCTTGCTGCTAAAGGCAGTAAACTATGAGAAGTAAGACCGGGTATAGAATTTAACTCTAAAATATAAGGCTTAAAATCTCCAGCCAGCCTCAAATCTACCCTCCCTAACCCCCTGCAACCTAAAACTTTAAAAACCCTATAGGCTAATTCCTGAATCTTCTTATAAATTTTAGAGGGGAGCTCTGCTGGAACTATAAATTCAGCCTGATTATCTTCATATTTAGAAGAGAAATCAAAAAAGTCTTTTTTAAATCGCATCTCTACAATTGGCAATACCTTATCTCTAAGTATACCCACAGTCAGCTCTCTTCCTTTAATATAGCGCTCAACTATTGTCTGAGAAGAATATTTCTTAGCTATTTTTATTGCTTCTTTAAGTTGAGAGTGATTTTTTACCAGGTTTACGCCGATACTTGAACCAGCATAATGAGGTTTAACTACTAAAGGAAAATCAGAAGGAGAAAACTTAAAATCCCCGTCTTCTTCTACCCAATACTGAGGCACAGCAATATTATTCTTCTCTAAAACTCTTCTGGTTTGAATCTTATCCATACTGAGAAAAGAAGCCCAAGAACCCGAACCAGTAAAAGGAATATTATTTACCTCCAGAATCCTCTGCAATTGACCATCTTCTCCAAATTCGCCATGAAGAGTTATAAAAACTATATCTATAAAATTATCTCTTATTATCTTTAATATAGCTTTTTCATCGCGAGTCTTCAAATCTACATCCACTACTTTATAACCTTTATTCCTTAAAGCCTTAATTACATTTTCTCCGGAGAGAAGAGAAATTTCTCTCTCTGCAGACACCCCGCCCCTAAAAACTCCTATCACTAAATCTTTTATATTTTCAGTCCGATAAGTCTGAATCAGCTCCGCTGAGTCCTCCTTTAACATTGCCATCTTTCTATTTCCTCTTCTAAAACAATTCCCCACCTATTATAAACTTTTTCTTTAATATATTCTATTAAAAATACTACATCTTCAGAACCAGCTCCTCCTTCATTAATAATAAAATTGGCATGCCTTAAAGAAACGAAAGCTTCCCCCTTTCTTAATCCTTTGAGGTTAAGTTCCTCAATCAATTTACCTGCCAAAATTTGAGGAGAAGGATTTTTGAAAATACAACCTGCTGAAAATCTACCTACCTCCTGATTCCTTTTCCGATAAGCTATGACTTCCTTTATCTTCTCCTTTATCTCTCTTAAAGATGAAGGATAAAATTCAATCTCTGCTCCTAAAACTATTAACCCTTCTGTCTTTAAAGAAGAAGACCTGTAAGTACAGTGAATATTCTCCCTATCTATAAAGAAAATTTTTTGAGTCTGGGGCTGTAAAACTTTAACTCGTTTTAGCCGGTCAAATATGGAGTTATCTTTAAAGGAAGCATTATTAACTATTAACCCTCCTAAACTAGCTGGCAATAAAGCTAAAAACTCTAAACCTCCTAAGTTATTAGCCAGAGAAAAATTCAAAATACTTCTGGCAGAAACTCCTGCTCCCAGATAGAAAAGATTATTTCCTAAAGGCAAAATCTCCTTAAAATCAAGCTTTATTACTACTCCTTCTATAGCTTCTGAAGAAACAAGAAGGTTAGACCCTCCTCCTAATATATAGTAATTTATAACTTGCTTTCTAAGGATTTTTAAAGCTATTTTTAAACAATCTTCAGAAAAGGGAAGAAAAAAATATTTAGCCTTCCCTCCTATTCTAAAAGTAGTGAACTCTTTTAAAGAAACATCTTTTTTTAGCCTTCCTAAATTTTTAAAAGCTTCTTCTAAACTTCTCATTGTCGAGTCCTAAATTTTTCTATTATCTCTTCTAAAACTCTGTTAATATCTCCTGCTCCTAAAGAAAGGAGGCAATCTCCTTTTTTAAGGAGAAAACAGACAGCTTTCTTTAAAGCCTCTTTAGGAATATAGATAAGTTCTCCTTTGAAATTTTTCTTTATTTTTTTTATGAACCAATCAATATCTATACCAGCTAAAGGAAGTTCTCCTGCAGAATAAATATCAGTTATAATCAACAAATCTACATTTTTAAAACAGAAAGAGAATTCTCGAGCTAAAAGCTTTATCCGAGAAAAACGATGAGGTTGAAACACAACTACTAACCTTCTCCTTTTAAACAGGGATACAGTCTTAATTACACTCTCAATTTCTTTAGGGTGATGGGCATAATCGTCTATAAAAATAACCCCTTTAAAAGAGCCTTTAATTTCTAACCTTCTTCTGGTGCCAGGAAACTTCTTAAAAAGTGGCTTAAACTTCTCAGGAGAAATCCCTAAGTAGAAACAAAATCCCACCACTGCTAAAGAATTTAATATATTATGCTCACCCAGCAAAGAAAGCTGAAGGTTAGTAAGAAATCTTTTTTTATAAAAGACTTTAAACTTACTTCCTTGAGAAGAAATTTTGATATCCTCTGCCCTTATTAAAGCTCTGTGCTTAAACCCAAAGCTTATAAGCTCTTTTCCTGAATTCTTCAAAATATTGTAGACTTCATCCTGGTCTGCATAACCTATCACTAACTCCTGAGTATTTTTAGCAAATCTAAGAAAAGCTCTTTTGAGGTTATAAAAACTTTTGTAAAAATTAAGATGTTCTCTATCTATATTAGTAATCACAGAATAAAAAGGTTTAAGCTCTAAGAAACTGGCATCACTTTCATCAGTCTCTACTATAAATAAGCCCTTCCCCCACCAGGAAGAATCTTCCGAATACCGAGGAATCCCTCCAATTAAAGAAGCCAAATCTAAGCCAGCCCCCTTTAAAACAAAGGAAGCTAAAGAAGTAGTGGTGGTCTTTCCGTGGCTGCCGGAGACTGCTAAAACCTGCCTCTTCCCTAAAAGATGAGCCAAAAGAGAACCTCTTCTTATCAAAGGTATTTTTAAAGCCTTAGCTTCTCTAACCTCAGGGTTATCTTCCCCAATTGCTGAAGAAAAACATACTAAATCTTTACCTCTAACTGCTCTCTTATCGTGAGGAATGTTAATTTCTATCCCTTTTTTTCTTAATTTAGCAATAATTTCGGTATCTTTTATATCTGAGCCTGAAATCTTATAACCTTTACTCATCAAGAGGTTGGCTAAACCGCTCATACCAATACCCCCGACCCCTACAAAATGAATATTCTTTATTTCTTTAGATAGAAGTTTCTCCATTCTTTCTCAAATTTTTCTTTATTATTCAAAAGTCTGTAAGTAGAAGAAAAACTCTCAGAAAAACTATACCCTTCTCTTATCTTTCTGAGGAAAATAGTAAATCTGAACATATCGTATTTCTTTATAAGAAAATAGACTAAACTGAAAGCCTGAAGATAAAATTTCTCCACAAAACTTATGCCTTTAAATTCCTCTGAAGGTTCTCTTTCTTTATCTAAATCCCCGGATTCTAAACTAAGAACTTCTCTAAAGGGAATAATTCCATTCTTTCTAATTAAGGACTTAACAGCTTTAACTAAACTGTAAGCCTCTCCCCTCTTTTCCATATATACAGCTATCCCTTCTTCCAACCAGAGAGGAACTCTACTTTCTCCTATTATCTCCCTAAAAACAAGATGAGTAAGTTCATGAATAAGGGTGTGTCCGAAAAATTTATAAGAGCCGGCATAAGTATAAATAGTCTTCTTTGAAGGATAAGCACATCCTGACGACCAAGAAGGCATATTACTAATTTTAAGGTAATCCTCTCTGGTATCCAGGATGAAAATCTTAGCCCTTTTATCCCAAACCCAGGGGTCTTCTCTAAAAAATCTTAACTCTTCAGCTATCTCAGTATAAGCAGATTCTGCTTCTCTTATAACTCTATCTAAGAAATTTTGACTGCAGTTATTATAGTAAATTATAAAGTGAAAACTCTTCTTTTTCTTGAAATCTTCCCCAGAAATATTGATTAAAGAAAGAGTAAATATTAAAAATATTGCAATATTTTTTGAGAAAAGATATCTGGCTCTTCCCATATTTTTAAAGAATAAATATTCTTTCCCAGATAAGAAAATTTTTCCGGAGCTTCTAAGAAATCCCTCAGAATAAAAAAAAGATTATCAGGACTTAATTCTTTCTCCTCCCTGACTAAAGCTGAACCTTTTCTGAAAAGAAATTGAGCGTTTTTCTTTTGGTGAGAATAAGCCAAAGGATGGGGTATAAGTAAACAAGGCAACCCAAAAAAAGAAAGCTCAGAAATAGTGGAAGCTCCGCTACGACATACCACTAAGTCGGAAGCTGTATATAAAAACTCCATATCTTCGTAGAAGGGGAAAGCTTTACCAAGAATAGAGTTATCTTTATAGAAACTCTGGACCATCTTAAAATCTCTATCTCCAGTTAGATGAATAACCCCAAATCTATAATTACTGTTTTTAAGAAGTAAAGCAGCTTTCATAAACAGAGTATTTATAGAAGAAGAGCCTAAAGAGCCCCCAAATACTAAAAAGACTTTCAAATCTGGATTAAATCCCAGTTTCTCCCGAACCTCTCGTTTATCTAACTTCTTCAACATCCCTCTCCTTAAGGGAACTCCTACTTTTAACTCTTTATTCTTCTTAGCTTCTCTCATCCCTAAAAAGACCCTCTGAACAAAGAAAGATAAAACCTGGTTAGCTCTGCCAAAACAAATATTGGGTTCAAATAGAAAAGTAGGGATAAAAAAACTGGAGGTAAAAACTAAGAATAATGAATTTCTCCCTCCGAAACCTAAAACTTTCTTTGGCCTTAAGATAAAAATGATTACTAAAGCTTCAATAAGCCTTAAAAAACTTTCCACCAGCAGGTTTCTAAAACCTAAATCTAACCCCCAGCACTTATAACCTTTACTCTCTAAAAAAAGCTTATCCTTCTTCTTCAAACCGTAGAAGAAAAGATTATAGGGAAGAGCGTTCTTTTTAATATATTCAGCTAAGATTAATGCCGGATAAAGATGGCCTTTGCTCCTCTCACAAGCTAAAACAATATTCATTTATTCTTAAACTGAAAGTTTATTATTCTTCAATAACTTCTTTAGTAGCTTTTAAAAATAAGCCTAAAAGAATAAAACTACTGAGAAGAGAACTTCCTCCATAGCTTATAAAGGGGAGAGGCAATCCTTTGGTGGGAAAGACACCCACAACTACGGCTATGTTAACTAAGGCTTGAAAAGTTAAAATAAATAAACTCCCCCACCCCAGATAAAAATTAAATTTATCATTTACCCATTTTAGAATCTTAAGCCCCTGAAAAAAAATAAATATATATATACCTAAAAGAAATACACATCCTAAAAATCCGAATTCTTCCCCTGCTATAGAAAAGATAAAATCAGTATAAGCTGCGGGAAGAAAAAAAAGTTTCTGTTTACTCTCTCCCAAGCCCTGGCCAAGAAATCCCCCTGAACCTAAAGCAATTTGCGACTGCACTATCTGAAAACCCTTCCCCTGAGGGTCAGCCCAGGGATTAAGATAAGAAAATATCCGCATCCGTCGATAAGGAGAAGAAAAGATAAGGACTAAAAAAACTACAGAAAAAATCAAAAAAAGAACTCCTAAATATTTCCTGGGAATATGAGCTATAAACAGAAAAACCAGAGTCAAAAGCCCAAAGAAGATAGCAGTTCCCAAATCAGGTTCTAAAAATATCAAAATGCATACTAAGCAAGTTACTCCTAATAGGGGAAGTATATCTTTTAAAAAACTTTTAACTAAATAATTTCTTCTGGAAAAATAATCAGCAAGATATAACAAAAACAGAACTTTCATAAACTCCGAAGGTTGAAAACCAAAACCTAAAACTTTTAACCATCTTCTTGCTCCTCCTATCTTAACCCCTATGAATAAGACTAAAACTAAAAAAATTATCCCCATAACTAATAAAAGCCGGGCCTGCTTCTTTAAAAAAGAGGTATCTACTCTTAAAACTCCTGCTAACAAAATCAACCCTAAAATTAGAAAAAAAATCTGCCTTTTAAAAAAATACATTGCATCAGAATAATTAAACCAGGCATATATTGAAGAAGTATCATAAACCAAGAGTATCCCCAGAAGAGAAAGGACTATACAGGAAAAGAATATTCTTCTCCGGGCAAATTTAAGACGAAGTTGATAGTTTATAAAATTTTTATTCAAGTTCATAAACTAAACTCTTAAAGAAATCTCCCCTCTCTTGATAATTTTTAAACATATCAAAACTTGAACACATAGGAGATAGCAGAATTGTATCTGAGGGCTGAGCTTCTCGGTAAGCCAAAAGAACAGCTTCTCTTAAATCTTTAACTACTCTTAAAGGAATTGTCCCCTCTAAAACTTTTTTTATTTTATCTTTTGCTTCTCCAAAAAGAAAAATACTCTTTACCTTATCCAAATAAGGCTTAATTAAAGAATAATCAAGATTTTTATCTTTTCCTCCAGCAAGAAGAATAATCTTCCCCTGAAGAGTTCTTAGAGCGAAAATAGTAGCTAAAATATTTGTAGCTTTAGAATCATTTATGAATTTTATTCCTCTCTTCTCAGTTACAAATTCTAATCGGTGAGCTAAGCCTTTAAAATCTTTCAGGTAGTTATATAAATTAACACTTTCTACCCCTAAAATCTCTAATATCTTCTCTATAAAGGAAAAATTTTCTCTGCTATCTAAACAAATCTTTCTTGCTGAGACATCTCCTAATTTCTCTTCTAACTCCTTAGGAAATAAAGCGTAGCAAGAAAAATCTTGATTAAGAAAAATTCTTTTTTTAGCCAGGAAATAATTTTCTAAGCTTGAGTAGCGGTCTAAATGGTCAGGAGAAAAATTAAGAAAACAAGCTATGTAGGGCTTAAAATATCTGATTGTCTCTAATTGAAAAGAGCTCACTTCTAAAACCACAATGTCTTCTTCTCTGATATCTAAAACTTCTGAAGAAAAAGGATTACCGATATTACCTAAAATGTAAACTTTCTTATTAAGACTCTTTTTTAAGACCTGGCCGGTTATAAAAGTAGTAGTGGTTTTCCCGTTTGTTCCAGTAATAGCTATGATATTCTTAGATTTACAACACCAGAAAGAAAACTCAATCTCTCCTACCCACAGAATATTTAAGCCGGTCAAAATATCCCTGTAGAAATCCTCAGAGTTAACCCCCGGACTTAAAACTACTAAATCTACATCTTTAAAAAAATCCTGAGTATGTCTGCCTAACTCTATTTCTGCACTTAGTTGTTTAAGAGTTCTTAGAGTCTTAAAAGGTAAGTCTTTGCTTATTTCACTTAACTTTACGCTCTTACCTAAACGATGAGCTAACTTAGCTAAAGAAACCCCACTTTTTCCTGCTCCTACAATACCTATTTTCTTTATCGAGGATAAAATATCTTCTCTCATTACCTTACCTTAAGAGTAGCTAAGGCTAAAGCAGAAAATAGAACAGAAATTATCCAGAGCCTTATAGTAACTTTGGACTCTGGCCAACCAGAGAGTTGAAGATGGTGATGTAAGGGTGCTGCTTTAAAAAGCTTACGGCTAAAAATCTTAACCCAACCTATCTGGAGAATTACTGATAAAGCCTCTATTACAAATAAGCCACCAGCTATTAAAAGCCAAATTTCCTTTTTAATAAGAATAGCTACTACTCCCAGCAAACCTCCCAGAGAAGAAGAACCTACATCTCCCATAAATACTTCAGCAGGATAAGCGTTAAACCATAAAAAACCTAATCCTGCTCCTAAAATACAGCTACAAACTACTGTTAACTCTCCAGTACCTTCAATGAAAGGAAAAAACAGATAACCACTTAAATTTACATTGCCAGAAACATAGCTAAAGATAGAAAAGGTCAAAGCTACCATCAAAATAGACCCTATAGCTAAACCATCTAAACCATCAGTGAAATTAACCGAATTACAACTGGCTGACACTACTATTGCTGTCCAGATTATATAAAAAATACCTAAATTTACTACTAAATTCTTAAAGAAAGGGAAATAAATTGTAGGTTCAAAAATATTAAGTTTAAGGAGAATAAACCCCAGAAAACTCCCAAATATAATCTGAATAAAAAACTTAGGCAATCTCTTTAACCCCTTTTTATTTTTAAGCTTTAAATAATCATCTACAAACCCAAAAATAGAAAACCAGCCTAAAGTCAAAAGAGATAGCCAGACAAAAACATTTATCTTAGCCCATAGAACTACAGAAAACAAAATGCTTAAAACTATAAGAATACCACCCATAGTAGGAGTGCCTTTCTTGCCGTTAAAAATAGCCTGGAGCTTAACATGGCCATACATATCAATATATTCTTCTAAGCGAAGCCTTTTAAGATGCCTAATAAAAAACTTACCCAGAATAATCACTAAGAGAAAGGAAGTAATAAAACCCGATACTGACCTAAAAGTTATATACTTGAAAATGTTAAACCCAAAAAATACTTCCCTTAAGGAATAAAGAAAATAATAGAGCATGCCTCAACCTTCCTAAAATCCTCAAGAATTAAACAGGACTGAAAATCCAATAATCAGGCTTTTGAGGAAAAATTTTTAATCTTAGTTAATTATACCAAAATTTCTTATTAATTATAAGTAAGAATCTTTTCTAAACTAAATTTTCTTGAGCCTTTGAGAAAAACAACATCTCCTTTTTTAGCTATCTTAAAAAGCAACTGTTTAGCTGAGTCTAAATCTTCAGCTATAAAAATATCTTTTTTGTCAAAGCCTAATTCTTTAAGGGCTTTAGCAGTAAATTTCACAAACTTACCTAAAAATATTACTTTCTTAAAGCCTGTTTTATAGATATCCTCAGCTATTTTTCTATGGAAGTATAAAGATTTTTCGCCCAGCTCTAACATATCAGCAATTACCCCAATTTTTCCCTCTGCTTTTAAAAAAGAAAAACTTTCCAAGGCTCTTTTTAAAGCAGTGGGGTTAGAGTTGTAAGCATCATTAATAAACTTTATCCCCTTTATATTTTTCACCTCTAATCTTAAGGGAGGAAACTTAAAATAAGAAAGTCTCTCTACTCCTTCTCTCAAAGAAACACCTCTCCAAAGCCCACCAGCCAAACCTCCACAAGCATTATAAATATTAAACATCCCTAAACTATTAAGTTTAAGTTTGTACTTTGAATTTATTTTAAAAAGGAGATAATTTTTCTCCTTTTTAAGGAAGGAAAAATAAACTGCAAATTTTTTACTTCGGCCAAAATACAGGGGTTTTCTCCTGGTAGAAAGCCTCTGCAAGTAGGGGTCATCTCCATTAAGGATAGGTAAAGCAAAAGGCTCTACTCTAAACAAAGAACTCTTTTCTTTTAAAACCCCTCTCTTATTCTTAAAAAATTCTAAATGAACGTTATCTATACAGGTAATAACTCCAGCCTGAGGCTTAGCTAAAGAAGTTAAATAAGCTATCTCTCCAAAATGGTTGGTACCAAATTCCAAAATACAAATCTGGGTATTTTTCTTTAAAGAAAGTAGCGTCTTAGGCACTCCTATTTGATTATTTTCTGAAGCTCTATTTTTAACAATAGAAAAGTCTTTTTCTAAAATGAAAGCTAACATTTCTTTAGTAGTAGTTTTTCCTAAAGAACCAGTAATTGCAACCACTGCTGGAGAAAGTTTTTCTCTTAAAGCCTTGCCCAAAAAACCTAAAGCCTTTTCAGTATCCTCAACTACCAGAATAGGGACATTCTTATTTTTAAAATTAGAAGGGATCCTTTCCACAATTAAAAGAACCGCTCCTTTCTGGTAAGCTGGAGACAAAAAATTATGGGCGTCATAATTCTTTCCTTTTAAAGCCAAGAAGGCTTCTCCTTTTTTAATTCTCCGGGAATCAAGGCAAACTCCTTTCACTTTTAAAGAAAAATTATTAAGATTTAAGATACTCTTAGGGTTAACTCCTTTTATAATTTCTTCTAAAGATAAACTAAACCTCATTTATTAAATCAGTACTATCTTAGATACTCCTCTACAACTTTTTGGTCAATAAACCTTACTTTCTTATCTTTAAATATCTGAAAGGTTTCGTGTCCTTTACCAGCAATAAGGACTGCAGTATCTTGAGAAGACTTCATTTTTAAAGCTCTCTTTATAGCCTCTCTTCTATCTAAAATAACCTCATAATTTCTATTGGTAAAGCCTTTCTCTATCTGTTTACATATCTTAAAGGGGTTTTCAGCCCGGGGATTATCAGAAGTAATGAAAGAATAATCACTGTATAAAGAAGCTATCCTACCCATTCCAGGCCTCTTAGCCTTATCTCTTTGACCTCCACAACCAAAAACCAAAATTATCTTCTTAAACCCGGCTTCTCTTAAAGAAAGGAGGGCTTCCTTCAAAGCTACAGGAGTATGAGCGTAATCAATAAATACACCTTTCTTCACCTCTTCCATCCTCCCCCTAACTCCCTCAAAAGAAGAAATGCTTTCTAAAGCCCTGGGGATATTTAAACCTAAACTATCAGCACACGCTAACCCTGCTAAAACATTATAGAGATTAAACCTTCCTATTAAAGAAGTCTTTACAAAAAACTCCTTTCCTCTTAAGTTAATTAAGAATTCAGCTCTCCCCTTTTCAAATCTAAAAGCTAAAGGCTTATAAAAAGAATCTCTCTCCAAGGAAAAACCTAATTTTCTACATCTAAGTTTTTTGTAGGCAAGAAAACCATAGTTATCATCTACATTTACAATAGCTAAACCTCCTTTTTTAAGAAGTCTGAATATCTCGAATTTAACCTTAAAATAATTCTCCATAGTTTTATGAAAATCTAGATGGTCCCGGCTTAAATTAGTAAAGATAGCTCTTAAAAAAGCTAAATCTTTAATTCTTTTAAGGGCTAAACCATGAGAAGAGACTTCTAAAACCACATATTTAACTTTATCCTTATACATTCTGTTGAGTATAGCTTTAAGCATAAAGTTATCTAAAGTGGTAAGGAAAGAATTATATTTTTTATCCTTCCAGGCATAATAAACAGTGCCCAAGACCCCACAGCTAAAGCCCTGTTCCTGGAGAATTTTTTTTATAAGAAAACTTACGGTAGTCTTACCATTAGTGCCAGTTATTCCTATAATATTAAGTTTATCTATCCCCTTAAACAGTTCCCGGGATATTACCTCCATAGCTAAAGGTAAGTCTTTAGTTAAAATAAAAACTTTATCTTTATATTTATTGCTATAATTTAACACGACTTCTCTATACTCAGAAAGCACTAAAAAACAATTCACCTCTTCCTTAATCTGGGGTATAAAATTTAGGGAATTAAAATTTTCTCCTTTACGAGCTATAAATATACTTTCAGGAAAAATAAGGCGAGAGTCACTGGAAGCATTTTCTATCTCCTGAGATAAGTTATCTCCTACAACCTCTATTAAGGGGAGCTTCTTTAAAATAGTTTTTAACTTCATGTTTTAAGAATTTATTTTAATCTCTTATACTCAATTATTTTTTCGGCTATCTTTTTAAATAAAGGGGCAGCCACCATACCTCCATAATGATAAGTCTTAGGCTCATCTATTACTACTCCTATTAAATATTGAGGCTCTTCTAAAGGAAAAAATCCTATAAAACTGGCATAATAACGATAAGAAGAATATCCTCCTTTTTCATCTATCTTCTGAGCTGTCCCAGTTTTACCGGCTATCTTTATCCCCTCTACCTTAGCTTTTTTCCCTGTACCTTCTTCCACTACTTTAAAGAGAATTTCTTTGACTTTCTCAATAACTTCTTTAGAAAAAACCTTCTTTCTCTGAGGATAAAACTTCTTTATCAATACACCCTTGTTATCTACTATCTTATCTACCACATAAGGTCTTATTAAATAACCTCCATTAGCTATTACCGAAAAAGCCCGGGCTAATTGAATAAGAGTGACAGCTATCTCCTGGCCAATGGGAATTATAAAAGAAGAAGTTTTAGACCAGCGAGAAAGGGGCTTCACTATCCCCTTAACTTCTCCGGGTAAATCCACGCCGGCAATTTCTCCAAATCTTAACTTTTTTATATATTTATATAAAACTTCTCTCCCTAAAATATTGGCTATCTTGGCTACCCCTATATTACTGGAATTCTTAAAGACCTCTTCAAAGGAAAGTTCAGAAAATTCCTTCCAATCGTGGAGTATTGAACCAGGAATTTTATAAGAGCCATTCTCACAAAAAAATTTTTTAGAAAGAAGCTCTGGCCTCTCGCTCAAAGAAGCTAAAAGAGTAACTATTTTAAACACAGACCCTGGCTCATAAAAATCAGTAATCACTCTATTTCTCAAACTAGAAAAAGGGTATTCTGAAGGAATATTAGGGTCAAAATCAGGAAAATTAGCCAAAGCTAAGATTTTACCCGTAGAAGGTTGAAGGACCAATACCTCTCCAGCCTTAGCCTTAGTCTCTTTAACAGTCTCTTCTAAAAATCTTTGAGAAAAATACTGAATCTGGAAATCTATATTGAGAACTAAGTTAAATCCATCCCGGGGAGGAATTAATTTCTTATATAAGGGAAGGATTCTGCCTCTACTATCTCTTAAAAATATAGCTCTTCCTTCTTTAGATCTTAAATAGTCATCAAATTTAAGTTCTAAGCCTTCTAAGCCCCTGTTATCAATATTTACTATCCCCAGAATATGAGAAGCTAAGTTTTTTTGAGGATAAAATCTTCTCAATTCTTCTATAAATCCTAAACCCTCTTCTTTCAAAGAAGCCAACTCTTCTTTCTCCTCTTTAGTAAGCTTTCTCTTAATCCAGACAAAAGGCTTACCTTTAGAAATTATTTTAAAAATTTCTGAATAACCTTCCCCCAAAATTTGAGCTAATTTCTTAGCTAGCTTCTCTCTATCTCTAATTTTTGCAGGAAGTGCATACAACGAATAAGAAGGAATATCTTCAGCTAAAACTAACCCTTGAGAATCTAAGATTTTCCCTCTCTCTCCCGAGAGTTTCAATATATAGGTATGCTGTTTTTGAGCTATTTTTTTGAAAGAAGAAGAAGCAAAAATCTGAAGATAAATTAATTTTATAAGAATAAACAGAGAAAAAATAGCTATAATAAAGGAGACTATACTTAATCTTAAAGATTTTTCTCTTTGCACTTAAATTTAAAAATTAATAAGCAGGTTTTAGGAAAGGCTAAGGCTGAGCTTCTACCTTAGAGCCAAAACTTAAGACTTTAGCAAAAAGACTTTCTCCCCCCGGAGATATTTTTTCTTCGGATTTAGAAGGAGTAAGCTTAACATACCTTCTTGCTGAATTAAGAGTAATTTCTTCCTGAGAAAGCCTTTCAGCTAAGTTCAGCAGATTAGCACTCTGGTAAAAATTATACACTAAAAACTCTTTCTCCTCAACTAACTTATCCAAAAAACCCTTCTTTTCACAAACTTGATAGGCTAAAATAGTAATTTTTACTTTTTGATAGATAATTCCTAAGAGAAGAAAGAAAAGAGAAGAAAATATCAAAATCTTTTTCATCTTTAAAAACAACTAAAAATTTATTTATTCCTAAATATATCCTAGATGGTGAAAACTACTCTTTCTTATAAGCGTTCAGCAACCCTCAACTTAGCAGACCGGCAAGAAGGATTTACTTCTCTCTCCCAGGAAGACGGCCTCAAAGGCCGGGTAGTAATTAATTTTAAAACTCTTTTAGCCTGAAAAGTCTTAAAGGTATCCTTTACTATCCTATCTTCTAAAGAATGAAAGGTTATCACACAAATTCTGGATCCTTTAGAAAGATAGCTTATAGCTTTATTGAGCCCAAGTTTTAAAGAATCTAATTCTTGATTAACTACAATCCTTAAGGCTTGAAAAACCCGAGTAGCTGGATGAATCCTAAAATTTTTACTTTTACAAGCTCTAACTACAATCTCTGCTAATCTTAAAGTAGTAGCTATAGGATAATCCTTTCTTTCCTCTACTATAGAGTGAGCAATCTTACGATGGAATTTTTCCTGGCCGTATTCTTTAAAAATGTAGTCCAATTCTTTTTCACTTAAATTATTTACCAAATCATAGGCAGATAGAAGAGTAGTTTCTCTATCTATGCGCATATCTAAAGGACCTTCTCTCAAAAAACTAAATCCCCTTTCAAAAGAAGAAAACTGGTATAAAGAAGCCCCCAAATCAAAAACTGCTCCATCTATCTTCTCTAACCCCAATTTTTCTAATATCTTATCTATATTTTTAAAATCTTCAGAAAAATAATGCACTCTACCTTCAAACTCAGAAAGCCTCTCTTTGGCTAAAGCTAAAGTCTCCGAATCTTTGTCTATCCCTATTACCTTAACCTGATAATTTTTAAGGATTACATAAGAATGAGAGCCTAAACCTAAAGTGCAGTCAGCTATCCAGTCTTTCTTTTCTAAATCTAAATACTCAACTATTTCTTTACACATAACCGGCAAGTGCTCTTTACCCTTCAAAAATATTCTCAGCCATCTCTTCGAAATTCTTTCTATTCTCTTCATAGAACTCATCCCAGCTGGATTTATCCCAGATCTCCACACGGTCAGAAACTCCGATAATTACCACTTCTTTCTTAATCTGAGCAAAATTTTTAAGATAATCAGGGATAAGAATTCTTCCTTGAGAATCTATCTTAGTTTCATAAGCTCCGCTAAAATACAATCTATTAAAAAATCTCGCTTTAAGTTTAGTAAAGGAAAGAGAAGAGAATTTTTCCTCAATCCTTAACCAATCTTTTTCGGCAAACATAAATAAACACCTTTCCAGTCCCCGGGTGAGATAAAATTTCTTTATCCTTTTCTCTTTTATTTTCTGGCGGAATCTTGAAGGTAAGACTACTCTATTTTTCTCATCTAAACTATGCAGATACTCTCCATACCACATCCCACTTTCCTCCACTATCTTCCACTTCTAATAATAAAACCATTTCTTTTATCTGTCAAGAAAAAAATTGACCTAACTTCTTAAAATTCAACAGGTTGAGGCTTAAAAAAAGAAAAGCTACAATATATTGAGGGAGGAGAAAAACTTTCTTGAAGATTCAATATCTTTAAGAATCTGAAATTTTAAGTTTAAAGCAGATTTAAATTTTTTTTCTCTTCTTAGCCTTTTAAGGAAAAAAACTTCTACAGTATCTTTATAAATGTTTTTATTAAAGTTTATTATGTGAGTCTCTAAAATTATTTTTTTATTTTTTTCTTTTAAAGTGGGGGCTCTTCCTATATTAGTCAGACTGGGATATAATTTATTTTTATATTTAGTTAAAGTAAAATAAACTCCTGAAGGAGGCAAGATTTTCTTATCAGGGTCTAAGTTCACAGTAGGGATTCCTAAAACTCTTGCTCCTTTCTTTTCTCCTCTTATTACCTTCGCTTTTAAGGAGTAAAATCTACCTAAGAATTTTTTTACCAGACTGAGCTCAGCTTTCCTAATTAAATTTCGTATTAAAGAACTGCTAACTGAGCGCCCACCTATCTTTAACTTCTTTATAACCTCAACTTCTATTTCCCTTTCTTTACAAATATCTCTTAAATCTCTTATACCTTCTTCTCTTCTATAACCAAACCGCAAATCTTCGCCTACTATAAATTTTTTTATCTTAAAGTATTTAAGGAGATAATCTATAAATTGGGAACCTCTAAGCTCTGCTATTTTCTGATTGAACTTTATGACCCATAAATAATCTAAAGAAAGTCTCCTTAGAATATCTATCCTTTCTTCATAAGTAGTAAGATAACCTAAGAATTTTCTTCCATAAAAATCTAAAGGATGGGGCCAAAAAGTTATCAGAAGGCTCTTAAATTTTCTCTTTTTTGCCTGAGTTAGGAATTTGTTTAGGAGATAGATATGGCCTTTGTGGAGACCATCAAATACGCCAAAACTAGCCAGGCAATCTCCTGAATTTTTCTTAGAAATTATTGGGGACTGGCAAAAGAAGACTTTCATCTATATTTTCTAAATTGGCAGCTTTTTCTAAAGAAAAACTTCCCACTTTAATCCTTTTTATCTTAGTAATATGGGCTCCACACCCTAAAAAATCACCTATATCTTCAGCTAATTTTCTTATATAGGTACCCTTAGAACAATGGATAAAGAAATCTATAAAGGGAAGTTCTATCTTTATTATCTTAAGAGAAAAAATCTTAACTCTCCGGGGGGCAATATTTACTAACTTTCCCTGACGAGCCAATTGATAGAGCCTTTTTCCCCTATACCTTAAAGCTGAAAAAGGATGCGGACTCTGGAGGATTTCGCCTTCAAATTTTTTAAAAGCAGCCTCTATTTTCTCAAAAGTAACTTCTCCTAAATCCTCTGACCTGATAATTCTTCCTCCACTATCTCCGGTATCAGTAGAAACGCCTAACCTCAAGGTTGCTTCATATTGTTTGTCTAAACTGGAAAATTTAGGAAAAAGTTTTGTTGCTCTACCTACGAGAATTATCAATAAGCCTTCAGCTAAAGGGTCTAAAGTGCCAGCATGGCCTACTCTTCTTATCCCTAATTTCTTGCGAACCACGTCCACTATATCGTGAGAAGTTAAACCCTGAGGTTTATTTACTAAAAAAATTCCTTCAGTCTGAACTAAAGCTTTCTTCTTCATAAAATATGGCTCTTAATAAAAGAAAGAACCTTTCTCTGGGCCTGAAAAAGAGAAGTATCCTTTAAAGTAGTACCGGCCGCACCTTTATGTCCACCTCCCCCAAAAAACTTAGCCACCCTATTAACATCAATTCTTCCTGTAGAGCGGAAGTTAACTCTAACATTTTTACCTATCTGCTTAAAAAGAATCAATACCTCTGCATCTTTAATAAATCTCAAATTATAGAATATAGCTTCAGTTAAGTCTCCTGAAGAAGAATCTTTCCATTGAGAAGTCTTTACCCAGCAAACCTTACCTTTAAAACCACACTTTACACCGGAGAGAATTCTTCCTACAAAAGAAATATCTCTCACCTTAAAAGAACTGTAAACTTCATGATAAATCTTAACTGGAGCTATCCCTGAATTCAAAAGCTCACTTACTATCCTATGAACCTGAGAATTAGTATAAGAATAACTGAAACAGCCAGTATCAGTGAATATTCCGGTATAAAGACAAATACTAGCATTTTTAGAAATATTAGGAAAAAATCTTTTATAAATCTTATAAACCATTTCCGCAGCAGAAGAGACTTTTGGTTCTATCCAGTTTATATCTCCGAATTTAGTATTACTTATGTGATGGTCTATATTTATTAAAATCTTAGTCTTTAAGAAACTATTTCTAACTACCCCTACCCTGCTGATATCTGAAGCATCAACAACAATTCCTACCTCAAATTCTTTCTGAGGAGGTCTATTTTTAATATAAGAAGAAAAAGGTAAAAACCTGTAATTAAGAGGGGTTTTATCAGAATTATAGATATAAACTTCTTTTCTCAGCCTTCTTAAAAGAGAAAACAAAGCAAGTTCACTTCCTAAAGCATCGCCCTCTACATCTTGATGGGTACTTAAAAGAAAAGACTTCTTATTCTTTATTATCTCTGTTATCTTCTTTAAACTCATCTCTCAATTTCTCTATCTTCTCATATATATTTACACTATATTTTATAGAAGAGTCAGAAACAAACTCAATATCGGGAAGGAATTTAATCCGGAGATTTTTGCTCAACAACTTCTTTATAAAGTTCTTCATACTTCCTAAAACCTCTTCTGCTAATTCTAAGTTCTCTTCAGGAAAAACGCTAAAAAAAACCTTACAATACCTTAAATCTGAAGAGGTCTTTACTCTTACAATGCTCACCATACCCAGATTAGGGTTATCTACCTCCTCCTGAATAACCTTGGATATAATCCTTTGAATCTGGCGATTGAGCTTATCTACTCTATACATCTTCTAAAAAATTTAAAAGAACTCCCGGCTGGTATCAATCACCTCTACATTACGAAAACCTGTTATCATCTTCTCTACACTCGAAAATACTCTTTCTAAACAAGACTTACTACCATTAACTCCTACCACAAATATCCGGGCTCTCTGCCATTTATCAGTATCATCCTCAGCTACTCCCACATTAAAATTCCTTTTAATCTTATCCTTCACACTCTTTACAACCTGCCTCCTGTATTTCAAAGAATTACTCTCGGGGATAAATAAATCTATTATCAAGGTTCCAATAAACACTGCTATTATAAAAATCTACGGGCTTCTTTCAATTCTTCTTCCTTACTAATTATTTTACCATTGAGTTTCTTATTAAAGATTCTCTTTAAGATTTTTCCATAAATAGCTTGAGGTTTTATCCCTAAATTCTCCAAATCTTTACCCCGGATAGCTAACCTCATCTGATTAAATTTACCCAAGAAATTCTGAATATTATTCTTAGCTAACTTTGAATCAGTCAAAGAATAGAAGAAGATTATAACTTCAAAACTAAAAGATTCAAGTATTTTATAGACTCGGGAAGGAGCAATATTTTTAGAAAGCTTATCTAAAACCTTGACTTTCTTAGAAGTTATAAGCCTGATTCTATCGCCCCTCCTAAAGCCAAATTTATCGATAATATTCTTCATTTTTTTTAGAGGAACCTTTCTAAATAAAGCCATCAGATAAATTATCCATTCGTCTAATTCTCTTTTGTGAGGAAAATTCTCCTTATACCAGTTAATAGCCTTCTTAACCTTTCTTAAAAGAGAATAATCTTCCTTCTCCAAGGGTTCTATCCCTAAAAAATAAAGACCGGTTATCCTGTTCAAAGCTTTTATCATTCTGAAAGGCTCTTCCTCCTCAAGAAGAAGCTTAAGTTCATCTCGCAAACGGTGAAAACTCACCCACCCTAAAGCCTCTGCTCTTACAGCCTCTTTAAGGTATTTATAAGTAGAATAAGAAAATTTAAAATTAAACCTCTCTTTAAACCTTATCGCCCGTAAAATTCGGGTAGGGTCCTCTAAGAAACTATCTTTATGAAGAACCCTAATTACCTTCTTTTTCAAATCAGAAAAACCGCCAAAATAGTCAATCAACTTAAAAAAATTACTTTTATTTAAACTCAAGGCTAATGAATTTATAGTAAAATCTCGCCTCTTTAAATCATCAAAAAGATTGGAAGGCTCTACTTTAGGAAGGGCCCCCTTCTTAAAATAAAATTCTTTACGGGCAGTAGCTAAATCTATTCTATAAGGAGAGGAAAATACTGTAGCTGTCCCAAAACTATGGTGCCTTCTAAATCCTACTCCTAAATATTCTGAAAGAACCTCTGAAAACTTCAAAGCATCTCCTTCTACCACAATATCTAAGTCAAAGTTAGGCTTCTCTAAGATAAGGTCTCTAACTATGCCTCCTACTAAGTAAACCTTAAAATTGCTTCTCTGAGCACATTCACAAACAACTTTTATCAAATTCTGCAAAGAAGAGGGGAGTTTAGAAAATTTTATTTTTAAATTCATCTCGGGTAACTTAAGCTCGGGGGTGAAATTTTCTATAAATCTCCTTTAACCTTACCTTATTAATGTGGGTATAAAGTTGAGTAGTAGAAATATTAGAATGTCCAAGCATCTCTTGAACACTCCTTAAATCTGCCCCCCGCTCTATCAGGTGAGTGGCAAAAGAATGTCTTAAAGTATGGGGGCTAACTTCCTTTCTAATTCTGGCTTTTTTAATATATAATTTTATCATCTTCCAGATACTCTGTCTGCTTAAATTCTTCTTAAAAGAGGAAATAAAAAGAAAAACAGACTCTCTATTCCTAAGAAGTTTAGGCCTTACTTCTTCTATATATCTTTTAAGAAAGTGTAAGGCAGTTTCTCCTAAAGGCACTATCCTCTCTTTTCCTCCTTTACCCTTAACCTTAACAAAACCTACTTCTAAATTTACATCGTTAATTTTTAAACTGCAAACTTCGGAAACTCTCAAACCGGTTGCATATAGAAGTTCAAAAATAGCCTTATCTCTTAAACCCTGAGGTTTCCTTATGTTAGGACAGGAAAGAAGTTTCTCTACTTCGGAAAGCTCCAAAACCTGAGGAACTTTTTTCCAAAGCCTGAGAGACTCTAAATTAGAAGTAACATCTTTATTTAAAATTCTTTCTCTCATTAAAAAGCGGTGAAAACCTTTTATAGAAGAAACTCTCCTGGCTATAGAAGAAAGTTTAAACCCTTCCCTTTTTCCTTTTTCTATAAACTCAACAATATGAGCCTTCTCAATCTGAAAAGGGTTATTTACTCCTTTAGAAAGTAAAAATTGAGTATACTTTTTTAAATCATTAGCATAAGAAGAAATAGTATTTTCAGAAAGACCTCTTTCTGCTCTCAGATAATCTAAAAATAATTCAATATAATTTTTCACCTTCTCTTAAAAAAATATTCCCTCTCTTTTCTTTCTCTAAAGAAGTAAACGAACCGTGCCCCGGCAAAACCACCAAATCTTCGTCTATGGAAAACAACTTTTCCTTGATAGAGCTTAAAAGAAGGCCTGAATCTGCAGAGGGGAAATCAGTCCTTCCTACAGAATTACAAAATAAAGTATCTCCGGAAAAAAGATAATTCCCTAATCTTAAACAGATACTTCCTGGAGTATGTCCGGGAGTATGAATAACTTCTATTTTTTGACTGTCAAAACTTATAAATTCTCCATCTCTAACTTCTCTAATTAAATATTCTTTTTTAAAAGAAAAAGGCAGGCTTAAAAAGGAAGAAAGATTAAGTTGCGGGTCTTTAAGTAAGGGGATATCTTTATAATGAATATATACAGGAAGCTCAAAATTTTCATCTTCCTTTATGTGGTCTATATGAGCGTGAGTATTGATTATAAATTGGGGTTTAAATTTATATTTTTTAATTACTCTCTCTATCTTTTCCAGTTCATCTCCGGGGTCTATAATAAAAGCTGAATTTTGAGAATTCCCTACAATATAGCAATTAGTAGAAAAATCGCCTACTTCTATAACTTTAATTATTATTGGGTCTTTAACCATAGAGAAGCTTTTTTGTAGGAAAAATTCTTCTCAAACTCTCTTTTAATCTTAGAAATCTTCCTTATATAGTAGGAAGGGTTCTGAGAAGTAATAAAATAAGGGTTATAGACTTTCTCTCTTATAGAAAGTAATTCTTTATGAAGAGGCTCAATAGATTTTTTACCTTCTTCATTGTAAAAATAAATAATCTGCTCTAAATTCTGGAGAGCTTCGTCTATACATTTTTTTTGCCTTTTAGAGCTGGTGGCTTCTTGAATAGTTTTTACAAGTTCATCAAGCCAGCCTCTCACAAAAAGGTAATACTCATCATACATTTCTTTGGTAGGAACTTCAGGATATTCTTTAAGCTCTAAATACAAAGGAGGAGGCGTTTCCTTCTTCCTCTTCCTCACAAACTTCTTTCTCAAGGCATAACAGCCTAAAAATTGAAAAGACAAAGTAAAAACCAAGAAAAGAACTATAAATCTCATTAAATTTCTCCTTTCTCTAAAATCTTATTAAATTCTTCTTCATTAATAATCCTTAATTTAAGAGCTTTAGCTTTATTAAACTTTGAACCAGGATTTCTGCCTGCCACTACATAATCAACATTCTTACTTACTGAAGAAGAAACATCCCCTCCTCTTTTTAAAACTTCTTCTTGAGCCTGTCTTCGGGTAAAAGAAGCTAATTCGCCAGTAAAAACAAATTTTTTACCCCTTAAAATACCTTCTGTTTTTCTTCTCTCTTTTCTAAGAATCAGCCCTGCTTTTTTAAACTTCTTTATAAGCTGTCTAACCGAGTTTTGAGAAAAGTATTCAATAACTGAACTGGCTATATTAGGACCTACCTCTTCAATATTTTCTAAATCCTCTTTTTTTAAAGAGAAAAATTTATCAATGTCTGAAAATCTATCAGCTAAAATTCTGGCTATCTTTTCTCCTACATATCTTATGCCTAAGCCGTATAAAAACTTAGCCAATTCTTTCTTTTTACTCCTTTCAATAGCTGAAAAGATATTTCCTGCTTTCTTTTCTTTAAATAAAGGGAGTTTGAATAAGTCTTCTTTCTCTAAAAAATAAATATCAGCCAAATCTTTTACTAAACCTCTATCTACCAGTTCTTCTACTAAAGACTCTCCTACTCCCTCAATATCCATAGCCCCCCGAGAGGCAAAATGAAGCAAGGCTCTCTTTAACTGAGCCGGACAAGCAGGGTTTATACAATAGTAAGCTACTTCTTCCTCTTTTACTTTAGAGACTTTACCCCCACATACTGGACAACTTTTGGGAACTTTTACTGGCTTCTCTTTCCCGGTTCTCTTAGAAGTTATAACCTTAACTATCTTAGGAATAACTTCTCCAGCTCTTTCTACTAATACTGTATCTCCTATTTTTATACCTAATCTTTCAACCTCTTCAAAATTATGAAGAGTAGAACGGGAAATTGTTACCCCTCCGCACTCTACAGGTTTTAAAACTGCTACGGGAGTAATTGCTCCAGTTCTTCCCACACTCATTTCCACATCTAAAAGTTTAGTTGTAGCCTGATGAGCAGGAAACTTATAAGCTACTGCCCAGCGAGGGCTCTTTAAGGTTGTGCCTAATTTTTCCTGCTGAGAGAAAGAATTTACCTTAATAACCATACCATCTACTTCATACTCTAACTTTTCTCTTTTCTCCTGGAACTTTAAACAATATTCTATTACTTCCTCTATATTCTTACAATGTTTATAATAAGGATTTATTCTCAACCCCCATGCTTTAGCTTTTTCTAAAAACTCTTTATGAGATTTAAAGCTAAAACCTTCACTATAGCCAAAAGAATGAATAAAACACTTAAGTCTCCTTTTTGCTACTAATGCCGGCTCCAGAAGTTTTAAAGAACCTGATGCTGCATTGCGAGGATTAGCAAAAGGCTGTTCTCCTTGTTTGGCCCTCTCTTTATTCAACCTTTGAAAATCCTCTTTCTCCATATAGACTTCACCTCTTACCTCCAGAACTTCAGGCACATCTTTACCTAAAAGCTTAAGAGGAATAGAACTCACAGTTTTGATATTGGCGGTGATATCTTCACCCACTGAACCATCTCCCCGGGTAGCTCCCAAAACTAAAACTCCTTTTTGATAAGTAAGAGAACAACTCACGCCGTCAATCTTAGGCTCAACTACATAGTCTAACTCTACTTCTTTTTTGAATAACCTTTTATTCCTTGCCTCCCACTCCCTTACTTCCTCAGTAGAGTAAGTATTATCCAGAGAAAGCATAGCCACCCTGTGCCTTACTGTCTTAAACCCTTCTAAAACCTGACCGGAAACTCTCTGGGTAGGAGAATCGGGAGTAATAAATTGAGGGTATTTTCCTTCTAATTCCTTAAGCCTTCTTACTAAGCCATCGTATTCCTTATCAGAAATTTCAGGGTTGTCTAAGACATAATAAAGATAATCATGCCTTCTTATCTCTTCTCTTAACTCTTCAATTTCTTTCTTAATTTTTTTTAAATCTTTGCTCATAATTAAAATATCACCAGCCTTCTTTTAAACGCTTAGCTAAGATTAAAGGCAATCCTGCTGATTTTATTTCTTGTTGAGTCTTGTTAATATTATATTCTAATCTCTCAAATTTTACTATACCTTTATCAAAATTTACTACACATAAACAAGCCCGATTATCTCTATCCCGAGGTTGGCCTACGCTGCCTACATTTATAATATAATAACTTTTAGGATTTAATTCTATACAAGAAGAATAATCCCGGTAAAGATTTCCTCCTTTGTAAAAAAAAACAAAAGGGATATGAGTGTGAGCTACAAAAGATAGCTTAAATTTACTTTCTTCTAAAACCTTGAAATCTCTAAAAATATAAGAATAATTGTCAAGATAATGAAATTCTGAAGGTTCATAGAGACTAGCGTGGACTCCCAGAAAGTTTTTATTCTGGTAGATTAATTCTAAACTTCTAAGATAAAGCTCATCAGAAAAACTAAGTTTAGCTCTGGTCCAGAGGATAGCTTCGCGGGCATAGGGATTAAAAAAAGAAAGCTCTTTCTTGCCTAAAACGCCATATTCGTGATTTCCGGCAACAGCTGCATAGTAATTCTCTCTTACTATTTGAATACACTCTGAAGGCTTTGCTCCATAACCAACTATATCTCCTAAACAGATAACCTTATCCGGAGAAAGTTCTTTTATTTTTTTCTGAACCTGAAGAAGGGCCTCCAAATTAGAGTGGATATCTGCTAATAAGACTACCTGCATAATCCTAATAGAAGACTATCTGAAAATCCTTAAACTCTCCACTAGCTTCAGAAATTTTTAATTCGTAGTCAGAAATATAACCTTTAAAATAATCTTTTATCTCTTCCAAAAATAAGTCTAACTTTTCTTTTTCTCCCTCAGCCATTACTTCTACTGTCCGGTCAGGATTATTCCTCACCCACCCGATTATTCTGTATTTTCTCGCAACCCTCTGGGTAGTAAACCTGAACCCTACTCCCTGAACCTGGCCTTTAAAAATTAAATGATATCTTACTACCGGCATAAATTCTCCTCCATCTTGAAGCCAAATTTAAAATTAACATAAAAAACTAAACCCGGAACTAAATCTTTTAACCTCATCTCTTAAGAGTTTAACTCCTACTAATACGAAAACTCTTAGCTTCAGTATCCCAGATTAAAAACTTAGTCTTAAATATCTTTACAGTCGCAATTACTGAACGGCGTTCGAACCTATTTTTCCGCCAAAGGCGGATCAGCCTCTGGCTGAGAGCAGAATTCTGCGCCGGTACTTCTCACCCTCTCTGTCCGCCTTCGGCGGACTTAGATTTGTTAATTTTTGGAAGGAGCGGGACGGATTCTTACTTAAAAATTTACTTTCTAATGAATTTAAAACACGAATTGCTTTTATTAAAATCTCATCAAATACTTTTGACAACTCTTTTTCTCCAAAACCAAACTCCTTTCTAATCTTATCATACTTTTTCCCTTTAAGGTGTGCTACTCCTGTTGAGCGAAGACTTTGTAAATTTCTAAGGAATTCTATCATTCCTAAAAATCTGATATTCTTCGTTGCCAGAAATGCTTCTAACTTATCAATACCTTTTGCCCCTTCTTTTATTATAAGCCCCTTCGCTATTTATTGGGCTATCATAATTATTTTTCACTAAATAATGTAATCTGCTCCTGTAAAAACTGTCTTATTCTTTGTTCGGACAAATTGCAGTATTTCCTATCAATATCATAAGCAACATATTTTCTGTTAGTTTTTATTGCTGCTATACAAGTGGTTCCTGATCCTACAAAAGGATCTAAAACAATTTCTCCTTCAAATGTATAAAGCTGGATCAAACGGTAAGGCAGCTCTACTGGAAAAGGAGCAGGATGTCCTACTTTACTAGCTCTTTCTGCTGGGAAACTCCATACGCTCTTTGTAAATTCCAAAAATTCTTCTCTAGAAATTGTACTTTTCCGTCTATAAGGATTTTTGCGAGTAAAAGTATCTTTACAGAAAACTAAAATATACTCATGGATATCCCTCAATACAGGATTATTAGCTTTAAGCCATGTTCCCCAAGCAGTTGAGGGGCTAGCACTTGATCCCTTATCCCAAAGAATCTCTCCTCGCATCAAAAACCCTAACTCCTGCATATCTTCAATAATAAAGCTATGTAAAGGAATATAAGGTTTCCGCCCTAAATTAGCTACATTAATGCAGGCTCTACCCCCTGGGACCAAAACTCTATATGTTTCTTTAAATACTCTCTTTAATAAATCTCTATATTCCTTGAGAGATAAATTTTCATCATAATCTTTTCCTACATTATAGGGCGGTGAGGTTACCATCAAGTGGACACTATTATCGGGTAATTCAGACATTTTTTCGCTACTTTTACAGAAAATTTTATTAAGATATTTCTCGTCTATTTTATTTCCAATGTACTTGATATTTTTCTTCTCCTGATTTAAACCTTCATATAGTCTGCTATTATAAAATTTTGTAGAGTCATGATTAATACGACCAGGTGTTCCAAATGAGCTGGTTTGTGTTCCGTTTTTTCTCCTTTTATAAGAATTAGTAGACTTCATAATTTTATCCTTCGTTAGATTCTCTTAACAATTCTAAGAAACGTTGCGCTTTTGCTTCATAAGTAGACTCTCTATTCGCTATTTCAATAATCTCCCCAAGTCTTCTTTTGGTCTGCATACTGGAAAAGAATTCCCTTTCTTCTTTTAGGAGTTTTAAAGACGCTTTTTGTAATTCATCGTAGTTGTCAAAACGATAAAACCCTTTAAAAGGAGTATTCTTTATGTTTTCTCCATCATTATCTAAAGGTTTTGGATTTATCGACCAAAATCCTTGAATGATACCGTTTCTTTTTAAATAATCAACCTTTTCATAATAGCTATTTGTTATTGGTGTATTACCAATTATAACGATAGGAATTTTCGAGGAAGATATGCTTGAAACTCTAATATTAATACTTTTACCAATTGCCTTTAACATCGTATCAGATCGCAATAGGCTTGGGCTTCCCTGGTGAGTTCTATAATCTCCAATACAGATTAATTCAAAATTTTGTTTGTCTTTTGGAATAAACTCCCAATTCCAAACTACAGACATTTTAACTTCTATTATCATTAGAATATCCGATGGTTTTTGATTGACATTTCTTGTTTTGCAGATTGCTACATCTGCCGGTGATTGTCTTGTTAATCCTATTTCTTCTGATACTACATTCTGCACAGAATACCCTCTAACCTCTTCAGCTATTTCAGTAAACAAATCTGTAGTCCATTTTTCTGTATAAGCACCGATTAAAGCATTTCTGCTTTGCAGAGTAGTTTTACTACCCTTATAGTTCTTTGGCCAATAAGCATAGAACTTTTTATTTTTAGTGAAATAAAAGAGTTGCTCAGGAGTGGCAAACTTTAATGATTTTACGAAAAAGTCTCTTTCTTGATTTTTATTCCATAGAGTATTCATAGTTGTTATTTTATTAACTCATCTAAGCTAACATTAAGTGCTTTAGCAATTTTTTTAACCGTTCCAATTCTTGGATCAGGTGTAGCGCCAGACTCAATTTTTGTAATAGTATGCAAAGTAATACCAGCTAATTTAGATAATTTATCTTGGGGAATACCAAGTTTTTCCCGATATTTTTTGATATTCTTTCCTATTGTGGATTTTGTCTTTGATATTGTAGTAAAACTTTACTATACTAAATATACAGGTATTACTTTTACCTATTAATAGTATATGAAAATTTTTAAAGAGAGTCAAACAGAATATCAAGGGAATTCTTTTTCGTTGCCCGCGCAGAAGCTGGATGGAGCAAACGCAACTTTTTTCCTTCCCTTTATTCCAGTCTGCCGAAGGTGAATAGAAAGAGTAAAAAATACCACTGTAGAATTCTGCCTGAACTGACGAATATCGCATCTGGTCGCAATTACTGAACGGTGTTCGAACCTATTTTTCCGCCAAAGGCGGATCAGCCTCTGGCTGAGAGCAGAATTCTGCGCCGGTACTTCTCACCCTCTCTGTCCGCCTTCGGCGGACTTAGTGTTGTTAGTTTTGGGGAAGAACGGGGTATCAATAACTATTTTATTTAAACACAATAAGCTGTTTCTTGTCATTAATCCATTTTAAGGTTATATATCCTTTTTTCTTTTTCCCTTTTGTCTCTGCTAACTGAGGCATTTTAGAAAAAATCTCAACAGGAAGTTTTACGATTATCCTTTGGGGTTGGCCAAGAAGCCCAGGATTGGGAGTAATAAGTCCACTATGATCCCTATGGACACGCCTTTCGGCCTTAGGATTATTAACGCTCCATGATATTACTATATGGCCATAAAGCGCATGGTCAACAGCTGCTTCGTTTAGCATAAACCCTCCACTACTACATATAGCTATCACAAAGAGCTTTTTGGCTTTCTTAATAAACTTATATTTTTTAATCTTATCTCTAATGATGGCTTTTACTTGTTCTATAAAGAGGTTTCCACTAAATCCTGGGGGTGACCAGATGTATACACAACCTTTTTTGGTTTTAACTCAGCATAATAACTTGCATCTATTGATCCACAGAATCCGAAGCCATGTATCTCAATATTGTAATGAGCTTTATCCTTTGGAATAAGAGTTTTTAACCAATTCTTTATCTTTTTAGCTATCGCAGCATAGTTTACCTCTTCTTTAAGCCATTCTTTAAGATGTACCGACACTAAAAAATCTGTCTCTATTTTATTTATTTTTCTAAGTAACTTATTAAACCTCTCTTCATTTCTCTTCATTTCTTCCTTATCCATTACAGTAGCAACTTCCAAGAAAAACTTTATTCCGTTTTGTGTAGTTATCAGAAAATCAGGAATTTGGCCTTCTACTGAAGAGTGTTTTTTTACTTCCCATCCTTCTTCTAGACAATACTGATGGAATAATAATTCGTAGAAAGCTGATAAATGCTGTTTGTCGTCTTTGCTGCGTAGTCGACTATACACATCAGCTTTTTCTTGATCGGGCAGATTAAGAAACCATTTCTCAATTTGTGCCTTGAAAGCTTTAATAGATGGTTCCTTGCGTTTACAAAGAGATACCACAGCGGGATTCGAAAATTTATCGAAAGAAGGCAAACTCTCTATAAACTTCTTGTCAAAAACTTTTGTATATCTCATACATCTATTATTCCATCATTTTTTCTTTAGCAACCTGTTTGATTTTTTTGAATTTTCTCTTTGAATTCTTTATTTTACTTTATTTCCTTTTTTCTGTATTCTAAAACTTCAGAAATTGCCTCTATAACAACTTCTTCCCAACATTCCAATCCGAATTCTACCCCTTTTTTAATCTGTTCTAATTCTTCCAGGTTCAGTTTTTCTCCAAACTTTTTTAAGGCAATACTTTGGATATCCTTTTTAGAAATTACAAAAACATTTTTACTTCTCATAATTACTTATTGTAAAATAATTTCAAATTTATTTATTTTCGACTCTTTACTTAGTAATTCCAAAATCCTTTTTTGAGTTTTGCTTAATTTTCTAACATCAAAATGATTTTTCACCGTTAATTTCAAAACAGGTTTTGGTTTAAAGCTCTCTCCGTTAATTCTTACATCCTCTAAATTTGTAAATAAAATCATTTTGATCAATCCATCTTTTATATCACCAATAGACGGTAATGTTCCTTTGCTATGCTTACCTTCTATTAGATAAACTTCCTTTCCTTTTAACTCGACTTCATCCACTGTGAAATAATAAAAGCCGCCAAGATAATTTTTGATTGTAATAATACCTTTTTCTCCGGATAAATACTCTTTAGGTTGAGTCGTTATACTTTCTCGTCTCTGAGCCTTCTCTGCCAAGGTACGAGAAAGATTCATAAATTTCTCTTTTCCTTTTTGCAATTGTTTTATCCTTTTTTCTGCGCTACTCCAAGAATGCATCTCAACTTTAGTCTTTTTTGAAATTAATTCATAACTTTTTAATGCTTTCTGGGCAACTTCACCAACTTTATCGACTTGAGAAAGATTCCAATGTAAGGCATCTGATTGATAGGAAAGAATTTCCTTAATCTTTCTTTTGATATACGGGATATCAAAACGCTGGTTTGTTATTTTGTGGCGATAGCGGGTGCTTCTTTCAGCTTCAACATAATAGCCAATAATTACATAAACACCGAGTAAGCTCATTAGCGATATTGTGTCCCATTGCAGAAAATCCCTATCGCCTTCCTTGCCTTCGTCCTTTACAACCGGAATGATTGTAATTTTCTTTCCGGCAAAATTGAGCGTGTCGTAAACTCTTGCATACGGATAAGAACGGGTGCGCTTGGCAGATACCCACCAACTAACGGCGACACTGTTCTCTTTGTCTATATTCAAAATAAAAACCGCGTTTGTTGCCAACGCCTGCTCCAAATCCTTCAACGCAAAAGCATTTAATTTTGCGCAAAGAAATGGTTTATATTTTATTCCCGTAATTTTAGCGGATAGGTCCATATTTTCCTGATTTACGAATAATTATTTCTAGTTTGTCGTCAGTCTTAAATAGATCGCCTTGTTCTCCAAAACCCAATTTTTCTTTAATAATAGGGATAAGAGATCTCTTTATCTCAAAGCCGATACTATTCCTGCCCAAATCTCGCGCCACTTTCATTGTTGTACCGCTTCCAGCAAAAGGATCTAGAACAGTTTCCCCTTTGTAGGAAAAGAGCTTTATTATTCTATAAGGCAACTCCTCTGGAAAAGCAGCAATATCCTTTTCTAAAGGAGAACCGGGTAATACATTATTCATTTCCCAAAGTGTCATATACCATTTGTTATCCGAAAATTCTTTTTTGTCTATTTTGGAAGCCTCTCTTACTTCTTTAGGGATAGAACGGTAATTAAATTTTTTGCCTTTCTGGAAAATTATAATACTCTCCAATAGATTATCAGGATAAAAATACATTGGATAAGGATTTTGCAAAATAAC
>JAGGWS010000047.1 GCA_021163425.1 Candidatus Omnitrophota bacterium
ACTTAATACCATCTCCCCCTCCTCCTGTTTTTTCAAATCTTATTATTAAATTTTTTCCATACTTACTTAAATTGTAACTAATTATCTTTATCAAATCAACCTTAAAAAAATAAGAAATATCTTGGTTCTAAAGAGTTTTTTGAAGAGGCCAGAAAAAATAATAACAGGTCTAATTAAACTTATTCATTGAAAATTGGAAATTGAAAATTTACATAGCCGTAACTTGACATTTTACTTTCAAAGTATTTTGTCAAGTTCACACGTTCTCACGTTATTACTGGTTCCTGGTTACCGGTTACCAGTTATAGTTACACCACCAGGTCTAATTAAACTTATTCATTGAAAATTGGAAATTTACATAGCCACTTCTCAAGGGGTCTTCTCAGAAAGGGTAATCTCTTCCCCCGAAGGAGAAAGAAGTTTAGCCGTAACAAAAATCAAAAGATTTCTCCTCTGAATACTGTCTGAATTCTTCCGGAAAAGATTCCCCAATAAAGGGATATCTCCCAAAATAGGAACTTTAGTATTATTCTTAGTTCTTACCTCTTTAATTAATCCTCCCAGAACTACGGTATCTCCACTATTAACAGCGACAGTAGTAGCTAAATTTCGAGAACTAAATTTAGGAAGTTTCACATCTCCGGTATATTCAAAATAGTCCTTGGTAGCATCAGATACCTCGGGAATAAGGGAAAGGGTAATAGTTTTTCTATCACTACCTACAGAAGGTATAACCTTTAAAATTATACCTACATCTCTTCTTACAAAATCAACAGGAACATTCTCATATTGAGTCTCTCCGGCATCATCATAATCACCATCTCCATTTAAATCATACTGAACTATTTGAAACTCATAGCGGGTAGGATAAATCCACTCATCCACTATCTTCATCGTAGCTAACTGATTATTTAAAGTAGTAACCTTGGGAGCAGAAAGAGTTTTAGACTTCTCAGACTTTTCCAGAGCATGAAGAACAACCTGGAATTGGGGAGCAGTCAAGACTCCTTTATAAGTTAAATTAAGCCCCTCAGAAGCATTGGAAAAACTTGTAAAATCAACTCCACTATCTTCAGCAAATCCATGTTTAAAGGCCCCTCCTTTCTCCTCCACAGCAGCATCGGCATTCATCTTCCATTCAAAACCTAACTCCTCAAGGTCAGTGACATCCACCTCTAAAAACCTTGCCTCAATCAATACTTCGTAAGGCGTAATATCTAAATTATAGAGAATATCTTCAATTATCTGAAGATTCTTAGGGGTATTGGTAATTATCAGGGAATTAGTCCTCTTATCTAAGACTACTTTCGCACCTTGTGGCCAGTCCACGGCTTCTTTCAGGGTATCTTCGACAGTCTGAATCTTAGAGATAGAGGCAAAACTGGATAACCCTGCCTCCGAGGTCTCAGAAGTAGAAAATTCAGTAAATAATCCTGCCCCTCTGGTAAGCTTATAAATCCTGGTCTCTATCTCCTCACTCTCTATCTCTTGAGGCAAGGCAATCCACAAAATATCTTTATCTGTCCGAAAAGAAAGCCCGGCACTCTTAAGCATATACTTTATAGCTTCATAAGCAGGGATATTATCAAACTTAGCAGTAATTTTGGGCTTCTGTTCTAAAACTTTGCCCGAAATAATAATATTTGCTCCTGTCTCTTGAGAAATAAAATCAACTATGTATTTTAAATTTACATTATCAAAATCCAGATTTATCTTCTTATTTAGCTTCCTCCTAATCTCGGGAATCTCTACTAAAGAAATAAGTTTAGATTCAACTTCTTTTTTAAGAGGCTCAAGATAAGGAGGGGTAGCAGATTTTGAAACCTCTTCAAGCATCTCTCTGTCTGAAATCTCCTCTTCCAATAAAGCATTCTTTCTGGACTCCTTATATAATTTCTCTTCAGCTTTCTTAATTAGTTTACGAGCAGAAGGAGTATAATAAATGCGGGGATTCCCTTCAAGTCTTATTACTTGCCTAAAGGATTCGATTGCCTGTCTGTAGCGACCTTGTTTATAGAATTTTAGCCCTTGATAATAAAGCTCTCTTATCTTCCCTATCTTCTCCTCATCTTCTTTCTCTTTCTTTGAAAATTTCTGAGAACTCTCAACACCTTTAGTAAAATCAGGGGAGGTTTTTTCTTCTTGAGGCTGAAGCTTTGCTTTACCCTCCCCTCTTCTCCCCGGGGACTTAGAAGTGAGTTTAAGCCCTACATAATGAACAAGAGAATCTATCTCTTTATCCTCAGGATAATCTGCTTTCAACCCTATCAAAATTTTTTCTGCTCCTTCATAATCTTCCGATGCGATAAGATTTCTTACCTTTTCTAAAAGATTCTCTTTATCCAAAGAAATTTTCTCCTGAGAAATGGCTCTGGCTGGTTCCTTTTTAGAAACTACAGGAGCTTTTTTCTTAATTTTAGAAAGGGCGACTTTTTCCTTTTCAGATATTTTTTCTTTAGTTCTGGTTTCTAATCTCTTAATCTTTAATTTCATTGAACTCACAAAATTTAACACATGCTTCTGGTGGGGATATTTTTTTTCTAAATCCTCCAGGAGGGCTTTTGCCTGAGAATAATTCTTTCCCCTTATGGAGGTTAAGACTTTCCGTTTGCAGGAAGCCAAATCAGAAAAGAGTCTTTCTCTAAAACGTCTTTCTTTTATAGCCTCTTCTCTTTTTATAGCCTCTTCTCTTTTTCTGACTTCAGCTTTCTTTTCTTTAAGAAGGGAGGTTAATTTTTTCAGTGCTTTATCCCGGGGGTATTTGGAACTGAAGAGGCTGAGAGTTTTTTGGGCCTGGATGAAATCCTCTTCAGCAATGAGTTTTTCTATTTTGCTGGCTAAGTCTTTCTTTTCCTGGAGTTGTTTTCTGGCTTCTTCCTTCTCCAATTTAACCTTAGTTTGACTTAATAGATTTTTAATCTTCTCATCCCGGGGATAAATTACAGAAAGTTCTTTAAGAATAAAATAAGCCTTTCTATAATTCTCAGATTGAATAAACTTTTCTGCTTCTATAATTAAAGAGATTTTTTTACTTAAAGTTTCTATTTCTTTCTGCTTAGTTACTCCCTGAAGAGTCCTTTTAGAGGGAGCTTCTTTAACTGGAGGAGAGGCTTTGCTTCTCTTAAGTCTTCTCTCTACATATTTAAGAAGGGAAAAGACTCTTCTCCGGTCAGGGTAATCTCTAAGTAAGTTTTTTAAAAAATCCCTCGCTAAAGCATAATCTCCTTGAGAAATCAATTTTTTAGCCTCCTTTAATCTAAGGGTAAAATTCTTCTCTCTTTTTCTCTTCTCCTCTCTGGCTAATTCTCTATTTAACCATTCTTTGAGACTGCGAAGTCTTTTAGAAAATGCTTTCTCCTCAGAAAAATTCTCTTCCAGATAATTACATTTAGCTTGAGCCAGAGAAAAATTCCTGTCTTTTATTAGAGAGCTTATTTGAAAGTATAAACCGTTGAACTCAGAAAGTTTCTCTTTATAAACTTGAGCTTCTCTCTTCTTAGAAGCATTTTTTATAAGTTTATCTAAATAAGAAGCTTTAGGAGACTCACTCTTGAGTTGAGATAACAATATTAGAGCTTCCTGATAGTTCCCAGAACTCAAATATTTCCTGGCTCTCTTAAGCAACTGGTTTGCTTTTAAGGCTTTGTTGAGATAATCTAAAACAAGGGGGTTATTAACCTCTTCTTCCAAAATCTTCTTACTCTTATTCACTACAAAGGCATAATTTCCTTTTAAATAAGCATCCTCAAGAGATTTTAGCTCAGATTGGGTATAGCCTGTAGAAAAAATAAGAGAAAAGATAAAGACTAATATTCCTGCTTTAAAAAATCTCATATCCTGCCTCCTTTTATATTATTAGTTACCAAAAATTTGTTTTTACTATTGCCTCTTTAATATTAATTCCTTAGAAGTCTTAATATTTTCTAAAATAAGTTGGGTATCGCCAAATTCTTTAACTTCAAAATCCTCCACTCTATCCCCTGTGGTCAAAAATAACATTTCACCCTTCAAACTATCTTCTAAAGCTGCTACCCTCTCACCTTGCAAAATTCCAATACCTCTATAGAAAAACCTCTGAACTTTATTAGAAGAGAGAGGTCGAGACTTCTTAGCCGGAGCTAAAATCTTCTTTTTCTTCTCAACAAAAATCTTATTTTTTAAGAACCTTTCTTTTAAGCCATCTTCTACTAAAATCTTTCTCTTATAGTCAGTCCCCTGAATATCTTGAGAAACTAAATTAAAAGCTTCTTTATCTACCAGAGTGTTAGAAATTTTAATAACCCCCTCTATCCCTGCCTCAGTTTTAAACTCTAAACATTCTATATTAAGAAGAGATTTATTTTCTGCAAGAAGAAGGAGGTATTTAGAGAAAGCGCTCCCTTCTGTTCTAAATCCTAACTCCATACTTAAACGCCTTAAGCCTCCCAAAGAAGCCGGCTTTAATATCTTCACACTCTCAAAATCTATATTAGAACTTAAACCTAAATCTACTGCTCTCTCTAAGTTCTCTAACTGAGCAAGATAGTAAGGTATTTCTTCTTGAGAAGGAAGACTCTCAGGCATTTCCATCTGAGGAGGAGCTATCCCTTTTGCCTCGGCCTTTCTTAAAAGCTGTTTCCTCAAGGTATTAATCTTCTGAGCAAAAAATATCTCAGGGTCTAAGACTTCTTCCTCTTTTTGAACCCGAAAAAGCTCTGTTAAACCTTTGAGCTTCTTCTTTAAAAAGCGTATCTCTTCCCTCAATTCTTCTAACCTCTCTTTAGTAACTGGCTCTTTTATCTGAACTGTATAGTTTTGAATCTTCCTTTCTAAATTTGAATTTATAAAAGTTAAAAAAATCAAGACAACAGCCCCAGCAATATTTAATGTAACTATTGTTTTAGATTTAACAGACATCTTAGTTCCCCAGAGCTCTCATTCTAAAATAAATAAATTCTTCTTTTCCCTCTCGTTGAAGATAAGAAGATAAAGGTTTAATCTCCTTAAAATACTCGGTTTTCCTTAATTTCCTGAGGAAACTTGACACCTCCTCATAATTCTTAGCCTTAAGAAGAATCTCTATTTTAGAGTCTTCTGCAGAAAAATTAAAACTAATTAGCTCAAGCTCTCCTAACGAATTACCTATTGCATCTATTACTTCTATTAAGGATTTATTCTGAGAGACTTTTTTCTCTAAAGGCTCAATATAACGTGTTAGTCTTTCTTTTTGAGAAATTAAATTCTTATACACAGGTAATATCTTTTTAGAAACTTCCTCTTTCGCCTTCAAAACTTGAGTATTCTTAAAAATGCTTCTAATAAGAAAAATATCCCCTGCAAAAAGTCCAATAAGAACAAGTATTCCCAGGCTTAACCCTAACCTCTGGAATTTTCTCTTTAAAACTTTAAGTTTCTCTCTTTGAACCTTCTCTTTAAGAAAGTTAATCCTTAATAATTCGGACTGAAAAAAACCTAAGCCAGTCCCCAAAAGAAGCACTAATTCGGGTTCAAAAGTTAAATTCTCCTCAAGATGGATATCATTTTTAGGCTCTAAAAAAATAACTGGACAGGCTAAACTTTTAGAAAGTCTATTTAAGAAAACTTCCTCCCGTCTTCCGCAGACAAAAAGAGAAGAAAAGACCTCAGAAGTAAAGAATCCTTTAGAACGCAGATAATCTCTAAGACGGGTGAGTTCAGAAACTATTATCTCCAGGTTTTTTAAAACATCTGAATGATGGAAAGGAATTTCTGAAAAAAAGAATTTACCCTTCTGAAAAGCCAGGAAACTAAAACTATCCTTCTCCAGATAAAGAAGAGAAAAATCTTTAGAATCGGGGTAATTAAAAATAAAATAATTATAAAGAGCAGGAGCTTTAGAAGTTAAAAAAACAGGATTAAGGCCTAAAGAATTTAAAAAAGAGAAAACATCTTCTACGTCTTTGGATTTTACTACAAAAAAAGTAAGCTTATCAGCTAAGTAAGAATAATCCCAGTAAGCCTCTTCCAAAGAGAAACCTAAATTCTTAGAAATTACTTCTCGAAGCTTTTCTTTATTTTTTTGCACCTCTCTTTTTAAAGAAAGAGACTTAATAAAAACCGGTGAAATTAAAGTAACCACTACCCCAGAAGGAGGTTTTTTATATTTAGAAATAAAATCTTGCTTATCCTTAATATAGGAGAGAAGAAAACGATCTCCCTTCTTTACTATTTCTATAGCCTTCAAATTATTATCTTTAACTACTAAACTTATTACCTTCTTCATACTCTTCCTAAAATTTTTCTAAGTCTTAAAATATCCTGTTGAGTATACTCTCTCCGATTATTAATAGGGTTTCTCCTCGGAGGAGGAAAAATCTTCTTCTTTTCATACCTGAAAAGAGTCTGCTTAGAAATACCTAAAATCTGGGCTGCTTCTTTAGTATTATAAAGTTTTCCCTTCATCTTTTTTCTCCTTTCTTTTTCAGAAATATACTCAATCCAGCTTAATGATTATCAAAGATTAACTAAGATTATCATAGTATACAATATATATACTGTCAATATTTTTTTAACCTCCACCCTGCTGGAACATTTCGTTACGCTGATTATTGGTTATTATATCTTGGTTATTGGTTATTTTACGTATGATAAACTGTTACATTGAAAATTGAAAAATTATGTAACCGTTTTACGAAACCGACAATAACTTACTATCATTTATCGTCTTTTAATCACGACTATGAACTATGAGCTATGAACTTAGGTGAGCTTGGAAAGAAGGGGTTTTTTGACTTTTCCCTTTTTTATACACTTAGTACAGGCTAAAACTCTTCTTATTCTTCCATTTATTTGAACTTTTACTCTTTGAAGGTTGGGCTTAAACTTCCTTTTAGTTATACCAGTAATCTTTTTCCCTACCCCCCCTTTTTTCTTGGCTAAACCTCTTCTTTGAATTGAGGAGCCGGTAGCTGATTTTTTTCCGCAAAAAAAACAGCGTTTACTCATTTTCTTAATTCAACAGGTTTAAAAAAGAGTCTTTAAATTCAGTATTTGATTTTTGAAAAGTATACTTGAAATAAAGAGATTGTCAAGATAAAATTAACATCGATAGACTTGTAAAGAGAAGATATAAAAAGGAAGATGGATTTATTAGAAGGCTTAAATCCTCAACAGAGAAAAGCAGTTACTCACACTCAAGGACCTCTTTTAGTAATTGCTGGAGCAGGCACAGGCAAGACCGAGATTATTACTAAGAGGGTAGCTTATCTTATTACTACCAAGAAAGCTTCTCCCTCAGAGATTTTAGCTTTGACCTTTACTGATAAAGCAGCCAACCAGATGCAGGAAAGAATAGATATATTGGTTCCTTACGGTTTTGTGGATGTCTGGGTTTCTACTTTTCATTCCTTTGGGGATAAGATTTTAAGGGAGAATGCCTTAGAAATTGGTTTAGACCCTGACTTTGAAATTTTAACTCAGGAGCAAGCAGTGGTGTTTTTTAGAGAACATTTATTTAGTTTTCCCCTTAAGAAATACAGGCCTTTGGGTTCTCCTGCTAAATTCATTGAGGTTTTTTTAAGTATTTTTAACCGGGCAAGAGATGAGGATGTAGGTCCTGATGAATATATAGAGTATGCTCAAAATCTTCCTGAAACTACACCCTCAGAAAGAGAAGAAAAAGAACGCCAGAAAGAAATAGCCTTTTCCTACAAAAAATATATGGAATTGCAGATTCAAGAAGGAAAGCTTGATTTTTCAAGTCTGGTCTATTTAGCTTTAAAACTTTTAAGAGAGTGCCCCTCAATTCTTAAAAAGTATCAGGAAAATTTTAAATATATATTAGTAGATGAATTCCAAGATACAAACTATTCTCAGCTTATGCTTCTTAAGGAATTGGCAGGTTCTCAGAGAAATATTATGGTAGTCTGCGATGATGACCAGGCTATCTACAGATTTAGAGGAGCAGCTTTTAGTAATATCATAAACTTTATGAATTTTTATCCTTCAGCTCAAAAAATAAGTATAAACATAAATTACCGTTCTCAAAAAGCAATACTGGATACAGCCTACAGATTAGTTCAGCATAATAATCCTGACCGTTTAGAGATTCAGGCTAAAATTGATAAGCACCTTAAACCTGCTCAAGAAAGGCAAATAACTCCAGTTAAATTTTGCTATTTTGAACATTACAGCCAGGAAGCAGATTTTGTAAGTTTAACAATAAAGGAGCGGGTAGAAAAACAAGGTTATAAATATAGAGATTTTGCAATCCTGGTAAGGTCTAATAATGATGCTGACCCTTTTTTGAGATCCCTGAATATTCTGGGCATTCCCTGGAGATTTTCGGGAAACAGAGGTCTTTTCCAACAGGAAGAAATCCGCCTCTGTATTACTTTCTTAAAGTTAATAGCCAATCCTTTTGACTCTTTAAGCCTCTATTATTTTATAGAAAAACTTTATAAGATAAATGAGATCGAACTTCTTTCTCTTACAAATTACGCTTCTTCTAAAAATCAGCCTCTTTTTTCTGTCCTTAAAAATTTAGAAGAAGTTAAAGATGAAATTTCTCTTAGCCAGAGTTCAGTTGATAAAATAGAAGAGTGTCTTAAGGATTTAGAAAACTATATAAAGATAGCTTCAACTGAATCTACAGGAAGACTTCTTTATCTCTGGCTTACTGAAAAGGGGATTTTGTCTTCTTTTCTTAGAGAAGAGACCTTAGAAGCTGAACAGAAGATAAGAAATATTGCTAAATTCTTTGAGAGTATAAGAGAGTATGAGCAATTAACCAGGGAAGCGCGCCTTCATTATTTTGTAGATTATTTAGATATGATAATTGAAGGGGGGGTCTCTCCAGAAATAGAAGAAGCAGGGTTAGATGTAGATGCCGTAAACATTTTAACCGTTCACAAAGCTAAAGGTTTAGAATTCAGAGTTGTGTTTATAGTAGGATTAGTTGAAGGTAAATTTCCCTGGCCTAAAAGGTCTCCTTCTTTAGAGCTTCCTAAACAGCTCTATAAAGATATTTTACCTTCAGGAGATTACCATATTCAGGAAGAAAGAAGGCTTTTTTATGTGGCTTTAACTCGAGCCAGAGAAGAGGTTATTTTAACCTCTTCTCAGGACTACGGAGGAAAAAGGCTTAGAAAAATAAGCAGATTTGTCTACGAAGCTTTAGATATACCTAAAATAATCCCTCCTTTAAAAAGAGAGCCTCAGGAATTAATAAAAATAAGAGGAAGGAAAGAAAGCCCTTCCCGGCTTATCTTAGAGAAGATTCCTCCTGATAAAGTCATTCCTTTAAGTTATTATCATATTGATGATTACCTTACCTGTCCTCTCAAGTATAAGTTTGTCCATATTTTGAGAGTGCCAATTATTCAGCATCATTCAGTAATCTATGGGAATGCTCTTCATCAGGCAATACAAAGATATAATGAAGCAAAGAAAAAAGGAGAAAAAATAACCTTAGAAGAAATGATTGAAGTATTTCTTTCTTCCTGGCGTTCAGAGGGGTTTATAAGTAGAGAGCATGAAGAATTAAGGTTGAAAGAAGGCAAAGATACTCTGAGGAAATTCTATGAGCGTCAGGAAAGAGAAGGAAAAATCCCTTCAGAAGTAGAGAAGGAATTCCATTTTTCCTTAGATAATTTGATAATTAGAGGCAGGTGGGACAGGATTGATTTAGAAGATGGAAAACCAATAATCATAGACTTCAAATCTTCTTCAGTCAATACTCAGGAAGAAGCAGATAAAAAGGCTAAAGAGAGTCTTCAAATGACTCTTTATGCTTTTAGTTATTATCAATGTTTTGGAGTGTTACCGGAAAGAGTAGAGCTCCACTTTTTAGAGTCAGGTTTAATAGGAAAGGCTCAGAAGAAGAAGGAAGACTTCCCCGGGTTAATAGAGAAGATAAGGAAAGTAGAAAAAGGTATAAGAGAAAGAGATTTTACTCCTCAGCCTACTTATTTAGCCTGTCAGTGGTGTCCCTATAATCAGATATGCCCCCATACTTTAATTAACCTTTTTAAATAACCCTCACTAAAATTGAAGCCGTGGCGGCGTAACTTGACAAAATACTTTGAAAGTAAAATGTCAAGTTACGGCTTTAAGCCTTCGTAACTTGACAAAATGTTTTCAAAAGAATATAAAAACGTTAAAACGTGGGAACGTAAGAACGTGGGAACTTGAAAAGACGATAGACGAAACCGATATGCCCAGTACCCAAAACCCAGAACCTAATACCTAATGTAAATTTTCAATTTTCAATTTTCAATTTCCAATTTTCAATGAATATAATTAGACCTGGCAGTGTAACTAATAACTAATAACCAAGAACTTCTTTGATTGAGAGAACTTTCCTGATTAGAGAATTGAAGCCTTAAGATACAGGGAAGGCTGGTTTTTGGCATAAACAGGGGAAAGTTGAACAGAGTTAGCTTATAGTCGGCTGAATTCTTCTATGGTAAGTCCTGCTTCTTTAATTATTGCCTGCAATGTACCTTTTGGAATATCTCTTCCAGGATGGTTAGGAACCACAGTCCGTTTATGTGTGGTGGGATTATACCAGATTTCATGGCTTCCTTTGGCATGGCGATCAAACATAAAACCAGCCTTGCGTAATTTACGGATAACATCAATTGGCTTTAATGAGGGTAGTTCACTCATACTTCCAGGGGGACAGGGATTTGAGTATCGAATTTAGCGGTTGAAACTTTTCTTGAGGTTAATTCTTGAGGGAGGGGTTCATTGTGTTCAATAAGGGATTCAATAATTTTACGTGCTACATCTTCAGCTATTTCTAATGTTTCAGCTATGGTGCGACCTTGAGCGATAAGCCCTTGAAGCAGAGGGCTTGTAGCTAAATATCCGCCTTCTTCTAATGGCTCAATAGATATAGGAACTAAATATTCTGACATCTTATCACCTCCACCAAAAGTTTATCATACGGATGATGCCAAGTCAAGCAGCTACGTTAAAAGAAACGTG
>JAGGWS010000057.1 GCA_021163425.1 Candidatus Omnitrophota bacterium
AATTTTGAAGTTATCCCCAATATATTAGAAGCCTCTTTTTCTACTGATATGGGATGGGCTATCGTCAAATTTGAAGGAGAAGAAACTGAGCTTTCTCGCCTTTTTACATACCTCCGTTCTCAAGGCGTAGAAATAAGTAATAGATAGCTTTCTTTATGAATTTTCTTGAGAATAGATGAAATTTTGTCTTATTTGTAAAAGGTTAATTCCTGAGGGTCAAGATTTTTGTCCTTTTTGTAGAGGAGATATAAGTTCTCAGAAAGATAAGAGGAGGGGGTTTGTTCGAATCCCTCTAAAGGAAATAATAAGATTTCAGAGTTTCTCTTTAGACCCTCAAGGAGAAAACCTTTCCCTTAAAGGCGTTTCTCAGGACATAAGCCTTTCGGGAATTTACTTTGAAATAGCTTCCAGTTCAATTAGGAGCTTGCCTTACTTAAAAGTTAGTAATATAATCTGGATAGAATTTACTCTTCCCGGGTGTAAAAAATCCCTGAAGCTTCAAGGAGAAATAAGAAGGGTTCACAGAAAAGGTTTAAAAAAAGTGGGTTTAGGGGTTATGTTTATAAATTTAGATAAAAAAAGTTATAAGATTTTAGATAGTTTTATCTTAACTTATCTCAGAGATAAGGAAGAAATTTGATTCTTTATGAGCGAGGAGATTATCCTGGTAGGAGATAAGGTTTTAATTGAGCCTGATTCTGAAGAGGCCCAAACTGAAGCAGGATTATATCTTCCCCAGGGGCTTAAAGAAAAAGAGAAAGTCTGGTCAGGTAAAGTGGTTGAAGTAGGTCCGGGTTATCCGGTTTTTGACCCTTCTTGTTTAGAAGAGGAAGCCTGGCTTAACCAGAAAGAGAAACCTAAGTATTTCCCCCTTCAGGCAAAACCTGAGGATAGGTGTATTTTTTTGAAAGAACAGGCTGTAGAGGTTAAAATTAAGAAGAAAAAATATTTGATAGTACCCCATTCAGCAATCCTTCTCCTGATAAGAGAGAGTTCCTTAGGGTTCTAAGATGATAGACTCCTTAATATTTCTTTTTCTTATCGCTCTTTCCTTCTTCTTCTCTGGCTCAGAGACAGCTTTCTTCTCTTTAAATAAAGTAAAGTTAGAAAAATTCAAGAAGAGGAATAGGAAAGCTCTAAGAATAGAGAGTTTAAAGTCTGAGCCTGATTTTCTTTTGTCTACAATCCTAATGGGGAATATGATAGTGAATATTGCCTTATCTTCTTTAATTGCTAAATTCTTCATAAAAATATCTCCTTCTTGGGGTGGAGTAATCTCTGTATTTTCTGCAGCAGTTGTTATTCTTATACTGGGAGAGATTCTTCCTAAGGGGATAGCTATTAATACCCCTGAGAAATTTTCTTTGACTGCCCTTTTCCCTTTGAAAATTTTCTATATTCTTTTTTGGCCATTTTGCTGGATTTTTATTTCTTTTTCTAAATTTTTCTTAAAGTGGATCCCTCAAGAAATAGAAAAAGCTCAGCTTTTAGATGAAGAAGAACTTAAAACTGCTTTAGAATTGGGTAGATTAGCCGGAATAATAGCTAAAGAAGAAAAAGATATGATTCATTTAGTATTAGAATTTGCTGAGAAGGAAGCCGGCCAAATTCTGACTCCTCGCCCAGAAGTTAAAGCTTTAGATATAGATACACCTCCAGAGAAGGTAAAGGATTTTCTTAAAGAAGTTAAACATTCTTATCTGCCAGTTTATAAAGGAAGCATTGATAATATTGTGGGGGTATTGAGAACTAAAGATTATTTCTTGGAAAAAGGAAAGAATATCCATTCTTTGACGAGGGAGGCTTTCTTCGTTCCTGAGTCTAAAAAAATAGATGACCTCTTGAGAGAACTTATTAAACGGGAAGAAAAAATAGCTTTAGTGATTGATGAATACGGAGGGTTTTCGGGAATAGTTACTTTAGAAGATATTCAGGAGGAAATCTTTGGAGAAATTTACGATGAGTACGAAGTTCCTGAAAATAAGGTAGAGAAAATTAAAGATAAAGAATTTTTAGTCTCTCCCGACGTTTCTATAAGAGAACTCAATTATCAGTTAGGGTTAGATTTGCCAGAAGAAGAAGTAAATTTAGGCAGGTTTATCTTAAGTTTGATTGAAAGGTTTCCTCAGGAAAAGGAGAAGATATTTTACAAGGATTTAGAGTTTATAGTAGAAAAAGCTACTAAAAAGAGGCTTATTGCCTTAAGAGTTATTAAAAAATGAACCAGTTGTTTCTGTCATTAATTTATTTAGGAGGTGTCTTTCTCTTTATAGTTTTAGCTGGTTTATTTTCAGGGTTGGAGACTGCCTTTGTTTGCACAGATTATCTTAAGATAAAATCTCTTAAAAAAGGAAGATTAAAGTCTTATTCTAATTTGGAAAAATTTTATTTAAATCCTGAGTCTTTTTTATCTCTAACTCTTATCGGGACTAATTTTTGTATAGTGGTAATCTCTATCCTTTTTACTCTTATTCTGATAAGAGTAAAAGTAAATAATCCTTCTTTCTGGGCTACCTTAATTCTTAGCCCGGTCTTATTTTTATTTGGGGAATTAATTCCTAAGAGTATAGGAAGAATCTTTAAGGAAAGATTTTTACTTCATTTTCTTAACCTTTTAGGATTTCTGGAAAGTATTTTTAGACCCTTTATAAAAGCAATAGAGTTTTTACCCCTGTTGGTTGTTAAACTTTTGTTTAAAAAAGGAAGAATTCCCCAGCCTTTAGAATCATTTTCTCCATCAAGGAGAGAAGTCTTAAGTAGAGATGATTTTAAGATAATGACCGAAACTTTACACAGTGAGGGAGAAATTGACCGGGTAGAGAAGGAGGCTATCGTAGATATTTTAGGTTTTTACCAGTCTAAAGTAAAAGACGTTTATATTGATTTAGATAAAGTAGTTTTTCTTAAAGAAAGAGATTCTCAGGAAGAAATTTTAAATACTGCTAAGAAATTTGGTTTTACCCGGTATCCGGTGTTCAAGGAGGGGAAAGTCTTGGGCTATATCAACATCTTTGACTTATTTTATAAGTCTTACAAGGATTGGAGAGAATTGATTAGACCTATTCTTAAAGTAGGGATTAACCAGGATTTAAGTTATGTTTTTAAAATTCTCCGTTCGAAGAAAGAAAATATTGCTTTGGTATTTAAAGGAAGAAGACCTTATGGAATAATTACTCTTCAGGATATAATGAGAGAGATAATTTTTTCTTTGACTCATTTCTAAGAAAGGTTTGCTCCTAACTGAATAAAAAGCTTCTTATTTCTTTTAAGTTTAGAGTTTCAATCCCCAATTTCTGGGCCCAGGTTATAAGTCCCTGGTCAGAAGAAAGGAGTGGAGACTTTAATTCTTTGGCTAAGATTAATAAGTCCACGTCTTGAACGCTGTCAATTATTCCTTCTCTTAAGGCTATTCGGAATTCTTCCCTTAAGGCTTTTATTAATTCTTGTTCTCCTTTCTTTTTAGATAGGCCATAACGAGTATATTTCTCAGTTATCCTTAATCCTTTATTTATTCTTTTTCTCATTTCTTCCACCAGTTCATAGAGGAATAGAGAGGGTATAAATATTTCGTATTTTTTAGGAGGTTTTTTCCTTATATAGGAAAGAACCTTAGAAATTGCAGGAGTTTCTTTTAAGAATTTTGTTAATTCTTCAAAAGTAGAAGGGGGCATATACAGGAGAACTTTTTTGTTTTTTGCTTTTTCTATAAAGTTTTCCAACGCCTGTTCAGGCGCAGAGCCAAAAAATATTAAAGATTGAGGGTTTATAAAAATACTAGTATCTATTATGATCTTTTCAGGATAATCCATAGAGAAATTCTATTACATTTTTTTTCTTTTTACAAGGATTGTTTTGGAATTTCTTTCTAAGTTTAAGAACCTTAGATTCAATATATAAAAAATATAGAAAAAATATTGACTTTTTTCTGAAAATATGCTAAAAAACCTGCCTATGGATAAAAGAAAAACTTTAGTTCCTAAGAAGGGCCAGATTAAGAGGGAATGGCTCTTAATAGATGCTAAGGAGAAAACCTTGGGAAGATTGGCTTCTCAGATTGCTAAGATTCTTCAGGGTAAACACAAACCTTATTATACTCCTTTTCTCTTAACCGGAGATTATGTAGTGGTGATAAATGCTAAGTATGTAAAGCTTACTGGCAAAAAGATGTTAGAAAAAGTTTATGATAAGTATTCAGGTTATCCTGGAGGGAGGAAGGAGATTAGTTTGAGTGAACTTCTGAAAAAGAATCCTTCTAGGGTTTTATATTTGGCAGTAAAAGGTATGCTTCCCAAAAATAGATTAGCAAAAAGGATGTTAGATTCTTTAAAGATATACCCTGAGGATAAATATCCTCATCAGGCTCAATCGCCTAAACTAGTAGAAGTATGAAAGAAGAAAATACCAATCAAAATAGCAATCAGAAGAAAGAAGAGACCTTAAGCCCAGTTAAGATTTTGGCTTCAGGAAGGAGAAAGGAAGCAGTTGCTCGAGTTCAGTTAATAGCTCCTGGTAAAGGAAAATTCCTGATTAATGGGAAGAAATGGGATGAGTATTTTACTACTCCTTTGCACAGACTTTTAGTTAAAGAGCCTCTAAATAAAGCTAATCTATCAATTTCCGTAGATGTTAAGGCTAAAACCGAAGGAGGAGGTATTACTGGACAGGCAGGAGCTATAAGATTAGGTTTGGCTAAAGCCTTAGTAGAATACAATCCTCAACTTAAGTCTCCCTTTAAAAAAGAAAAACTTCTTACTCGTGACCCCCGGGCTAAAGAGAGAAAGAAATACGGCCGGAGAGGAGCTCGCCGAAGATTTCAGTGGACTAAGCGTTAGCTTCCTGTATTAATTTCTAATTTTTCAAGACTTAATTTTACCAAGTTCACATATGTAAAATAACCAATAACCAGAATACTTCTGCAACATTTTTGTTTGAAACTACGTGAAAACGTGAAAACGTAGAAACGTGTGAACGTATAAACGTGTGAACGTGTGAACGTGGGAACGTATAAACGTGTGAACTTGACAAAATACTTTGAAAGTAAAATGTCAAGTTAGGCTTTAAGCTGGTTTTGTTACGAAGCCGACAGACGATAAAACCAGCCCATTTTTAAGTTGACGCTTATTTATTTTTGATTTAAGATAATTTTGCTGTTTTTGATTGGCTTAAATTTTAAAAAAGTTAATCAGGAAAAAGGAGTTTTAAAATGGTTAAAGTAGGAGTAATCGGAGCTACTGGTTTTACTGGAGAAGAATTAGTGAGATTATTAATTGCTCATCCCGGGGTGAAAATAACCTATCTTTCTGCCAAGCTGGATAAGGGATTACCGTTTTCAGAAATTTTCCCTAAATTTAAAGGTAAGTTAGAGCTAATCTGTGAAAGCTTGGATGTTAATTCTGCTCTTAATTCAGGAGATTTATTCTTTTTGGCTTTACCCCATAGAGTTTCTTTTCAGATAGCTCCTTTCTTTTTAGAGAAGAAAAAGCTGGTTATTGACTTATCCGCAGATTACCGGTTTAAAGATCCTATAGTTTATAAGAAGTTTTATAAAATAGCTCACCAGGATAAAAAGAATTTAAAGAAAGCTGTATATGGGTTGCCGGAGTTTTATAGAGAAAAAATAAAGAGGGCAAGATTAATAGCTAATCCTGGTTGTTATCCTACAGTCTCTATTTTGAGTATTGCTCCTCTTTTAAGAGAAGGGGTTTTAAAGAATATAGTTATAGATGCAAAATCAGGGGTTTCGGGAGCAGGAAGAAGAGCTTATTTGGATTTTCATTATGTTCATTTAAGCCAAAACCTGACCTGCTATAAACCTTTTGGCCATCAACATCTTCCCGAGATATTAGAGGTTCTTTCAGCTATAACCGGAAAGAAATTTAATTTAAGATTTACCCCTCATCTTTTGCCTTTAGAAAGAGGGATTTTTATAACTGTTTATGCTCAGTTAGCTAAGAAACTAAGGAGAGTTCAAATTTATAAGATTTATAAGAGCTATTATGAGGAAGAGCCTTTTGTAAGGGTTTTTAAAGAAGGATTGCCTCAGTTAAAAGAGGTGATAGGAACTAATTTTTGTGATCTGGGATTTGAAGTTTCGGGAGATAATATTTTAATAGTAGGGGTAATTGATAATTTAATAAAGGGAGCTTCGGGCCAGGCTATTCAGAATATGAATATACTTTTAGGTTTTAAAGAATCCGAAGGTTTAGAATGAAAGCTCCTAAAGGATTTACTTTTTCCGGAATACATTCGGGGATAAAAAGAAAGAAATTGGATTTAGGCTTAGTAGTGAGTGAGGATTTTTCAGATTGCGTCTGTTTTTTTACTAACAATAAAGTAAAGGCTAGCCCAATAATCCTCAATCTTAATAATTTGAAGATTAGTAATTCTCAGGTAAAAGCAATAATAGTAAATAGTGGGAATGCCAATTCTTTTACTGGGAAGCAGGGATTAAAAGATGCTCAGCTAATAAATAAAGAACTTTCTAAACTTCTTAATATTAGACCTGAGTTTATTCTTTCTGCTTCTACTGGAATAATTGGAAAGAGGCTCCCTGTAGGCAAAATATTGAAAAATTTAAATAGGTTGGTAGCTGAATTGAGCCCAGATAATTTTGAAAAATTTTCTCAAGCTATCCTTACCACTGATACCCAGAGAAAACTTTTTTTTAAGGAGGCAAAAGTTTCTGGAGAGAAAGTAAGAATTTTAGGAATAGCTAAAGGGGCGGGCATGATTTATCCTCAGCTTAATAAGGCTACAATGTTAGGATTTATCTTTACTGATGTGAATATTAAGAGAAGCCTTCTTATTCAGGCTTGTAAGGAAGGTGTAGATTTATCTTTTAATTCTATAAGTGTAGATGGGTGTAGAAGCACTAATGATTCAGTATTTGTGCTAACTTCTAAAAAGTCTTATTCTTATATAGAAAGAAAAGACAAGAATTTTAGGGAATTTTCTCTTCAGTTAAAAGAAGTTATGCTCAGTTTAGCTAAAAGTATTGTTAAAGATGCTGAAGGTGCTACTAAGTTTATAGAGATAGAAATAAATTCTGCAAGAACTAAAGAGGAGGCAAGAAGAGCAGGGTTAGCTATTACTAATTCTAATCTTTTTAAGACTGCTATTTATGGAGAGAATCCTAATTGGGGGAGAATTATTTCAGCTCTGGGCCAAGCACAAATTCCTCTCAAAGATAATATCTCTATAAAATACACTTCTTTAAAAGCAAAAGAGATAAGGTTAAAAATTGACCTTAAGAGAGGAAAATATTCCTGGAGGGTTTATACTTCAGATTTAACCCCTGATTATATTAAGATAAACTCTAGTTATAGTTAATATGGAAGAAGCAATCAGAAAGGCAGATGTTTTAATTGAAGCTCTGTCTTACATAAGGAAGTTTAGGGGGAAAACTTTTGTTATTAAATATGGAGGTTCTATTCTTCTTGAAAAAAGCGTGAGGGAGAAGGTAATTCAGGATTTGGTTTTTTTATATTTTATGGGGATAAATGTGATATTAGTTCATGGAGGTGGTCCCAATATTACTGAGGCTCTAAAAAAAATGAATTTGAAATCAGAGTTTTATAAAGGCATAAGAATTACTGATCCAGATACTTTTTTAGTAGTAGAATCAGAACTTATGGAATTAAACGCTCTTTTAGTTAAAGAATTAAAAGGATTGGGAGCAAAAGTAGGAGGAGTTAGTGGTAAGGAGGATTTAATCTTTGTAAGGAAGAAGGAAGAGGACATAGATTTAGGTTTAGTGGGAGAGGCTACGGATATTAATCTGCCTAAATTTAAAGAGTTATTAGATAAGGATCACCTGGTGGTTTTAGCTCCCTTAGGAAAAGATTCTCAGGGAAAAGTCTATAATATAAATGCTGATGAGGTAGCTTCTTTTCTTTCTTATAAGATTTCTGCTGAGAAGTTGGTTTTTCTTACTAATGTTAAAGGCATATTGCGAGATTCTGCTGACGAAGATTCTTTTATTTCCAGTATTAAGGAAGAAGAGGCAGGAAAACTTATTGAAAAAAAAGTTATATCTGAAGGGATGATTCCTAAAGTAACTGCTGGCCTTTTTGCAGTAGATAGAGGCGTAAAAAAAGTCCATATAATAGATGCTAAAATTCCCCATGCTCTACTTTTAGAAATTTTTACTGATAAAGGAATTGGCACAGAGATTACCAGATAATTCTCAATTTCCAAATTCCTATTTCCCAACAAAGTCAATTTGAGTTTTAAAAGTTTTAATCCTGATTTTGTTATGCGAAAAGACAGATTCTATGTTAAAGATATAGAAAAAAAGATTATAGATGACCCTTCCTTAATTCATAAAATAAGAAATGTTTTGAGGAAAAGGAAAGGTGAACCTATTTTTTTATTCGATGGCAAGGGGTGTGAATATAAAGCTTTAATTTCTAAATTCAGGTCTCAAAGAATAGAATTAGAAAGAATAGAGCTTGTTAAAAAGCTAACTCCTATCTTTAGGCTATCTTTGGGTTTTTCTCTTCTTAAGTCTAAACGAAGTGATTTTATCTTTCAGAAAGCTACAGAGTTAGGGGTTAGTGAGTTTATTCCTTTAGTTTATGAGAATGCCGTAGTTAGAAAGTTAGCCTCAGCAAAGCTTGAGCACTTTAAAAGAATAATTGTAGAATCTGCTTCTCAATCAGGAAGACTGTTTATTCCGGAAATTAGAGAGTTGAGTGAATTCCCTGAGTTAATAAAGAAGATAAAATTCTGGGATATAATTTTAGTGGCTTTGCCTTATTCGTCTTTTTCGGTTAGAGATTTATTTAAAGCTAACCTCTTAGATAAAGGAAAAAATATCCTTCTTTTAGTAGGTCCAGAAGGAGGTTTTTCTTCTCAGGAATTAGAAGAATTAAGAGCTATAGATAGTGTATATTTTGTTAATCTGTCTATTTTTACTTTAAGGGCTGAGACAGCTTCTATATTTTTAGTGGGGTTAGTAAGTTCTCTTTTGAATAGAGATGAAGATTAAGTTTATTACTTTAGGTTGTAAAGTGAATCAATATGAGACTCAAAGTTTAAGAGAGATTTTTTTAGCTAAGGGTTTTGAAGAGACTTTTGCTAAAGCTGATTTCTATTTTATCAATACCTGTAGTGTAACTCACTCTGCTGACAGGAAATCTATAAAGTATATAAGAAAGGCAAAGAGAGAGAATCCTCAGGCTAAAATATTAGTTACTGGTTGTTTAGCTGAAAAAGACAAAGAATTAATAGAAAAAGAAAAGGTTGACTATATAGTACCTCAAAGTCAGAAATACAAAATACCTTCAATTTTAAATTTAGAAAATAAACTAAATTTAGAGAATAATCTTTCTTTAAAAATAACTGATTTTTACTTAAATAGAGCCTTTGTGAAGATTCAGGATGGCTGTGATAATTTTTGTAGTTTTTGTAAGATAAGATTAATCCGGGGAAAATCTAAGAGTAGGCCTGCAGAGGAAGTAGTTAGGGAGGTCAAGTTCTTATTAGAAAAAGGTTTTAAAGAAATAGTTCTTTGTGGAATAAATTTAGGAAGTTATAATTATCAAGGAAAAGATTTAATCTCTCTTCTTAAACTTCTTGTAAAGATTAAAAGTTTAGGAAGATTACGGTTAAGTTCTATTGAGCCTCAATATGTTAGCAAAGAGTTGCTTAATTTAATTTCTTCTACTGAGAAAATTTGCCCTCATTTACATATTCCTTTTCAGTCAGGTTCAGATAAGATATTAAAATTAATGAATAAAAAAGTTAAGAGTAGTTTTTATAGAGAGTTAGTATCTAAAATAAAAAAGATTATTCCTGATTGTGGGATAAGTGCTGATTTCATCATAGGTTTTCCTTATGAGGAGGAAGATGATTTTAAAAAGACTATAAGGCTGATAGAAGAGATAAATCCTGTGCGTTCTCATATCTTTCCTTATTCAGAGAGAAGACAAACTCCCAGTTTCAAATTTCCCAAAATTTCTTCGAGAATAGTAAGGGAGAGAAAAGAGATTGCTATTCAAGTTGGAGAGGAGGCTTCTTTCAGATTTAGAAAAAGTCAAGAGAAAAAGAGATTTAAAGTAGTTTTGGAGGAGAACCCAAAAAAAGGTTATAGCAGAGGTTATACTGAGAACTATATAAGAGTATTATTGAAAGGAGCCTTTCCCTCAAAAGGTATTTGTTCTAAGTCTTTGATTCCCATAGTAATAGATAAAGTTACTTCTAAGATAACTTATGCTCGACTTTTAAAATAGGTAGTTAAGTTTATTAATTTTCTTATAAAAAAATTAGAATTTTCTTGACAATTTCTAAACTTTCAATAAAATTTTAAACTACTATATAATTATTTTTGCCTGGATAGCTCAGTCGGTAGAGCACGTCCTTGGTAAGGACGGGGTCGTGGGTTCGATTCCCGCTCCAGGCTGAGAGAGCAGGGATCCGGCAACCTAAGAATAAGTTAGGAAGAAAGAGAAAGCCCACTTAATAAAGAGTGGAAAGGGTAGGTTTTAGTCCTTTTTATTTTTTAAAAGAAGAAAATTTCTCTAACTACTTATGCGAGAATTAATTGGATTAGAGTGTTCAGAATGCAGAAGAAAAAACTACTACACCACTAAAAACAAAAGGAAGCATCCGGAAAAATTTCAGATAAATAAATTTTGTAGATTTTGTCGGAAATATACAAAACATAAGGAGACTAAACCTTAGAAATTAGGCGAGTAGCTCAATTGGCTAGAGCACCGGTCTCCAAAACCGGGGGTTGCAGGTTCAACTCCTGCCTCGCCTGAAGGACTGGCGTGAAGATAGTTAATTTTTTTAAAAGGATCCCTGGTTTTTTAAAAGAAGTTAAGGAAGAATTAAAGAAAGTTTCCTGGTCTTCTAAGCAAGAACTTTTGAATGCTACAGTAATAGTTTTAATAGGAAGTTTTTTCCTTACTTTATTTATATCTTTATCAGACTTACTTTTAGCAAGATTTCTTCAGTTTATAATAAAGTAAGATGAAAAAATGGTATATAATTCATACTCTTTCAGGAGCAGAAGAAAAAGTAAAGGCGAATTTAGAGGCAAAGATTAAAGCTAAGAATTTGCAGGATTTAATAGATGAGATTATTATCCCTAAAGAGCAGGTTTCTGAGGTAAGGAGAGGTCAAAAAAGAATTTTAGAAAGGAAGTTTTTTCCTGGCTATATATTAATCCATATGGAGATGGATGAAGCTAGTTGGTTGTTCGTTAAGAAAACTCCGGGAGTTACCTCATTTATTGGAGCTAGAAAACCCGTAGCTGTTCCTGATGAAGAAGTAGAAAAAATTTTGAAGAAGTCTGAAGAAACTCAAGTTAAACCTTTACCTAAAGTTGCTTTTGAAAAAGGAGAAACGGTTAGAGTGGTAGAGGGTCCTTTCGTAAATTTTAATGGTTTGGTAGAGGAAGTAAATCTTCAAAAGGGAAAACTCAAAGTCGCTATTTCCATATTTGGCCGTTCTACCCCGGTAGAGTTAGAATTTTGGCAGGTAGAAAAAATATAAGGATTGATTTATGGCAGTAAAGAAGAAGAAAAAAATAAAGGCTCAGATTAAACTTCAGATACCTGCAGGTAGCGCTAACCCCGCACCACCGGTAGGTCCGGCTTTAGGTCAGCACGGAGTAAATATTATGCAATTTTGTAAAGCTTTCAATGATTTAACCAAGAATAGAGAAGGTTTAATACTTCCGGTAGTGATAAATGTTTATGAAGATAGAAGCTTTGATTTTGTTATTAAAAGTCCTCCGGCTTCTATCTTGCTTAAAAGAGCAGCTAATTTAGCTAAAGCTTCTTCAACTCCTGGTAAAGAATTTATTGGTGAAGTTTCCTGCAAACAAGTAGAGGAGATAGCTAAGCAAAAACTCCAGGATTTAAATACCAGGGATTTAGCTCAAGCTGTAAAAGTCATTGAGGGTACGGCTCGAAGTATGGGGATAAAGGTAAAAGATTAAAGTTTAATAAGAATAAGAATGAAGAGAAGTAAACGTTATAAAGCTGGAGAAAGGCTTGTAGATAGAAATAAGGATTATTTGTGGGAAGAAGCTATAGATATTTTGAAGAGTATGCCTTCTACTAAATTTGACCAAACATTAGAGGTTAGCATAAAGTTAGGTGTAGACCCCAGAAAAAGTGAGCAAATGGTGAGAGGCTCAGTAAAACTTCCTGCAGGGTTAGGAAAGAAGAAAAAGATTCTGGTATTTTGTGAACCTGAGAAAGAAGAAGAAGCTAAACAGGCAGGAGCAGATTTTGTTGGTTCTAAAGAATTAATGGAGAAGATTTCTAAAGGCTGGCTTGATTTTGATTATTGTATAGCTACTCCTTCTATGATGAGAGAAGTCTCTAAATTAGGGAGAATTTTAGGCCCCCGAGGGCTTATGCCTTCTCCTAAGTCGGGTACAGTAACTGATAACTTAACTTGGGCTATAAACGAGGCTAAACAGGGAAAGTTAGATTATAAGATGGATAAATTCGGCTCTTTAAATGTAGGAATAGGAAAAATATCTTTTCCTAAAGAAAAACTTTTAGAAAACTTAAGAGCTTTTTTCAGTTCTCTTATTCAGGCTAAACCTTCAAGCTGTAAAGGTAAGTTTATAAAATCAGTTAGTCTTTCTCTGAGTATGTCTAAAGGTGTAAGAGTGGGTTTGCCTAAGGAGTTTGACTTATGATTAAAGTAGGCAGATTTTATAGAGAAAAAATAATAGAACTTCTAAAGAGGGAAGCTGAAAGTTCTGAGGCTTTTCTTTTTGTAAATTTTAAAGGTATAAATTCTAATCAATTAAATATTCTCAGAAGAGATTTAAGGGAAAAAGAAGGAAGGTTGGTGATAACAAAGAATAGTCTTTTCCAGAGGGCTTTTTCTGGTTGGAGAGAAGAGCTGGACAAAATTTTTACTTCGGAAACTGGTGTGGTTTATGTTTATTCCGATGAAGTTGGTGTTATCAAAACTTTATTTAGATTTCGCAAAGAGAACGAAAACTTAGAAATAAAAGCAGGTTTTTTGAAAGACAAATTTATAGAAAAGAAAGATTTAGAAGAACTTTCTAAGTTACCTTCTCGCGAAGTTATTTTAGGGTTAACTCTTAATTGTATAGCTTCTCCTTTAATAGGATTAGTTAATTCTTTACAAGGTATTATTTTAAAACTTGTTTGGGTGGTAGAAGAGATAAGGAAAAAGAAAGAGTCTGTGCAGAATTAGATATTGGTCACTTTTGAATTTATTTAAAAAAGAGGAGGTTTTTATGGCTAATATTGAGGAAATTATTAAAAGTATTGAGGAGATGAGTGTGCTTGAACTTTCTCAACTGGTTAAGTCTTTAGAAGAAAAATTTGGAGTTAAAGCTCAAGCACCGGTTGTGGCTGGAGTTATGCCTCAAGCCCAGACCCAACCTCAGGCTGAAGAAGAAGAGAAGACTTCTTTTACAGTAGTGCTTAAAGAGATAGGTGCAAATAAGATACAGGTGATTAAGGAGATAAGAGCTATTACTGAATTAGGACTTAAAGAAGCCAAGGAATTGGTGGAATCTGCGCCTAAACCAGTAAAAGAGAATGTTTCTAAAGAAGAAGCCGAAGAAATTAAGAAGAAGTTAGAAGCCCAAGGAGCAAAGGTAGAAATTCAATAATTATGAAGACAATTAGTTTTGCCCGGATAAAAACTACGCATCCTTTACCTAATCTTCTGGAGCACCAGCTTAAATCTTATCGGGACTTTCTTCAGGCGGATGTTTCTCCTGAAAAAAGAAGAAATATAGGGCTTCAAGAAGTTCTCAAGGAGATTTTTCCTGTAGAGAGCCCTGATGGCAAATGGCGTTTAGAATATATCTCTTATAATTTAGGTAGACCTAAATATACTATGGAAGAATGTAAGAGGCGTTCCTTAACTTATGGAGCTCCTTTGAGATTAAGACTGAGACTGGTGGGAGAAGAAGAAGTTAGAGAGCAGGAGATTTATTTTGGAGATATCCCTTTAATTACTCCGGCAGCCTCTTTTATTATAAATGGAGATGAACGAGTAGTAGTCGGTCAACTTCAGAGGTCTCCGGGTGTTTACTTTGAAGAAGAATTTCATCCCAGCGGAAAAAAACTTTATTTTGCCAGGATTATTCCTTATCGGGGTTCCTGGTTAGAGTTTCGCTATGATATTAATGAGACTTTAAGTGCTATTATAGACCGGCGAAGAACTTTTTTAGCTACGCAGGTATTGAGAATGTTTGGATTATCTACTAATGAGGATATTTTTTCTTCTTTTTCTGAGAGGAGATATACTGAAATTGTGAATACTTTAAAGAGAGACCATACCAAGAATACTGAAGAAGCTCTTTTAGAATTTTATAAAAAGCTCCGACCTACTGAACCTTTAACTTTAGAAGCTGCCCGGGAAGTTTTTAAAAGAATGTTCCAGGATAACCGGCGTTATGATTTAGCTAAAGTGGGAAGATTTGTGCTCAACAGAAAATTAAAGATGGATTATCCCTTAAATAGACGAACCCTAGATAAGGAAACAGTAGTAAATATTGTAAAACATTTAGTAAAGATAAAAGAAGGAGAGCTTCCTTTAGATGATATTGACCACTTAAGCAACAGGAGGGTAAAGTTAGTAGGAGAATTAGTTCAGCATGAGGTGAGAGTTGGCCTTCTGAGAGTAGAGAGATTGATTATGGAAAGATTTGCTCTTTTATCTTCTATGAAGGAAATTTCCATACAACATCTTATAAATGCTCGAGTTTTTTCTTCCCAAATCCACGACTTTTTTGCGCGTTCTCCTCTTTGTCAATTTATGGATCAGGTAAACCCTTTGGCTGAGATTACCCACAAGAGAAGGCTTTCAGCCCTAGGTCCTGGCGGGCTTTCCCGAGAGAGAGCAGGGTTCGAAGTGAGAGATGTGCATCCTTCTCATTATGGGAGGATATGTCCAATAGAAACTCCTGAAGGACAGAATATAGGTTTAATTACTTCTTTAACTACTTATGCTACCATTAATCCTTTAGGATTTATTACTGCTCCTTACCGGAAGATAGAGAAAGGTTTTCTCACTGGCAAGACAGAATACTTAACAGCTGATGAGGAAGAAGAGGAAATGATAATTCAGGCTTCTCCCAATATAGAGAAATCTAAAATTAAAGATGAGTTTATTTACGCTCGGTTTAAAGGGAAGTTTCCTAAAGTAAAGCCTACAGAGGCTCGCTATATGGATGTTTCACCTAAACAGATAGTTTCAGTGTCTGCTTCTCTTATTCCCTTTTTAGAACACGATGATGCTAACCGGGCCTTAATGGGTTCTAATATGCAAAGGCAGGCTGTGCCTTTGCTTTTCCCTGAGGCTCCTCTGGTAGCTACAGGGATGGAGATTAAAGTGGCTAAAGATAGCAGAGCTGTCCTTTTAGCTGAAGAGGAAGGGGTGGTAGAAAAGGTAGACGCTTCTTTTATAAAAATAGGTAAGTTAACTTATTATTTGAAGAAGTTTCAACGTTCTAATGCTGATACTTGTATAAATCAAAGACCTTTAGTTAAGCCGGGAGATAGAGTGAAGAAAGGAGAAGTTATTGCTGATGGTCCAGCTATCAAAGAAGGCAGGCTTTCTTTAGGAAAAAATTTATTAGTAGGGTTTTTGCCCTGGCGAGGGTATAATTTTGAAGATGCTATATTAATAAGTGAGCGTTTAGTTAAGGAGGATATTTTGACTTCAGTTCATATAGAAAGATTTGAAGTAGAAGCCAGAGAAACTCGCTTAGGCAATGAGGAGATAACCCGCGATCTTCCTAATGTTAGTGAGGAAGCTCTTAAGAATTTGGATGACCAAGGAATAGTGAGAATCGGCGCCCGAGTTTTGCCTGATGATATTTTAGTAGGCAAGGTTACTCCCAAGACTGAAAAAGAACTTACCCCTGAAGATAGGCTCCTGCGAGCTATTTTTGGAGAAAAGGCAGCTGATGTTAGAGACACTTCTTTGAGAGTTCCTCCGGGAGTGGAGGGAGTAGTTATAAATGTCGAAGTATTTCAGCGCAAGGAAAAAGGTAGAAAGTCTAAAAAAGAGAAGACTGAAGAATTACGACGGTTAAAGGAAATAGAGGAATATTACAGTCAAGAGTTAGAAATAATTGAGCAGGAAAGGATTAAAAGAATAGCTGGATTTTTAAATATTTCTCTAAATAAGGCTAAGAGTATAGACCTTAGTGAGTATCCTGAGGCTAAGGATGTTTCGGCAATTTATGAAGAGAGGATAAACCAACTTATTCAGGAGAAAGAGTTAGAAATTTCTAAGATAAAAAGAGGAGATGAATTACCTTCAGGCGTTCTTAAGAGAGTGGTAGTCTATGTAGCAATGAAGAGGAAGATCTCTGCAGGAGATAAGCTTGCTGGAAGACACGGTAATAAAGGAGTTATTGCTAAGATTCTTCCTGAAGAAGATATGCCCTTTTTAGAAGATGGGACTCCTTTAGATGTGGTTCTTAATCCTCTGGGTGTGCCTTCACGGATGAATGTTGGCCAGGTTTTAGAGACTCATTTAGGCTGGGCAGCTAAGTCTTTAGGGATAAGAGTGGAGGCTCCGGTATTTGAGGGAGCAAGGGAGGAAGAGATAAGAGGTTTATTGAGAAGAGCTAATTTGCCCGAAGATGGAAAAACTGTTGTTTATGATGGTTTTACTGGAAAACCTTTTTCCCAAAAGGTAACTGTAGGGTATATGTATATAATGAAGTTGGTGCATATGGTAGAGGATAAGATTCATGCTCGAGCAATAGGTCCTTATTCTTTGATTACTCAACAGCCTTTGGGAGGAAAGGCTCAGTTTGGAGGTCAGAGATTTGGAGAAATGGAAGTATGGGCTTTAGAAGCCTATGGAGCAAGTTTTACTCTTCAGGAGATGCTTACAGTAAAAAGTGATGATGTTCAGGGAAGAACCCGAATTTATGAAGCTATTGTTAAGGGAGAACACAAATTTCATCCTTCAGTTCCTGAGTCTTTTAATGTTTTAATGAAAGAGCTTCAGGGTCTGTGTATTGAAGTAAAGATAGACAAGAGGGAAAGATAAAATGGAAGTATTAGGTTTTGATAGAATAACTCTAAGAATAGCTTCACCTCAAGTGATTCGTTCCTGGTCATCGGGAGAAGTTAAAAAGGCTGAGACTTTGAATTATCGGACACTGAGACCGGAAAAAGATGGTTTGTTCTGCGAGAGGATATTTGGTCCGGTAAAAGATTGGGAATGTAATTGTGGAAAATTTAAGGGGATAAAGTTTAAGGGTATGAAATGTGATCGCTGTGGAGTAGAGATTACTCATTCTTCAGTAAGAAGAAGAAGAATGGGGCATATTGAATTGGCTTCTCCTTGTACTCATATCTGGTTTTTCAAGGTTATACCTTCGCGGTTAGCTACTCTTTTAGATATGAACTTGAGGGACTTAGAAAAGGTTATTTATTATGAACAGTATATAGTGATTGACCCACAGGATACTCCTTTACGTAAAAAACAACTTCTTTCAGAAGAAGAGCTTTACCGGCTTAAAAAAGAATACAGAGAAAATTTTAAAGTAGATATAGGTGGCTCAGCCATTCGAGAACTTCTTAAAGAGCTGGATTTGAATAAAATTTGCAAAAAATTAAGAAAGGAGTATGAGGAGAACAAAAATCAGGTTTCAGGAAAGAAGATTCTCAAACGCCTCAAGATTATAGAAGATTTCCGGCGTTCAGGAAATAAACCCGAGTGGATGGTTTTAGAGGTAATTCCGGTAATTCCTCCAGATTTAAGGCCTCTGGTGCCTTTAGAAGGAGGGAGATTTGCTTCTTCAGATTTAAATGACCTTTACCGTCGAGTTATCAATAGAAACAACCGTCTTAAGAAACTCATAAAATTGGGAGCTCCTGATGTTATTATTCGTAATGAAAAGAGAATGCTTCAGGAAGCTGTAGATGCTTTATTTGAGAATGGAAGACACGGTAGAGCAGTCTTAGGTTCCAACAATAGACCCTTAAAGAGTCTTTCTGATATGTTGAAAGGCAAACAAGGTCGATTTCGCCAGAATCTTTTAGGTAAGAGGGTTGATTATTCAGGAAGGAGTGTAATAGTAGTAGGACCAGAACTTAAGTTCTATGAATGTGGACTTCCTAAACAGATTGCTCTGGAATTATTTGAGCCCTTTATTATTAAAAAATTAAAAGAAAAAGGTTTTGTCCATACCATAAAAGGTGCCCGGAGGATGGTGGAAAGAGCCCGGGTAGAAGTCTGGGATATATTAGAAGATGTAATAAAAGAGCATCCGGTCCTTTTAAATAGAGCTCCTACTCTGCATAGACTTTCTATCCAGGCTTTCTATCCTAAGTTAGTTGAGGGAAAAGCTATTAAGTTGCATCCTCTGGTTTGTCCTCCCTTTAATGCTGATTTTGATGGAGACCAGATGGCAGTCCACTTACCTCTTTCTTTAGAAGCTCAGGCCGAAGCAAAAGTTATTATGCTTTCAGCAAATAATATCTTTTCTCCTGCTGATGGCCGTCCGATAGTAGCTCCTACTCAGGATATTATTTTAGGTTTGCGCTATCTTACTTTAATAAAAAAGGATGCTAAAGGAGAGGGGATAACTTTTCCTGATTTAGATTCAGTTATTACTGCCCATCAGGATGAAGAAGTAGAACTTCAGGCTAAAATTAAAGTAAGAATTAGAGAAGGTGAGGCTTCTAAGATAATTGAGACTACTCCCGGAAGGGTTATCTTTAATCAGGTTTTGCCGGAAAACTTTGGTTTTGTTAATGAGGTATTAAATAAGAAGAAAGTTACGGAGCTAATAAAAGATTGTTATAAGAGATTTGGCCATCACCGTACTATCCAGCTTTTAGACAATTTAAAAGATTTAGGATTTGAATATGCTACTTTAGGAGGTATAAGTATTTCAGTAGACGATTTAAAGGTCCCTCCTCAAAAGCAAGATTGTTTAGAAGAAGCCTTAAAAGAGGTTTCCAAAGTAGAGAATCAATATAATCGGGGCATAATTACTGAGAGAGAAAGGCATAACAAAATTATTGATATTTGGACCAGAACTACTGATAGGGTTTCAGATTTTGTATTCAGAAATTTAGATGATTTTAATCCCGTCTTTATGATGGCTGATTCCGGAGCCCGGGGTTCAAAGCTTCAAATAAGACAACTTGCCGGTATGCGGGGGCTTATGGCTAAGCCTTCGGGAGAGATAATCGAAACCCCTATTATCTCTAACTTTAGAGAAGGATTGTCGGTTTTAGAATACTTTATTTCTACTCATGGGGCAAGAAAGGGATTAGCCGACACTGCCTTAAAAACAGCTGATGCCGGTTATTTAACTCGGAGATTAGTAGATGTAGCTCAAGAGGTAATCGTAGTAGAAGAAGACTGTGGCACGGTAAATGGTATAACTCTTTCGGCGATTGTAGAAGGAGATGAAGTAGTAGTTTCTTTAAAAGAGAGGATTGTAGGGAGAGTAGCTTTAGATAACATAGTGGATATTGTTACTGATGAAGTAATAGTGAAAGCAGGAGAAGAGATTACTGAAGAAAAGGCTGAGAAGATTGAAGAGTTAGGCATTGAGAAGATAAAAATTAGAAGTGTGCTTACCTGTGAGTCAGAAAGAGGGGTTTGTCAGAAATGTTATGGAAGAAATTTAGCTACAGGAAGAATGGTAGAATTAGGAGAAGCAGTAGGAATAATTGCTGCTCAGTCTATTGGTGAACCGGGCACTCAGCTTACGATGAGAACTTTTCATATTGGAGGAACTGCTTCCCGGGTAGCTGAGCGCTCTTTTATTAAAGCTAAAGAAACTGGTCGAATAAAATATCACAATTTAAAATTAGCCGAAAAGAAAGAAGGGTTTGTAGTCTTGAATAGGAATGGTTTAATAGCTATCTGTGATGAACAGGGTAGAGAAATCCAGAAGAACCCTATCCCTCAAGGTTCTTTAATTCTTTATCCTGAGGGAGAAATAGTAGGAAAAGATAAGATATTTGTGCGCTGGGATCCTTATTCTATACCTATACTCAGTGAAGTTGAAGGAAGGGTCCGCTATGAAGATTTAATAGATGGAGTAACTGTCCAGGAAGAACTTAACTTGGCTACCAATAGGAAGGAGAGAGTAGTAATAGAATTTAAAGGCGATTATCATCCTCAGATAGTAATAGTTTCTGAGAAAGATGAAGTTTTGGGAATTTATCCTATTCCTTCAGGAGCTCATGTTATGGTTGAAGATTCTTCTCAAGTATCTGCAGGAGACATTTTAGCTAAGATTCCCCGGTTGATTGTTAAGACCAGAGATATTACTGGAGGTTTGCCCCGGGTAGCTGAATTATTTGAAGGTCGTCGACCTAAAAATCCAGCTATAGTAAGTGAAATAGAAGGCTTTGTAGAATTTACTCAGGGTAAAGGAGGAGAAAGAAAAATAATTGTGCGTTCTCCTACGGGTATGGAGAGAGAATATACTATTCCTTCGGGAAAACATCCGATAGTCTACAGAGGAGATAGGGTTGTAGCCGGGCAGCAACTAACTGACGGCCCAATAGTTTTACAGGATATCTTGAGAGTTTGTGGAGACAAGGTTCTTCAGGAGTACTTAGTAAATGAGATCCAGGAGGTTTATCGACTTCAGGGAGTAAGGATTAATGATAAACATATAGAGTTAATAATAAGAGAAATGCTTAAGAAAGTGAGGATAATTGATCCTGGAGATACGGAGTTTTTGCCTTCGCAAGCTGTGGATAAGTGGGACTTCCATAAAGAAAATGAACGAGTAATTAAGAAGGGAGGAAAGCCAGCCTCAGCAGCCCCTCTTCTTTTAGGAATTACTAAAGCTTCTTTAGCTACCAAGAGTTTTATTTCGGCAGCCAGCTTTCAGGAGACTACCCGGGTATTGACTGAAGCTTCAGCTTCAGGTAAAGTAGATGAACTCACTGGTCTTAAAGAAAATGTAATTGTCGGGCACCTTATTCCTGCAGGAACGGGGTTTTATGCTCATAGAGAGGTAGAGCTAAAGATTAATAAAAAGGATTAATATGCCTACTATTGCTCAATTATTAAGAAAACCTAGAGTTCCTAAAAAGAAGAAGAGTAAGTCTCCAGCTTTAATGAATTGTCCTCAGAGGAGGGGAGTTTGCATCCAGGTAAGAACTATGACTCCTAAAAAACCTAATTCGGCCTTAAGAAAGGTAGCCCGGGTAAGACTTACTACCAGTAGGGAAGTTACTGCTTACATTCCTGGAGAAGGCCATAATCTTCAAGAGCATTCTATAGTTTTAGTAAGAGGAGGAAGAGTTAAAGATTTGCCGGGAGTTAAATACCATATTATCCGGGGTACATTAGACAGTCAGGGCGTAGCCGATAGAAAAAGGTCGCGTTCTAAATACGGAGCTAAGAGACCTAAATAAGATGAGAAGGAGAAGGGCAGAAAAAAGAAGACCTCAACCTGATCCGGTCTTTAATTCACCGGTGGTAGGCAAGTTTATAAATACAATTATGCGGGAAGGGAAAAAATCTAAAGCTTGTAAGATAGTCTATAATTCTTTAAATATTTTAAAGGGAAAATTCAATGACGACCCTCTGAAAATATTTTATAAGGCTTTAGATAATGCTCGACCTCGCTTGGTAGTAAAGCCCCGAAGAATAGGAGGGGCTACTTATCAAGTTCCGGTAGAAGTGGATAAAGAAAAAGGTATTTCTATTGCTATGCACTGGATAAGAGATTTTGCCCGGGCTAAAAAAGGAAAGCCTATGGAAGTTAAATTAGCTGAAGAACTGGCTAATGCTTATAATAATGAAGGGCCGGTAATTAAAAAGAGGGATGATACTCATAAGATGGCCGAAGCAAATAGAGCTTTTGCTCATTTTAGGTTTTAGTCTTTAGAGTATAGATGCAGGCAGTTATTGTAAGAGGAATGAAAGAAGATATTAAGAGACTTCAAGCTATAAGGAATATAGGTTTTATAGCCCATATTGATGCTGGTAAAACCACTACTACTGAAAGAGTTCTTTTCTATACAGGAAGAGTCCACAGGATAGGTGAGGTAGATGAGGGCACAGCTACTACTGACTGGATGCCTCAGGAAAAAGAAAGAGGTATAACTATAACTTCAGCAGCTACTTACTGTAAGTGGGGTAATTACCGGATTAATATAATTGATACTCCCGGCCATGTAGATTTTACTGCTGAAGTAGAGCGCTCTTTAAAAGTTTTAGATGGAGCAATAGTAATTCTTTGTGCTCAGGGTGGAGTTGAACCTCAGTCCGAAACTGTCTGGAGACAGGCAGATAAATATGAGGTTCCCCGGATAGTTTTTGTTAATAAAATGGATAAGGTAGGCGCAGACCTATTTAATTGTGAAAGAGAAATTGGAGAAAAATTAGGAGCAATACCTTTAGTTATGCAATTGCCTATATATAAAGATGATCAATTTGTAGGGGTCATAGATTTATTAAAAGAAAAAACTGTCTACTACGAAGATGAAGCAGGTATTGGGTATTCTTACCGGGAAATCCCCGGAGATTTAATTAGTTTGGCTAAAGAGTATAGGGAGAAGATGATTGAGAAACTTTCCGAAAGAGATGACTCAGTAATGGAAAGATTTATAGAAGGAAAACAGATTCCTGAAGCTAAACTTATTGATTCAATAAGAAAATTAACTTTGTCTCGCCAGATTTTCCCTGTTTTTTGTGGTTCAGCATTAAAGAATAAAGGAATTCAACTTCTTTTGGATGGGATATGCAGGTATCTCCCTTCACCTTTAGATAAGCCTTTAGTCTCTGTGTTTGATCAAGAGGGGAATAAAAGAGAAATAGAGATAATTAAAAGTTCTTTTTTTTGTGGTCTTTGTTTTAAGGTAGCTATTGACCCTTACGTGGGAAAATTAAATTATGTAAGGATTTATTCAGGAAAGATAGAATCAGGCAGTTATCTTTATAATTCTACAAAAAAAATAAGAGAGAGGGTGAATAAGATAGTGAGGATGCATGCTAATAAGCAAGAATTAATAGAAAAAGCTTTTAGTGGAGAAATAGTTTGTTTAGCAGGCCTTAAAGATACTACTACCGGCGATACTTTATGTGAGGAGGGCAAAACTCTTTTATTAGAAAAGATTCATTTCCCTGAACCAGTTATTTCTCAGGCTATTGAACCAGTTTTTCGAAAAGACCAGGATAAATTGAGTTTAGCCTTAGCGAAATTAGCTGAGGAGGACCCTACTTTCAGGGTTTTTTATAATTCTGAGACTGGTCAAACCATAATTTCCGGTATGGGTAAACTCCATTTAGAGATAGCTGTAGATAAGCTTAAGAGATTTTTCGGGATAGAAACATCTGTGGGTAAGCCTCAAGTAGCCTTTCGGGAGACAATTACTAAAAAGGTAGTTGCTAAGGGAGAGTTTATCCAGCAAACTGGAGGTAAAGGACATTTTGCCCGGGTAATCTTATCTCTCCAGCCTCAGGATAGCTTAGGGATTGATTTCGAGAGTAAGATAAAAGGTGGGGTAATCCCTCAGAATTTTATCCCTGCTGTTAAAAAAGGGGTAGAAGAAGCTTCTTTAAGCGGAGTTTTAGGGGGGTATCCGGTGACTAACCTTAAAGTTACTCTTATTGATGGAGCTTATCATGAAGTTGATTCTTCAGATTTAGACTTTCAAGTTGCTGGTAATATTGCTTTTACTGAAGGACTTAAACAGGCAAATCCTGTGCTTTTAGAACCTATAATGAAGTTAGAGGTATTAGTAGCCTTGGAATATTTGAGTCCAGTATTAGGAGATTTAAATTCTAAGAGAGCAAAGATTATTTCTATAAAGGATAAAGCTAATGTGAAACTTATCCAGGCTTACATTCCTTTAAGAGAAGTTTTTGATTATGCTGATAATTTAAGAAATCTTACTCAGGGAAGAGGTTCTTATTCTATGGAGCCAGCTTTTTACGAGAGAGTACCTGAAGAAATTTTACATAGAGTTTTAGGAGTTTAAATGAAGATTTTTCAAATGAAAAAGGTGTTGGCCAAAAAAAAAGGAGGTGGGATATGGCCAAAGAGAAATTTGTCCGGAGCAAGCCCCATATCAATATCGGCACCATTGGACACGTAGACCATGGCAAGACCACGCTTACTTCAGCTATAACTAAATTTTTAGCAGCCAAAGGAAGAGCTCAGGCTTTGAAGTATGAGGACATTGATAAAGCTCCTGAAGAGAAGGAAAGAGGATTAACTATTAATATTGCCCATGTAGAATACGAAACTGATGCCCGACATTATGCTCATATTGATTGTCCTGGACACGCTGACTACATTAAAAATATGATTACCGGTGCTGCTCAGATGGATGGGTCTATTTTGGTAGTAGCTGCTGATGATGGTCCTATGCCTCAAACCCGGGAACATATTCTTTTGGCTCGTCAGGTTAATGTTCCAGCTATTGTGGTGTTTATTAATAAGGTGGATTTGGTAGATGACCCTGAACTTATTAATTTGGTAGAATTGGAAGTAAGAGATCTCCTTTCTAAATACGAGTTTCCCGGAGATAAGATTCCGGTGATTAAGGGTTCAGCTTTAAAGGCTATGGAATGTGGCTGTGGAAAAGACGACTGCCCCAATTGTAAACCTATAGCTGAACTTATGAAAGCAGTTGACGAGTATATTCCTGAGCCTAAGAGAGATGTGGATAAGCCTTTTCTTATGGCAGTTGAAGATGTATTTTCCATTTCGGGAAGAGGGACTGTGGGTACAGGAAGAATAGAGAGAGGCAAAGTTAAACTCAATGACGAAGTAGAAATTGTAGGGATGCGTCCAGAGACTCGTAAGACCGTGGTTACAGGGATAGAAATGTTTAGAAAGACTCTTGATGAAGGAATAGCTGGAGACAATGTAGGGTTACTTTTCAGAGGTGTGGAAAAGGAAGATTTAGAGAGAGGTATGGTTATAGCTGCCCCTGGTTCAATTACTCCCCATACTAAATTTAAAGCTCAGGTCTATGCTTTGAAAAAGGAAGAAGGTGGAAGACATACTCCTTTCTTTACTGGTTATAGACCACAATTCTATTTTAGAACTACTGATGTTACCGGAACCGTTACGCTTCCTCAGGGTGTGGAAATGGTTATGCCTGGAGATAATGTGGAATTAACTGTGGAACTTATTCAGCCGGTAGCTTTGGAGAAAGAATTAAGGTTTGCTATTCGAGAGGGTGGCCGAACTGTAGGAGCAGGTGTAGTAACTGAGGTAATAGAATAGAGAGAGCCGGTATTGGGAATTCAGAAAAAGGTTAGATTTAAAAGAGGGATAATTTTATCTCTTTCTAAAAAGAATTATTCTGAAAAAAATGGAAAAGATAAGGATTAAATTGAAAGCTTATGACCATAGATTGCTGGATCAGTCTACCCAGGAGATTGTAGAGACAATTTTAAAGACAGGAGCAAAAGTTTCCGGGCCTATCCCTCTTCCTACTAAGAAGAAGATTTACACAGTTCTGCGTTCACCGCATATAGATAAAAAATCCCGGGAGCAGTTTATGTTAGCTATTCATAAAAGAGTTTTAGAGTTAATTGAACCAACACCCAAGACAGTAGAAGCTTTGAGAAAGCTTAATTTACCTGCAGGAGTAAATGTAGAGATAATTCAAAAAGTTTAACAAAATTTTTAAATTATGATAAGAGAGATTTGGGGAAGAAAAATAGGGATGACTCAGATTTTTTCTCAGCAGGGAGATTTGGTCGCTGTAACTCTAATAGAGGTGGGACCTTGTCGAGTCTTAGAAATCAAGAGAGTTAATAACAAAGAGAAAGTAGTGATCGGTTATAAAGAAGTTCAGAAAAGCCGACAGAAAAAGAAGCCTCAGGAAGGGTATTTTAAAAAATTGAATCAACCTTACTTTAAATATGTTAAAGAAAGTGAGAAGTTAGAAGGAGCAGAGTTAGCCTGTGGCCAGGATTTGGGAGCAGAGATTTTTTCTGAGAATGAGAGTGTGGATATTAGAGGAGTCTCTATTGGTAAAGGTTTTCAGGGTGGTATGAAGCGTTATAACTGGAGTGGTCAGCCTGCTTCTCATGGTTCGATGACCCATAGACGGATTGGGTCAGCTGGAGCTTCTACTTATCCGGGAAGGATAGTAAAAGGACACCCTATGCCCGGGCATCTGGGCAATAGCCAAGTTACTGTAAAAAATCTTAAAGTTTTAAAAATAGATAAAGAGAGAAATTTAGTTTTTATAAAAGGGAGTTGCCCGGGTTCAAAAAATAGCCTGGTAATTATAAGGAAGAAAAATGGAGTATCCTCTACTAAGTAAAGAAGGTAAAAATTTAAGAAAGATAAGACTCAATCCTCAAGTTTTTGATGGGAAGGTTAATTTAGCTTTATTAGCTCAGGCTGTCTATTGTTATTTGAATAATCTACACTCAGTTAGGAAAGCTTCTGCTAAAACTCGGGCTGAGGTTAAAGGAAGCCGAGCAAAGCCCTGGAGACAAAAAGGTACAGGAAGAGCCCGGGTTGGAGATATTCGCAATCCTTTATGGCGAAAAGGAGGTGTTGTTTTTGGGCCTAAACCCCGTTATGTCTATAAAAACATTCCTAAGAAGATGAAGGTTCAGGCTTTAAAGTCCGCTTTAAATGCTAAATTTAAAGATAACGAACTTTTTATCTTAGAAGATTTAAAGGTTAATTCTAAAAAGACTAAGGATTTCTTAAAAATTATAAAAGCTTTAAATCTGAATAAAAGAAGTTTATTCGTAGACGAGAATTTTTCTCCAGAAGCATTACTTTCAGTTAAAAACTTAAAAAATATAGAATTAGCCAGAGCTCAAGATTTAAATGCCTATCAGGTTTTAAATTATAAGAATCTAATATTAACTCTTAATTCTTTAAAAGTCTTAGAAGAAAGAATTATTAAAAGAAATTAAGATGAAAGACCCTTACTTAGTTGTAAAATCACCTTTACTTACTGAGAGGTTGAATAGACTTCAACCTCAGAATATATATGGTTTCTGGGTGGATAAAAATGCTAATAAAATAGAGGTAAAATATGCTATAGAAAAGATTTATAATGTCAAAGTAGTTAAAGTGAATATTATAAATATGCCTCCTAAAAGGAGAAGATTAAGGTTTAAAGAAGGGCATACTGCCTTTTGGAAAAAGGCTATAGTTAGAATTAAAGAAGGACAGACTATAAATATAGGATAAATAGGAAAAGATATGGGAGTGAAGAAGTTAAAACCAGTTACACCTTCTATGCGGTTTGCAGTAATTTCTGATTTTAAGGAGATTACCAAAAAAAAACCAGAAAAATCTTTAGTTACTACTCTTAAGAAGACAGGAGGAAGGAATAATCAGGGCAGAATTACTGTTCGCCGGAGAGGAGGGGGTCATAAGCGGAAGTATAGAATAGTAGATTTTAAGAGAGATAAATTTGACGTTTTAGCTAAAGTTTTAGCTATAGAATATGATCCTAATCGGAGTGCCCGTTTAGCTCTCTTAGAGTATCCGGATAGAGAGAAAAGATATATTATTTGGCCCAAGGACTTAAAGGTTTCTGATACAGTAGTAAGTGCTAAAGATTATCAGGCTGAGATTAAACCAGGAAATTCGATGAAGTTAAAGTATATACCCTTAGGAACTTTGATTCATAATATAGAATTAGAGCCGGGAAAAGGTGGGATCTTAGTGCGTTCAGCAGGAGGCTGGGCTCAAGTTTTGGCTAAAGAAAAAGGTTATGCTCAACTGAGATTACCTTCAGGAGAGATAAGGCTTATAAATTTAGAATGTAGAGCTACTATTGGGCAAGTAGGAAATGTAGAGCGCGCTTCTTTAAGTTTAGGAAAGGCGGGTAGAAAGCGCTGGTTAGGAAGAAGACCAGGAGTAAGGGGGGTAGCTATGAACCCTGTTGACCATCCTCATGGGGGAGGAGAGGGAAAGGCCGGACAGGGCAATCCTCACCCGGTTACTCCTTGGGGAAAACCTACTAAAGGAGGAAAAACCCGCAAACCTAAGAAGAAGAGTGATAAATTTATTATTAAGAGAAGAGTTAAGAAAAAGAAAGGTTAAAAATGGGCAGGTCATTAAAGAAAGGTCCTTTTGTCGACTCTAAACTTTTTAAAAAAGCAAAATTAGCTAAAGAAAAAGGCTTAAGGACTCCCATTAAGACTTGGTCCAGGGCTTCTATAATTGTACCTGAATTTGTCGGTCTTACTTTTGCTGTTCACGACGGAAGAAAGCATATGCCGGTATTTATAACCGAAGCAATGGTTGGGCATAGATTAGGAGAGTTTGTGCCTACTCGTACTTTTCGTCAGCACGGAGGCATAAAAGCTAAGAAAGCTCCTGAGAAGAAATGATAGCTAAAGCCAAACTCAGATATTTAAGGATTTCTCCAGGTAAGGTTAATCAGGTAGCCCGATTAATCCGGGGTAAATCTGTAAGTTATTCTTTGGCTTTACTTTCTCATCTTAAGAAAAGGCCGGCACACTCTTTACTTAAACTTCTTAATTCAGCCTTGAGTAATGCCCGTAATTCAGGTCAAGTTTCTCAAGATTTAGATAATATTTACGTATCTAAGTTGATAGTAAACGAGGGACCTACTCTTAAAAGATATAGAGCTGCTCCTTTTGGAAGAGCGGTTATGATAAGAAAGAGAACTTCTCATATAGAATTAGAATTAGACTTAAGACTAAAGTAAAGGAGAGTTATGGGTCAGAAAGTTTGCCCTTATGTTTTAAGGATAGGTTTTAGAAAGACCTGGCAGTCTTTGTGGTTTACTCAAAAGAAGAAAGAGTTTGCTTCATTTTTAGAAGAGGACATAAAGATAAGAGAGTTAATTAAGAAAAATTATCCTGAAGGTTCTATTGCTAAAATTTTGATAGAAAGAGTATCTCCTCAGGCTATAAGAATAAGGGTAAAGACTTCTCGTCCAGGGATGATAATTGGTAGGCGAGGACAAGACATAGAGAGGGTGAAATCAGAAATATCAGAGCTAACTAACAAAGAAGTGTTTGTGGAAGTAGAAGAGGTCTTAACTCCCCAGGTAGAAGCTCAACTTATAGCTGAATTAGTAGCTTTTCAGATTGTTAAAAGAGTTAATTTTCGTCGGGCAATGAAGAGAGCTATAGCTTCAGCTTTAGCTGAGGGATGCGGGGGGATAAAAATAAGGTGTTCAGGAAGATTGGGAGGATTAGAGATTGCCCGTTCTGAGGTTTACAAACAAGGAAAGATACCTTTACAGACTTTTCGCTCGGATATAGATTATGGGTTTGCTGAAGCTAAGACTACCTATGGGAAAATTGGAGTAAAGGTTTGGGTTTATAAAGGAGAGGCTCAGTTAGGTAGTTATCTTATAAAGGAAGAAGAAGCTTAAAAGAAGAAAATAATTATGCCTTTTATACCCAGTAGAGTAAAGTATAGAAAAGCTCAAAGAGGCAGAAGAAAGGGGTTAGCAGTAAGCGGTTCTAGAGTGAGTTTTGGAGAATATGGATTAAAGGCTTTAGGTTGTGGAACTATTACTAACAAGCAGTTAGAGATGATAAGAATTATTATGAGTAGAGCCTTAAGAAAAGGTGGTAAATTCTGGATAAGAATATTTTCTGATAAGCCAGTTACTAAAAAACCCGCTGAAACCAGGATGGGTAAAGGCAAAGGCGATGTAGATTGTTGGGAAGCTAAAGTAAGGAGGGGGAAAGTTTTATTTGAGATTGGCGGAGTGCCTCGTGATTATGCCCAGAAAGTTTTAAGAGATATAACTTATAAGCTTCCTTTTAAATGTAGATTTGTAGAAAGATGAAGCCAGAGTTTTTACGGAGTCTTTCTCGGGAAGAATTAACGGCTAAACTTAAGGAATTGAGAAAAAACCTTTTTGAGTTGAATTTTAAACGCAAATACGGCAAGGTAGAGAAACCTCATTTATTTAGAGAATACAGGAGAGATATTGCCCGAATTCTTACGGTCTTAAAGGAGAAGAAGAATGAGCCAAAATAGAAGAGTTTTAGAGGGGGAAGTAGTTTCTACTAAGATGAAAAAGACTATCGTGGTTAGAGTAGAAAGAATAAAAGTTCATCCTCTTTATAAGAAGAGAATTAAAAAGCATAAGAAATTTAAAGCTCACGATGAAAGAGGAGTAGCTTCTCTGGGAGACATAGTGAGGATTAGAGAATCTAGGCCCTATTCTAAAGAAAAGCATTTTGAGCTTGTAGAGATTGTTAAGAAAACTTCAGAGAAATGATTTACTTAAGAAGTAGATTAAAAGTAGCTGATAATACCGGTGCCAAGGAAGTAGCTTGTATTGGGGTTATTGGTAAGAAGAATAAAAAATACGCTGAAATTGGAGATGTAATAACCGCCAGTGTTAAACTTTCTGCAGGTGAGGGAGCAATAAAAAAAGGTGAGGTGGTGAGAGCAGTAGTGGTAAGAACCCATTTCCCTATAAAGCGGAAAGAAGGCACTGTGGTAAAATTTGACAAAAATGCCTGTGTAATTATTGATAAACAAGGTAACCCCCGGGGAACTCGGGTTTTTGGTCCAGTAGCCAGAGAGATTAGAGAGAATTTTGCCAAGATAGTTTCTTTAGCTCCTGAGGTGGTTTAAAATGGCTTTAAGAATAAAAAAGGGAGATTTAGTAGTAGTAAGAAAGGGTAAAGATAGAGGGAAGACGGGAAGAGTTCTAAGAGTATTTCCTGGAAAGAATAGAGCTTTAGTGGAAGGAGCAAATTTAGTAAAAAAACATTTAAGAAGAAGAGGAGAGAATCAGCCTTCAGGCATAGTGGAAGTACCTTCTCCGATTAATCTTTCTAATTTAGCTTTGTGGTGTAATAACTGTAAAAGAGGAGTGAGGTTCTCGATTAAAATCTTAGAAGATAAGAGCAAAGTAAGAATTTGTAAAAAGTGCGGGCAGGTTTTATGAACAAAACTTATATACCTCGATTAAAAGAAGTTTACGAAAAAGAAGTAGTACCCAAATTAAAGAAAAAATTTGGGTATAAAAACTCTTTAGCTTGCCCCCGTTTAGAAAAGATTGTGATAAATATGGGGGTAGGAGAAGCTAAAGAAGACCCTAAAATTGCTGAGAAAGCTAAAAGGGATTTGTCTTTGATTACTGGACAGATGCCGAGAATTTGTAGGGCTCGTAAGGCAATATCTAACTTTAAGATTAGAAAAGGTACAATCGTAGGATGTGCAGTAACTCTGAGAAGAAAAATGATGTATGAGTTTTTAGACAGGTTTATAAATGTGGCTGTCCCCCGAATTAGAGATTTTCGGGGATTTAGTCCTAATAGTTTTGATGCTCAAGGCAATTATACTTTAGGTATTAGTGAACATACTATCTTTGTGGAGATAGAACCCGATAAGGTAGATAAGACTTTTGGGATGGATATTACTTTAGTAACCACTGCCCGAAGTAAAGAAGAAGCCAGAGAACTTCTCAAACTTTTGGGTTTCCCTTTTAGGAGGTAATGGATGGCTACTTTAGCTAAGATTCAAAAGCAGAAGAAAAAGCCTAAATTTAAAGTAAGATACAGGAATAGGTGTAGACTCTGTGGAAGACCTCGAGGTTATATCCGGGATTTTCAACTTTGCCGAATATGTTTTCGGGAGCTGGCTTGGCAGGGATTAATTCCCGGAGTTAAAAAAGCCAGCTGGTAAAGATGAGCAGACAGGACTTAATCGCTGATAATTTAATCTCTCTTAAGAATGCCTCTTTAGTGGGTAGAGAAGAGGTAGTAGTTTCCTTTTCTAACTTTTTTCTTAGAATCTGCGAGGTTTTAAAAAGAGAAGGATACATTAGAAATTTTAGAGAAATGGAGGAGGGGAAGAAAAAATTTGTTAAAGTCTATCTTGATTATAAAGGTAAAAAACCTCTTATTTCTGAGGTAAAAAGAATATCTAAACCTTCTTTGAGAGTTTACGTGAAAAAAGATAAGATTCCTCAGGTATTAAAAGGAAAAGGTTTAGCCTTGATTTCTACCTCTGAAGGAATCTTAACCGATAAGGAAGCCAGGGCTAAAGGTTTGGGAGGAGAAGTAGTTTGCTTTGTCTGGTGAAAGTAATTAAGAGTAAAAGATATGTCTAAGATAGGCAAAAAACCCATAGATTTACCATCAGGAGTTAAAGTTCAGGTTAAAGGTAAACAAGTTATAGTTGAAGGTTCTAAAGGAAAATTGGAATATCAACTCCCCGAAGGTATTATTTTAAAAGAGAATGAACAAAAGATTTTTATAGAGAGAGCTTCTGAGACTAAGCAGGCAAAAGCTTTTCAGGGATTAGTGAGAGCTTTAATTTTTAATATGGTAAAAGGGGTTTCTGAAGGTTTTAAAAAGGAATTAGAGATAGTAGGAGTAGGCTATAAGGCCGAGGTGAAAAAGGAAAGCCTCCTTTTAGACTTAGGTTTTTCTCATCGGGTAGAAAAAGTTATACCTCCAGATTTAAAGGTGAGTGCGCCTTCTTCTACTCGAATAGTGGTAGAGGGGATTGATAAACAAAGAGTAGCTGAATTTGCGGCTCAAGTGAGAAGGATTAAGCCTCCTGAGCCTTATAAGGGCAAAGGGATTAGATATACCGGCGAACAGGTAAGAAAGAAGCTGGGTAAAGCTATGGCTAAAGGTTAATAAAATGAGCAAAAAAAACAAGGGAGAATTGAGAAGAATAAGGCATAGGCGAGTAAGAAAGAAAGTTAAAGGAACGAAAGAAAGGCCCCGTCTTTGTGTTTTTAGAAGTAATAAACATATTTATGCTCAGATTATAGATGATGAGAAAGCTCATACACTGCTTTCTGCTTCCAGTTTAGAAAAGGATTTCCAGCTTTTAAATAAAAAACCTTCTACTTCCGAAGGAGCTTATTATTTAGGTAAATTGATAGCAGAAAAAGCTAAAAAGGCCGGAATTGTCAAGGTTTGTTTTGATAGAGGAGGTTATCCTTATCATGGGAGAATTAAGAGATTAGCTGAAGGAGCTAAAGAAGGAGGTTTGATATTTTGAGTCAACAAGAAGTTCTGTCTTCAGAAGAGGAAAGTTTTTTAGAAAAAGTTATCTTTATAAATAGAGTTACCAAGGTCACCAAGGGAGGTAAAAACCTTAACTTTTCAGCTTTGGTAGTAGCAGGAGATAGTAAGGGGAGAGTAGGATTTGGTTTGGGAAAGGCTCCAGAAGTAGCTGAAGCTATTAGAAAAGGTATAAAATTAGCTAAGAAGAACTTAATGAAAGTACCTATAGAAAATACCACTATTCCTCATGAAATAACAGGAGAGTTTTCGGCAGTAAAAGTTTTACTTAAACCAGCTTCTTTAGGAACAGGAGTAATTGCCTGCCAGGCTGTCAGGGCTATTTGCGAAGCAGCTGGTGTTAAAAATATCCTTACTAAGGTTCTTACTAAATCTACTAATCCCATAAATGTGGTAAAAGCTACTTTTGAAGGGTTTAAAAAATTGAAGACGGATTAAGATGCAAATTCATAGTTTACCTAAGATAAAGAAGAAGAGTAAGAGATTGGGTCGAGGCCCTGGTTCAGGTAGGGGTAAGACTTCGGGGAGAGGTCATAAAGGAGTAAAGGCTAGAAGTGGCCGACTATTTTTTATAGGCTTTGCCGGAGGAAATTTACCTTATTTTAGGAGAATTCCTAAAAGAGGTTTTACTCATTTAAAGAGAAGAAAAGAAAGGTGGCAAATAGTTAATCTTAAGGACATAAATGAAAAGTTCAATGCTAACGAAGAAGTAAATCCCGACACTCTCTTTTCTAAGAGGCTGATAAAAGAAAGAAGCGGATTAGTAAAGATTTTAGGAAAAGGCAATATTGAAAAAGCTTTAAGTTTTTCTGTTCACCGGGTTTCAGAGAAAGCTAAAGAAAAGATTGAAAAAGCAAAAGGAAAAATAGAGTGTTTAATTCCTTAGCTAATATTTTTAAGATTCAAGATTTAAGAAGGAAAATCCTAATAACCTTAGGGTTAATATTTATTTACAGGATAGGCTGCTTTATTCCTACTCCTGGGGTGGATGGTCAGGCTCTTTCTCAATTTTTTGAGAAATTAACTCAAAAACAAGGAGCTACTCTTTTTGGTTTTATAAATTTATTTACTGGTGGAGCTTTAAGAAGATTAAGTGTTTTTGCTTTAGGGATTATGCCTTATATTTCAGCTTCAATAATTATGCAACTTCTTACGGCAGTAATTCCAGCTTTAGAGAAGATTGCTAAAGAAGGAAGAGCTGGTTACGAAAAGATAAATCAATATACCCGTTATGGCACTGTGTTGTTATGTATAGTTCAGGGTTTTTTTCTTTCTTTATGGCTGGAGAATAAGGGTAATTTTTTTGGGATGACTATTGTTCCTTATCCGGGTTTTCTCTTTAGATTAAATACGGTAATTACTCTTTGTGCAGGAACTATTTTTATTATGTGGTTAGGTGAGCAGATTCAGGAAAGAGGAATTGGCAACGGTATATCCTTAATTATTACTGCCAGTATTTTATCCCGGCTTCCCTCTTCTTTATATCAGCTCTGGGTGCTTTATTCTCCCTTTAATCCTGCTCAGCGACAAATTTCTACTTTTACAGTAGTGTCTTTATTTATTCTTTGGTTTTTAGTAATAGTAGGGGTAGTCTTATTTTCTCAGGCTCAAAGAAGAATACCTGTTCAGTATGCCCGGAGAGTAGTAGGAAGAAGGATTTATGGAGGTCAATCTACTTACCTCCCTATTCGGGTAGATATGGCTGGAGTAATTGCTATAATTTTTGCTCAATCAGTCCTTTTATTCCCTTCTACTTTAGCTACCTTTTTTCCTAAAGCCTCTTTTTTAAATAGGGTATTTTCTCAATTTATCCGAAGTCAGGGGCTCTGGTATAACCTTAGTTATGTAATTTTAATTATATTTTTTATGTATTTTTATACCGCCATTGTTTTCAACCCTGTAGAGATTGCCAATAATTTGAAAAAATATGGAGGTTTTATCCCCGGAGTAAGGCCAGGAGAAAATACCGCTAAATACTTAGACTATATAGCTACCCGTTTAGTATTTGCTGGAGCTATATATATCTCTTTAATAGCAATTTTGCCTTCTTTAATAATGAGGACATTTAATATACCATCTTATGCTATTGCTTCTTTTTTTGGAGGCACTACCGTGCTTATTTTTGTAGGAGTAATGTTAGATACAATGCGCCAGATTGAGTCTCAATTAATTCTTCATCATTATCAGGGATTTATGAAGAAAGGGAAGTTAAGAGGGAGGAGATGAATTTAATTTTATTAGGGGCTCCAGGTAGTGGTAAAGGTACTGAGGCTAAGTTTTTAGCTGAGTATTACAAGATAAAAAAGATTGTTTTAGGGGATATATTAAGAGAGGAAGTAAAAAACAATACTTCTTTAGGCAAAATAGTTTCTGAATATATGAAAAAAGGTATTTTAGTTCCCGATGATATTATAATGAAGGTTGTCCGGGAAAAGCTGGATTCTGCTGGATTTGTCCTTGATGGTTTCCCTCGCAATTTAGCTCAAGCTGAGATGTTGGAAGAAATCTTAAAAGAAAAAGCCCTTAGCTTAGATGGGGTTATTTATCTTAAAGTTAATGAGGAGAAAGCTGTAGAAAGGCTTTCGGGAAGAAGAGTTTGCAAAAACTGTGGAGCAATTTACCATATAGTAAATATGCCTCCTCAAAAAGAGGGTATTTGTGATAAGTGTGGAGGAAAGTTGATAATAAGGGATGATGATAGAGAAGAGACAGTGAGGAAAAGATGGCAAGTATTTAGAAGAGAGACCTTTCCTTTAATTAGCTATTATTTAAAAGATTCTAAACTTTTAGAAGTTGACGCCAATAAATCTAAAGAAGAAGTATTTCTGGAGATAAAAAAGGCTTTGGATTCTTATGGTAAAGATAAAGACTTCTCAGGAAATTAAGTTAATGAGGAAACTGGGTAAGATTACTTCTTTAATTATAAAGAGAGTGGCGAAGTATGCTAAGCCGGGAATTTCAACAAAAGATTTAGAAATTCAAGCTAATATCTTAATGGAAAGGTTTAAAGTGAAGCCAGCTTTTTTGGGATATAAAGGTTTTCCTTCTTCTTTATGCATTTCTTTAAATGAGGAGTTAATCCACGGCATACCCTCTCCAGAGAAAATTTTAAAAAAAGGAGATTTAGTAAGTATTGATTTAGGACTTTATGATGGTAGCTTTTATTCTGATTGTACTTATAGTTTTTCCTTAGGAAGGCCTTCATCTTTAGCTGAAGATTTATTGAGAGTAGGGAAGATTGCTTTGAAAAGAGCAATTGCAATTATCAAGCCTAAAATGAAGATAGGAGATATTGGCTACACTATCCAGAGTTTTGTGGAAAGAGCAGGGTTTTGTGTAGTCAAACAATTTGTAGGCCACGGCATAGGCAGACAGTTGCATGAAGAACCAGAAGTTCCCAATTTTGGAAGACCTTCTGAGGGGTTAGAACTTAAAGAAGGTATGACCTTAGCGATTGAGCCTATGCTTGCTGTGGAAAGTGCTGAGGTAGAGATATTAGAAGATGGATGGACAGTAGTCTCTAAAGATAGAAATTTGTGTGTTCATTTTGAGCATACTATAGCAGTAACCAAAAAAGGATGCTGGGTACTTACTGCTTAATAAGGATAAGATGGCTAAAGAGGAACTTATTGAGGTTGAGGGAGAAATAATTGAAACTTTACCTAATGCGATGTTTCGGGTAAGACTCGAGGGCGGACACATTGTTTTAGCTCATGTTTGTGGAAAGATGAGGATGCATTTTATAAGAATTTTACCTGGTGATAGAGTAAAGCTTGAACTTTCTCCTTATGATTTAAGTCGGGGAAGGATTATCCGGAGGTTGTAAGTGAAGGTAAGAGCTTCTATTCGAAAAATTTGTGAAAACTGTAAGATTATAAAGAGAAGGGGTATATTAAGGGTGGTTTGTAAGAACCCTAAGCATAAGCAACGTCAAGGCTAAAATAAGGAGGTTGGAGTGCCGAGAATATTAGGTATAGATATCCCTGCTAATAAGAAAGTTCTCTATTCTTTGAGATATATATATGGGATAGGTCCTTATAGGGCTGAAGTTGTTTTGAGAACTGCCGGGATAAATCCTGATAAAAAAGCCAGGGATTTAACTGACGATGAAGTTTCCCGGATAGCAGGAGTAATTCAGAAAAATTTTAAAGTAGAAGGAGCTTTGAGGAGAGAAGTAAGTCAGAATATAAAAAGACTTATTGATATAGGTTCCTATCGGGGGACAAGACACAGAAAAGGTCTTCCGGTAAGAGGACAGAGGACTCGTTGTAATGCCCGTACCAGAAAGGGGCCAAGGCCTAAGGTAGGAGGGATAAAGAGGAAAGGGTAGCAATTATGGCTAGACCTAAATCTAAAGCCGGAAAGAGAAGAAAAAAGATTTTAGTAAAAGAATCTTTGGGGGTTGCTCATATAAAGTCTACATTTAATAATACTATTATTACTATTACTGATAGGCAGGGTAATGTCTTAGTTTGGGGTTCTGCGGGAACTTCGGGGTTTAAGGGTACTAAGAAGTCCACTCCTTACGCTGCTCAGATTACTGCGAGAGAAGTAGCTAAGAAGGCAAAAGAGGCTGGTTTAAAGGAGTTGATAGTAAGAGTTAAAGGCCCAGGTCCGGGAAGAGAAGCAGCTATTAGGTCTTTACAGGGTTCAGGTTTAGCTATAAAGAGCGTAAAAGATGTAACTCCTGTACCCCATAATGGATGTAGACCTCGAAAAAAGAGAAGAGTTTAATAGAAGGAGAAACTAATGGCTAAATATACAGGATCTAGATGCAGACTTTGCAGGAGAGAAGGAACAAAGCTTTTTCTTAAAGGAGAAAAGTGCACGAGTGAGAAGTGTCCTTTTTCTAAGAGACCCTATCCTCCGGGAATGAAAGGAAGACTTTCTTCGTCTAAAGCTTCCTATTATGCTTTGCAATTGAGGGAAAAACAGAAAGTGAAGAGAATTTACGGAGTTTTGGAAAGACAGTTCAGGAGATATTACCAATTAGCCTCTAAATCTAAAGGAGTTACTGGTAAGCTTCTTCTCCAGTTTTTAGAGAGAAGGTTGGACAATGTAGTATTTAGGCTTCTTTTTGCTTTATCCCGTTCTCAAGCTCGCCAAATAGTCAGGCACGGGTTTGTATTTGTGAATGGCAGGAGAGTTGATATTCCTTCTTTTTTGGTTAGAGTAAATGATAAGATAGAGATAAGAAGTAATTCTAAAATAATAGACATAATTAAAAAGAATATTGAGACAGCTTCTAAGGAGAGGAGCGTAGTTAGCTGGCTTTTCTTAGATAAAGAGAATTTGAAAGCCGAAGTTCTTAGGCTTCCTGAAAAAGAAGATATAACAGCTCCCATTAGTGAACAACTGATTGTAGAATTGTATTCTAAATAGAATGAGAGGATAAAATTTAAGCTTTCAGGGAGGTAAAAGATGGGAATAAAATGGAAGGATTTTCAATTTCCAAGAAGAGTAATAGTGGAAGAAGGCACTTATTCTTCAACTTATGGTAAGTTTATAGCCAGCCCTTTTGAGAGAGGCTACGGAGTTACTTTAGGTAATGCTTTCCGAAGAATTCTCCTTTCTTCTATAGAGGGGGTAGCTGTAACTTCTGTAAAATTTGAGGGGGTAAGTCATGAATTTTCTACAATTCCCGGAGTTTTAGAAGATGTTCCAGAAATCATTCTCAATATTAAAAACCTGGTTTTAAAATCTTATACGAGGGCTCCTAAAAAAATATATATAAAAAAAACTCAAAAGGGAGAAGTAAAGGCAAGCGATATTATTACTGATGAAACAATAGAAGTAATTAACAAAGATTTACATATTGCTACTTTAACTGAAAATGCTAATTTCTCTGTAGAGATGGAGGTAAGCAGAGGTAGAGGATTTGTCTCTGAAGAGCTAAATCGTAGAGAAGATGCTCCTATAGGTACAATTGCAGTAGATTCTATCTTTTCGCCGGTAAAAAAAGTAAATTTTAGAGTAGAGAATACCCGGGTAGGTAAAAGTACTGATTACGATGCTTTAACTTTAGAAATCTGGACTAATGGAGTTATAGAGCCTAAAGAGGCCTTAGTCTATGCTGCTACTATTTTGAGTAAACATTTAACCTTATTTATGAATTTGGCTCAGATTGAAGAGAAAGAGGAGGAAGAGGAAGAAGAACTTACTCCTGAGGAAGTTTCTCTTTACGAAAAGTTGAGGCTCCCGGTTAGTGAGCTGGAACTTTCAGTAAGAAGTGCAAATTGTTTAAGAGAAGCTAATGTGAAAACTTTAGCGGATTTAGTAGAAAAAACTGAACAGGATATGCTTTCTTATCGCAATTTTGGGAAGAAATCCTTAAATGAAATAATTACTCTTCTCAAAAGTATGGGGCTTTCTTTGGGGATGCAGGTAGATAGGGGTAAACTAAAAAAGTTAGAAACGAGGTAAGATGAGACATAGAAGAAAGAAACGGCTTTCGGGCTCAAGAAGTTTAAGGAGAGCTCAGATTAAGAGTTTGATTAGAGCCTTGCTAATTTATGAAAGAATAAAGACCACCACTCGCAAAGCAAAATTAGCTGCTGCAGAAGTAGAGAAACTAATTAGCCGGGGTAAAAAAGGAGATTTAGCCTCGAGAAGAATTGCTTATTCAATATTAGGAGACCATAAGTTAGTAAAAAAGTTATTTGAAGATATAGCTGTCCGGTTTAAAGAAACTCCTGGGGGTTATACCCGGGTAATAAACTTAGGTTCAAGAAAGGGAGATGGTGCTGATTTGTCAATTCTTGAACTCACTCTTCTTAAAGAAAGACCTAAAAAGAAAAAGAAGAAAGAAAAGGCTGAACAAGTTGTTAGCCCTGAACATAAACCTTCTTTGAAAGAAGCACCTAAAAAGACATATCCTCCTAAAGGAGGTTTTCGTCAGGCTTTAAAGAAGATATTTAAGAAAGAAAGAGATGCTTTATAATTTTTACCCCGCACCTCTAACTTTTTATTGGTAATTTGCCAGATGGGTAAGACTATAATAGAAAAGATTTTTTCCAACCATGCCGGAAAATCTCTGAAAGCTGAAGATGTAGCTATTTGTAAGGTAGACTTCTGTTTTTCTCAAGATGGAACTTCTTCTTTGGTAATATCGGCCTTTAAAAAATTTAGACAACCCCGCCTTCTTTATCCTAAGAAATATTCAATGTTTATTGACCACAACGCTCCTTCTCCTAATGTAGGGGTTTCTTCAGTCCATCAAAAAATGAGAGAATTTTGCTCTCAGTGGGGGTGTAAAGTTTATCAACCTTCTGAAGGTATTTCCCACCAAATTATAATTGAAAAAGGTATAGCTCTACCGGGTTCTCTTATCTTAGGGGCTGACTCTCATACTCCTACCTGTGGAATATTAGGAGGGTGTGGGATACCTGTAGGTTCTACTGACTTAGCTGTGGCTTTGACTTATGGTAAGAATTGGTTCAGGGTTCCTCAAACTATTAAAATTGTTTTGAGGGGTAAGCTCCCTTGGGGAGTGTTTAGTAAAGATATAGCCTTGTATATAGTAAAAAGTCTTACTTCCCAAGGAGCTACTTATAAAGCTATAGAATACGAAGGCCCTTTAATTAATTCTTTATCTTTGGATGCCCGAGCTACTCTTACTAATATGGCTACAGAGATGGGGGCAAAGACTGCTTTAATTAAGCCTGATCGAAAAGTATTTAACTATTTAAGAAGTATTGGCAGGAAAAAGTTTAAACCCATATACTCTGATAGACAAGCAAAATATGAAAAAATTTATGAATTCAATCTGAGCAAACTTACTCCTTTAGTCGCTCAGCCTCATAATGTAGATAATATAACTGGAGTTGAAAGCTTAAAGTCAGTTAAAATTCAGCAGGCTTTTATTGGAACCTGCACTAACGGTAGACTTGAAGATTTAAAGATATCTGCTTTAATATTAAAGGGAAGAAAAGTCCAAAAAGATGTTAGACTGTTGATAGCTCCGGCATCAAGAAGGATTTTAGAGAAAGCATATAGGTTAGGTTTAATCCGGGTATTTGTGGAAGCAGGAGCCATAATTTTACCTCCGGGGTGTGGGCCTTGTGTAGGAACCCATCAAGGTATACCTGCTGATGGAGAAGTAGTAATATCTACTGCTAATAGAAATTTTAAAGGAAGGATGGGTAATCCCGATTCTCTTATTTATTTAGCTTCTCCAGCTGTGGTTTCTGCTTCGGCAATAACCGGCAGGATTACTGATCCTCGGAAGTTTTTAAAAGTAAAGGAGTAGATATGGTAGATATAAAAAGTTTACTTAAGCTTACTATGGAAATTGGAGCCTCTGACCTCCATCTTACAGTTAATAGTCCCCCTGTATTGCGAATAGACGGCAAACTCCGTGTAAGAAATGATTTAGAAGTCCTTGATAAGGATAAACTTAAGAATCTAATCTATTCTATTCTTACTAATTCCCAAAAAGAAAAGTTTGAACAGGATAAAGAATTAGATTTTTCTTTTGCGCCTTCAGGTTTAGATAGGTTCAGGGTTAATGTCCATTATCAGCGAGGAAATGTAGAGGCAGCCTTTCGAAGGGTCCCGATTAAGATCCCTAAATTAAGAGAATTAGGCTTACCTCAAATTGTGGAAGAATTAGTACGCAAACCTAACGGGCTTATCCTGGTTACCGGTCCTACTGGTATGGGTAAAAGCACTACCTTAGCAGCAATGATAGACTTAATCAATGAGGAAAGAGAAGAAGTTATAATCTGTATTGAAGATCCTATTGAATTTGTTCATCCTAACAAGAAAAGTATTATTAAACAAAGAGAGGTTTATGCTGATACCCATTCTTTTGCTGAGGCTTTGAAAAGAGCTTTAAGACAGGACCCTGATGTTATTGTAGTAGGAGAGATGCGAGATTTAGAGACAATTGCTACTACTCTTACTGCTGCTGAAACTGGACATTTAGTCTTAGCTACCCTTCATACTCCTGATGCTCCCCAAACAATAGAAAGAATAATAGATGTTTTTCCTCCTTATCAACAGAGGCAGGTAAGATTACAATTAGGTAACTGTTTGCAGGGAGTAATTTCTCAACTTCTTCTTCCTCATCTAAGTGGAAGGGGTCGAGTTTTAGCAACTGAGATTATGGTGGCTACTCCCGGGATAAGAAACTTGATAAGGGAAGGAGAGATTGCCCAAATTCCTACTTTAATTCAGACTGGAGCTCAATATGGGATGAGAACCATGGATAAATGTTTAAAAGAACTATATACTGGAAAGTTGATATCTTACGAGGCTGCAATAGGTAAAGTTAAAAATATAGAAGAGTTCAAGATTTTATGAGTTATAAAGGATTTGTTTATAAATTTTCAGATAACATAAATACTGACTTTATAATTTCGGGAAGATATAAATTTTCAATTACTGATTTAAAAGAGCTTTCTCAATATATTTTTGAAGACATCAGACCTAATTTTTCTAAGGAGATTAAGCGAGGTAAAAGCATTATCGTTGCTGGAGAGAATTTTGGAATGGGGTCTTCCCGGGAACAAGCCCCCTGGGTGATAAAGGAAGCAGGTATTATCTGTGTGGTAGCTAAGAGTTTTGCCCGGATATTTTACCGGAATAGTTTTAATATTGGTTTACCTTTAATCGAGGCTGATATATCTGAGATTTGTGAAGGAGATTTATTAGAAATAGATGTAGATAAAGGATTAATAAAAGATTTGTCTCAGAATTTACAGGTAAGGTTTTCACCCTGGAGTAAATTTCAGAAAGAGTTAATTAGAGCAGGGGGGATAATTAATTATTTAGAAAAGCATAAGGGGTTTCCTTCAGAGTTATGAATAAGGTTTATAGAATTACCTTGATTGAAGGAGATGGGATAGGACCGGAGGTAGTAAAGGCTGCTAAGTTATGTGTAGAAGCAACCGGTTTAAAGGTAGAGTGGGAAGAAAGGTTTTTAGGCAGGATAGCTCAGGAAAAAATAGGCCAGCTTATTCCTGAAGAGACTTTAGATTCAATAAGAAAGAATAAGGTAGCTTTGAAAGGTCCGGTTACAACGCCGGTAGGAGAAGGGTTTAGGTCGGTTAATGTAGAGTTGAGAAGAAAGCTTGATTTATATGTTAATTTGAGGCCGGTGAAATCCTGGCCAGTTTTAATTTCACCTTTTAAAGATAGGAAGATAGATATAGTCGTGGTTAGAGAGAATACCGAAGATTTATATGCCGGGATAGAATTTAATTCTGAAGACGATTTTTTCCCTTCTTTAGCTTGTGAGCTTGAGAAAAGAGGCTTAAGCACAAAAAAAGAGAAAGCTATTTCTTTAAAGATTATTTCTGAGGAGAATTCCCGGAGAATTATAAGATTCGCTTTTGACTATGCTCGAGAAAATAAAAGAAGAAAGGTGGCTTGTATTCATAAAGCTAATATTTTAAAGTTTACCGACGGCTTATTCCTTAAAATATTCTATGAAGAAGCAGAGAATTTTCCTGAGGTCATTTCCGAAGATTATATAATAGATAATTTCTGTATGCAGGTTGTGTTAAGGCCAGAAAATTTCGATGTCTTGGTTTTACCTAATCTTTATGGAGATATAGTTTCTGATTTATGTGCCGGATTAGCAGGAGGATTGGGGTTGGCTCCGGGAGCTAATATTGGAAAAGATTGTGCAGTTTTTGAGCCGGTCCATGGTTCAGCTCCTAAACACGCCGGTAAAAATAAAGTAAATCCTATAGCCACAATACTCTCAGCTGCTCTTATGCTTAAATATCTCGAGCAAGAAGAAAAAGCTGAAAAAATAGAGAGGGCAATAGAAGAAGTTATTAAAGAAGGTAAATTTCTTACCTATGATTTAAAGCCTACCCGCAGTGACCCTACCAGTGTAGGCACTCTCCAGATGGCTGAGGCTATTGCCGATAAGATAAAGTCTTTTAAATAAGGGTATGGTAGCTGGTAAAATTTCTATAATAGGAGCAGGAGAAGTAGGAAGAAATATAGCTTTTTTGGTAGTAATAAAAAACTTAGCTGAAGAGCTTGTTTTAGTAGATATTCAAAAGGATTTGGCTAAAGGTTTGTCTTTAGATTTAGAAGACAGCAGGTTTTTCTTTTCCTCTAATACTAAAGTTTTGGCTGTAGATAATTTAAAATACACAAAATCTTCAAATATAGTAGTAGTCTCTGCCGGTAGACCGAGAATTCCTGGTATGAGCAGGGAAGACCTTATTAAGTTCAATTCAGAAGTAGTGAGAGATATTGCCAGGGATCTTAAAAAGTATGCTCCTAATTCAATTATTATTGTAGTTACTAACCCGGTAGATTTGATGACTTATCTGGTTTTAAAAACTACTGGTTTCTCTCATAAAAAAGTAATGGGGATGGGGGTTTCTTTAGATTCAGCGCGTTTAGCCAATATTATAACTAAGAAATTACCTGTAAATATTTCTAACTTCAATCCTTTAGTATTAGGAGCTCACGGAAAAAATATGCTAATTTCTGAACTAAGTTCTTTATATGGGTTTAAGTTATCTAATTTTTTGAGCAAGAAGGAGTTAAAGGAAATCAAAAAGACTACTATAAACAGGGGTGCAGAGATTGTGAGTTTTCTTAAAAAAGGGAGTGCAAGATTTGCTCCGGCTGTAGCTGTATTTAAGTTGTTAGAAGCGATTGTTTTAGATAAGAAAGAATTGAGTCTCTGCTCAGCATATTTGAAGGGTGAGTTTTCTCTTAGAGATGTATGTTTAGGTGTTCCAGTTATACTAGGTAAAGAAGGTATAGAGAAAATCTTAGAAATTCCCCTCTCTAAGGAAGAAATTACTTTCCTTAGAAAAGCCCAGAGAGAGTTTAAGAAAAAGAAGTTCTTCTAAATACCAGTAAATTACTCCGGTTTCGTGACAAAATGTTTTCAAAATAAAATATCAAGTTAAAGGAGGCGGGTTTCACCCATTCATCCATGCCTTTCTGGTGGTACAGAGTATTTACATTTTCAATTCCTTCTAAAAATTTCTTAGAGTTTCTAATAAAAATCTTGTGAAAAACTAAGATAAATAGTATAATTTTCTGATTTTTCAAGAAATAAAATTTATGGAAAAGAACAAGAAAAAAATCTTAGTGGTAGAAGATGAAGAAGAAATTATTGAATTTCTTAAAAATTTTTTAAGGCGGAGAAAGATAGAAGTTTATTTAGCTAAGAGTGGCTTAGAAGCTTTAGATGTATTTGAAAAAGAAAGTCCTGATTTAGTCCTTTTAGATATCGGGATACCCCAGATAGATGGCTTAGAAGTCTTAAGAGAAATAAAAGAAAAGGTTCCTCAGACAAAAGTAATAATGGTTACGGGAAGAGCAGATAAAAAATCAATTTCTAAGGCTAAAAAATTATCTGCAGATGCCTATATCAATAAGCCTGTAGATTTGGCAGAATTATACTCAGTAATAGAAAAGTTTTTGAAAGCTTAAATCTAGACTGTCATTTAAAAATTTTAGAAATGTTTGATTACCGAAGAGAGTTAGAGAAAGCTGCCCGTCAGATGATTTTAATTCATGATACTCGTCTTCTTACCAAGCTTATATTAAGAACAGTTGTTAGAAGCCTTAAAATAAAACATGCGGGTTTTTTTCTTTATCGTCGAGATAAAGACGATTATCTCTTGACAGTGTCTAAGGGAGAAAGAGGGTTAAGAGTCCCTGAAGGTTTTGCTAAAGTTAGTAAAAATAACCCTCTAATAAGATACTTTTTAGAAGAAGATAAAAAGATAAATAAAAATAACTTCCTTCTTTATGAAGAGCTCTCTGATTTTTTAAAGAAAGGTTATTTTAAAAAGAAAAAAGATTTAAGAGTTTTTTTTGAGGAGCTTAAATTTCAATTAGAATTATTTAAGGCAAAAGTCTGTATACCTGGTTTTTTCCGAAATAGACTTATAGGAATACTTTTCCTTGGAGATAAGATAAATAAGAAGACTTTTCTTCCTGAAGAATTAGGGTTTCTTTCAGTTTTAACCTCAGATGTAGTAATGGCTGTTCAAAACGTCTGGCTTTTTGAAGATTTAAAGAGCCAGTTAGAGAAGAACAGAAACCTTTTTTTAAGTTTAGTAAAAGCTTTGGCTTCAGCCATTGAAGCTAAAGATAAATATACTTCAGGTCACACTGAAAGAGTAACTTCTTACGCTTTAATTTTATTGGAGGAAATTGCTAAAATGAAAAAGTTCTCTCCAAGTAGATATAAATCTTTAAGAGAAAAATTAAAGATAGCTTCTCTCTTACATGATATAGGAAAGATAGGAGTTTCTGAAAAGATATTAAATAAAAAAGGGTTTCTGACAAAAGAAGAAAGAAAGGAAATAGAAAAACATCCTCTTTTAGGTGCAGAAATTATGAAGCCAGTGGAAGAGTTTAAAGATATAATTGAGGCAGTAAAACACCATCATGAACGATACGATGGAAAAGGTTATCCCGATGGACTCAAGGGGAGGAAAATACCTTTCTTATCAGCCATAATCTCTGTAGCTGATGCTTATGATGCTATGACTTCGGAAAGACCTTATCGTTCAGCTTTATCTAAAGAGGAAGCAATAAAAGTGGCTGAAAGTCAATCTAAAAAACAATTTCATCCCTTGGTAGTTAAAGCTTTGTTAAAACTCTGCAAAAAGGGGAAATTATAAACTTGAAGAAAAAAATCCTTATTCTTTATATCACTACTCTTTCCGGACACTATAAAGCAGCCAAAGCTATAGAAGAAGCCTTAAAGATTAAGGATCAAAATTGTGAAATTGTCTCTTTAGATATTTTAAGCTATTTACACCCTTACTCTTCTAAGTTAGTAAATTTTCTCTACTCTTTAATGATAAAAAAATTACCCTTTTTCTGGGGGAGTGTTTATGACAAAAAAAACCTGGTAAAAGGCATTGAACCATTTAAAAAAAGTCTCTATCATCACGACCTTAGAAAAATTGAAGATTTAATAATTAAGGAAAGTCCTCAGGCTGTGGTCTGTACTCAGGCTTTCCCCTGTAGTTTAGTAGCTTATCTTAAAGAAAAAAAACGCAGGAAATTTCCCTTAATTGGAGTAGTTACTGATTTTTGGCCTAATAGTTTCTGGTTTTCTCCGGAGGTAGATTATTATGTAATTGCTTTTGACTGGGTAAAAAAAAGATTTAAAGAGGCTGGTATAAAAGAATCAGCGGTTAAAACTCTAGGATTACCCATAATGCCTGATTTTAATAAAGAATTTGATAAAAAAAAATTGAGTTTAGAGTTAGGGCTTTCTCCAGAACTGCCAACTATATTAGTTATGGGAGGAGGTTCAGGTTTAGGTCCTTTAGGGAGGATAGCTGAGATTTTAGATAATTCTAAATTAGAATTTCAATTAATTATTGTCTGTGGAAAAAATAAGAAACTTTATAACCTGCTTTTAAGCAAAAAGTTTAATAAATCTGTAAAAATATTTCCTTATACTGAAAATATCCCTAAATTTATGAGTTTTTCTGATATAATTATTACTAAATCCGGAGGAATTACCATAGCTGAAAGTTTAGCTAAGGGATTAGCTATTATAGTTTTTAAGCCGATACCTGGTCAGGAAGAGAAAAATTTAAAATTTTTAGTGAGGGAAAATCTTGTATTTAACGCAAAAAAACTTAGAGAAATTCTTTACATAGTGGAAAGGCTACTCTTAGATAGAGAGAAATTGAGAAGAGTTCAACGGAGAGCGCGTTCATTTTCTCAACCTGAGTCTTCTTTAAGGATAGCTGACTTAGTTCTGGAATCTATAAATGGTGAACTATTTTTTATACAGAATAGCTAAATTCTTAGCTATAATTTTGCCTCGCAAGATTAGTTATTCTTTAGCCTCTTTTCTGGCTCAGCTTCGTTTCTATTTTTCCCCTAGAGATAGAAAGGCTGTTATCTACAATATTAAAAGAGTAGTTGGCCAATCTTCAGAGAAAGATATTAGACAAATTTCTAAAAAAGTATTTATAAATTTTGGGAAGTATTTGGTAGATTTTTTCAGATTCTCTAAGTTAGATGAAGGTTTTATAAAAAAATATGTTAAGATAAGGAACTTGAATTATCTAGATGAGGCTCTTTCCCAATTTAGTGGAGCTATAGCTCTAACCGCCCATTTGGGGAATTGGGAATTAGGAGGAGCAATAGTAGGAAAATTAGGCTATCCTTTATATGTTATTGCCCTTCCTCACCAAAACCCCAAGGTGAACCGTTTTTTTGACTCTCAGAGAAATTTGTGTGGAGTAGAAGTAATTCCTGTGGGTTTAGCGCTAAGAAAGTGTTTTAGGATTTTGAAGAATAAGAAGATTATAGCCTTATTAGGAGATAGAGATTTTGGCAAGGATGGTTTATCTTTAAAATTTTGCACAAGGTTAGCTTCTATACCTCAGGGAGCAGCTGTCTTTTCTATCAAGACAAAAGTTCCTGTTATCCCGGCTTTCTTTATCCGGAATTTAGATGATACATTCTCTTTAATATTTGAAAAACCCATTCTTCCCTTTGATAGTCAGGGAAGACTCAGAGATAAAGAGAAATTATTGAAAGAATATGTTAGAATAATTGAAGATTATGTGCGAAGATATCCTGAGCAGTGGTATATGTTTCAACCCTTTTTTAAGGAGTAATCTCTATGAAAGTCTGGATAGTGATTCCTGCTTTTAATGAAGGAAAGACAATAGAGATTTTAGTTAGAAAAGTTAAAGATAAGTCTTTGCCGGTAATAGTAATAGATGATGGCTCTCAGGATAATACTTATTCTAAAGCCTTAGAAGCTGGGGCGGATACAGTGTTAAGAAATAAAAAAAACTTAGGTAAGGGAGCATCATTAAGAAAAGTTTTTACTTACTTAATAAATAATAATTTAGATTGTGATGCGGTTATAATTATGGATGCTGATGCTCAACATTTACCTGAAGAATTAGATTTATTTATAGAAAAACTAAAAAAAGGTTCTCACTTTATTGTAGGTAACAGACTTTCTTTTCCTTTGGGGATGCCTTTAATTCGGCTTATTACTAATAAGTTAATGTCTTACATAATTTCTAAAAAGATTAAGCAAGAGGTTCCCGATACTCAATGTGGGTTTAAGGCAATTAGAAGAGAGGTTTTTGAGAAGTTGAGCCTTAAGACTTCTAAGTATGAGATTGATTCAGAGTTGATTATAAAGTCAGCCTTTTTAGGCTATAGGATAGAGTCAGTTCCTATAAAGAGTGTTTATCGGGAACAACGAAGTAATATCAATCCTTTCTGGGACACTTTTCGTTTTATAAGATTTATTTTAACAGTCTGATGAGGAAAAATTATTCAGACCTCAGAAGGAAGATGGTAGAAGAACAGATAATTGCACGAGGAATAAAAGATGAGAGAATAATTTCTGCTTTCTTAGAAATACCCCGGGAAGAGTTTATCCCTTGCGAATTTAGAGATTTAGCTTACCGGGATTTCCCTTTATCTATTGGTTGTGGTCAAACTATTTCTCAGCCTTATATGGTGGCTTTAATGACTGAAGTTTTGAGTCCTTTACCAGGAGAGAAAATTTTAGAAGTAGGTACTGGTTCAGGTTATCAGTCAGCAATCTTAGCTTATTTAGGAGCTAAAGTATTTACTATAGAAAGAATTTCTGAATTAGCTAAAAAAGCCCAAGAAACTTTAGCCCGTTTAGGTTATTATGTTCGGATAAGAGTAGGTGATGGTACCTTAGGCTGGAAAGAAGAAGCCCCTTTTACAGGCATTATCGTGACGGCTGGTGTAGATAAAATACCTCCACCTTTGATGGAACAGTTAGCGATAGGAGGCAGAATGGTCATACCTTTAGGAGGAAGGCTTTCTCAAGTTTTGACTAAAATAGAAAAGTTTGCTGAAAGTAATTTTGGAAAGGAAGAAATTTGTAGCTGTATATTTGTCCCTTTACTGGGAAAATATGGTTATTCCTGACAATAAACTATGTCTGATCGATTAATAATCTTTTTAGTATCTATGTCTCCTTTTTTAGAACTGAGAGGTTCTATCCCCTTAGGATTAGCGAAGGGGTTAAGTTTAAAAGAAATTTTTTTCATTTCAATAATAGCTAATATAATTGTAATTATCCCTTTATTATTGTTTTTTAAGTTTTTAATAAGAATTTGCGAAAAATTAAAATTCTTGAATAAACTCCTATCCTGGTGGTTTACTAAAATAGAAAAGAGATACTATCTGGTGGAAAAATATGGATTTTTGGGTTTATTCTTATTTGTAGTTATCCCTTTGCCAGGCTCAGGAGCTTGGAGTGGATGCTTAGCTGCCTGTCTATTTAAAGTAAGATTCTTTAAGGCATTTGTAGCTGTAGCCTTAGGAGTAATAGGAGCCGGAATACTGGTAAGTATTGGCTCATTAGGAGTATTTAAATTTTATTCATTTTTGAAAGACTTACTCTTTTTCTAAAATGGCTATTATAAAAGATAGAGGATTTATATTAAGGACTTTTGATTTTAGAGAAACTAGTAAGATTGCTCATATTTTTACTAAGAAATCGGGGAAAGTACACGGTTTGTTAAAGGGTTTTAGAAAGGGAAAAAAAGAGTTTACCACATCTTTAGATTTATTTTCCTTAAATGAATTTATTTTCTATCAATCAAGAAATCCTCTCTGGCTTGTTTCTTCTGCTGATATGATTTATAACTTTCCTTACTTAAGAGAAAATTTAGAAAAGAACTTGATAGCTAACTATATTGTAGAGTTTATAGATAAGATCAGTCCTTTGAATTTTCCTTCTTCGGAAATATACTCTCTTATAAAAGAAAGCCTCCTTTTTCTTAGAGAAAATCACTCTCGAAAGATTCTCTATATTTTTCAAATAAAGGCTCTTCAATTTTCGGGGTTTAAACCCTCGCTTATTTTTTGTATAAAGTGTAATAGAGAAATTATTAATAAAGGTTATTTTAGTGTAAAATTAGGAGGCCTACTTTGTCCAGAATGTTTAAAGTATGATAAATTTTCTAAAGGTATTTCTGAAGAATTAATCTTAAGCCTAAAATACATCCAGAAAAATGACTTTAAAAAGGCTTTAAGGATAGGGCTAAAAGGAAACAGGGAGACTGAATTAATTGAAATTTTGGAAGAGTTTATCTCCTATCACTTAGATACTAAGATAAAAAGTTTATATAGTTTAAAGAACTTTTAGATTTTTTGTAAAATGGAAAATAAATAGGATAGACATTTCTAGAAGATCCCAATAAAGGAGATTAAATACAGAAGTTGATTTCTGGAGTTTTCCGAAGAATAAGCCCTATTTTTTACACCTCTATAATAAATTGGGTTTGGTAAGACGGTTTGAATATTCCTGTAGAGCAGCTCATAGGGATTACTCTTGCAGAGTAGTTCATAGTTGATAGTAATACTTCTGCAACATTTTAGTTTGAAACTGAAATGTTGCATAGGATTAGGAATTTTAGCCAGAGAGAAGGAACAAACCTTTAATAAATAAACCTTTAACCTAGAAATCAAATGTTAACAATTTTAATTGCTATCGCAATAAATTTTGTTATATTTTTCCCACTTTGAAAGTAAAATGTCAAGTTACGAAACCCAGAGGTGAGACCCAAACCTGGCCGGAATCGATAGGCGATAAACTATTTTACGAACGGGCATATTCGTAGAGATTCGTAAATTTGTAGATGGTTTATACCCCAGATACTTTGAGGAAATAGGAGAATTCCAGATGAAATATAAAAATAAAATAATATTGTAAACTCTACAGTTTTGTGGTAAATATATACAATATGAGTGCAAAATTTTCAATTAAAAGGATTTATAAAATAGGAGAATTGCTGGCTTTAGCCGGAGAAGTAAAGAACGGAGTAATTAAAGAAGGCGATGTTGGCACTACTTGGGAAAATAGAAAGTTTACTATAGTAAAAATTGAGACTAAAGATGGAAGTGTGCCTACTGCTCATAGGTTTCAAGAAGTGACCCTTATTATTAAGGGTATTCAGCACAAAGACTTAGCCCCTGGAGATCCATTATATATTGAATAATTATTAAAGGAAGAGATACCTATTACCTGCTTTCCTAATTTATTTACTTAAGTTTAAGAAAGGAGTAAAGATGAAGAAAGAAGCAGAAGAAAGAAAAAAAGCTTTAGAGCTGGCTTTATCTCAAATAGAAAAGCAGTTTGGGAGAGGCTCAATTATGAAATTAGGAGGTTCTGTAAAGTTAGATGTAGAGGCTCTTCCTACGGGAATTCTTACTTTAGACAGAGCTTTAGGAGTTGGGGGCCTGCCCCGGGGGAGAGTGGTTGAGCTTTTTGGTCCAGAATCTTCAGGAAAAACTACCTTAGCTTTAAGTATAATAGCCGAAACTCAAAAGAAAGGAGGCATAGCTTCCTTTATTGATGCTGAACATGCTTTTGACCCAGCTTATGCTAAGATTATTGGAGTAAATTTAAACGACCTTCTAATTTCTCAGCCTGATACTGGAGAGCAAGCCTTAGAGATAACCGAGACTTTAGTCCGGTCTAATGCAGTAGACTTAATAGTTATTGATTCAGTAGCAGCTTTAGTCCCCCGGGCAGAGATAGAAGGAGATATGGGCGAGGCTCAGATAGGATTGCAAGCCCGGCTTATGTCTCAGGCTTTAAGAAAACTTACCGGAGCAATAAGTAAGTCTAAGACTGCAGTTATATTTATAAATCAGATAAGAGAAAAAATAGGAGTAATGTTTGGAAACCCCGAAGTTACTCCTGGAGGGAGAGCTCTTAAATTCTATGCTTCAGTAAGGATAGATTTAAGAAAAATAGGAAGTATTATTTCTCAGGACAAAATTATTGGAGCAAAAATTAGAGCAAAGATAGTAAAGAACAAGGTAGCTCCTCCTTTTAAAGAAGCTATTTTTGAAATTACTCATACTGAAGGGGTTTCTAAAATTGGTAATATAATAGATTGCGCTATAGATTTAGGGATAATTACTAAAAGTGGAAGCTGGTTTTCTTATCAGGATAAAAAATTAGCTCAGGGGAAAGAATCTACTAAAAGTCGTTTAATCCAGGAGCCTAAACTTTTAGAAGAAATTTCTAAAAAAGTAGAAGAGAAGATACATTCTTCTTAAAGTTGAAAAAGGAGAAGTGATGAAAAGGGTATTATTTTTAATTTTAACTATATTTTTAGTAGGGAGCTGCCCGCTATTAACCTGGGCTGAAAATATTCCTCTTCTTTCTTCAGAAGCTCAAACTATTAAGGTGGCTGAAAAAACAGGAAGAGCTGTAGTTACTATTAAGACTGAAGTTAGAGAAAGGGTAGGAGTTTATTTTCCTTTTGATGGATTTGGAGATGAATTTTTTAGAAGATTTTTTGAAGAGTTTTTTGGAGAGATTCCTGAAAGAGAGTTTAAAAGAATGGGTTTAGGCAGTGGAGTAATAATTGACAGAGAAGGTTATATTTTAACCAATGAGCATGTAGTGGATTCAGCAGACACTATAAGAGTGAGACTTTCTGATGGGAGAGAGTTTAAAGCTAAAATAATGGGTAGAGACGAACGTTCAGATTTAGCAGTGATAAAGATAGAGGCTCATAACCTTCCTGTGGCTAAATTAGGAGACTCTGACCAATTGAAGATTGGTCAGTGGGTTCTGGCAATTGGTAATCCTTTTGGTTTTGTAATTGAAGGAAGCCAACCCACTGTAACCTTAGGAGTAATAAGTGCTCTTCACCGGGATATACCTTCTTTGGGTTATAGAAACAGGAGTTATTCTGATTTAATTCAGACTGATGCTGCCATTAATCCAGGAAATTCTGGTGGCCCTCTGGTAGATATGGAGGGAAGAGTTATTGGGATAAATGTGGCTATAATCTCTACTTCCGGCGGTTATCAGGGGTTAGGTTTTGCTATTCCTATAAATAAAGCAAAAAGAATTCTTAACAAGCTCATAAAGGGAGAGAGAATAACTTATGGATGGTTGGGAGTAGCTATTCAAAATTTAAACCAGGATTTAAGGAATTATTTTGGCTTAAGAGAAGCAAAAGGGGTGATAATAATTAGAATTTTCCCTGACTCTCCAGCTGAAAAAGCAGGTTTAAGGGAAGGAGATTTAATCTTGGCAGTAGATGGAGAAAAAGTTAGAACATCTTCAGATTTAGTGAGGTTAGTGAGCGAGAAGGCACCAGGCAGTAAGGTAGATCTTAGAATATTGAGGAAAAATAAGTATTTAAATGTAAAAGTAATTTTGGGAGAAAGACCCCAGGAGGAAAGTCTAGTTCAAGAGAAAGTCTTTAGATTTAGAGGTATGGAGGTAGAAGATATCACTCCTTCTTTAAGAAGAGAATATAATTTGTATTCTGAAGAAGGCGTAGTAGTAACTTATGTAGAACCAGATTCTCCTGCTGATAGAGCAGGAATTTTACCTTCTGATGTAATAATAAGTATAGAAGGAGAAAGAATCAGGAATAAGAAAGACTTTTTACAGATAGTGCAAAATATAGAAGGAGATTGTTTAGTAAAGACTAATAGAGGTTTCTTTGTAATTAGAGAAGAAAGTGGGAGATGAGCTAAAAAAAGCTAAAAATTTAGCCTTTAGACTCCTTAAATATAGAGATCGCTCAGAAAAGGAAATTGTTAACAGATTAAAGAAGAAGAAAGTATCCAGGGAAGTAATAGAGAAGGTAATAGCGGAACTGAAAAGTTTGTCCTTGTTAGATGATAGAAAGTTTGCTAAAAGTTGGATTCAGGAAAGAATAAGGAAAGGCTATGGTTTATTAAAAATAAAGGTTGAACTAAAAGAAAAAGGAATAGACCAAGATTTATTAGAAGATTTATTGGAAGATATCAATAAGGACGAATGGGTCCTTCCTCAGATAAAAGAGTTAGCCCAAAAAAGAATAAAGAAGTATAATAA
>JAGGWS010000046.1 GCA_021163425.1 Candidatus Omnitrophota bacterium
AAATATGCTAATGTTATTGCATAAACATTAATAAATGTCTAAAAGTCTCCATCTGGACATTGGGACTTAAATAAAATTACCAAATCTTCCTTATTACCCCCACTACTTTCCCAATTATTCTAACATTGTTATCTTGAGGATCAACTATTATAGGATTCATCGTATCATTCTCTGGTTTAAGTTTTATTTTATTTTTATCCTTATAAAACCTTTTGACTGTTGCTTCATCTTCTATCAAAGCAACTACAATCTCCCCTTGTTCTGCTACAGGCTGCTGCTTAACCAATACAAAATCACCGTCAAGGATCCCTGCGTTAATCATACTTTCGCCCTGGACACGCAGAGCAAAAACCCCTTTAGGATTTCGGACAAGAGACCTATCTACAAATAATGTGCCTTCTAGATTTTCTTCGGCAAGAATAGGAGTGCCGGCAGAAACTCTGCCAACAATAGGCACCTCTGCAATATTTTCACCATTAAGGTTTTCACCCTTCTCTGATTTTGATTGAATTAATACCTCTATGCCTCTCGATTTATGAGGACGGCGGGCTATATAGGCTTTCCTTTCTAGTGCTTCAAGATGGTCGCTAACTGCATTGGGAGACTTAAACGAGAATTTCTCCTGAATTTCAGGAATGGAAGGCGGATATCCGTATTGCTCTATATGAGAGATAATAAATTCTAGTATTTCTTTCTGGCGTTGCGTTAATGTTGAATTTGTCTGGGTTTTATTAACTGTATTCATCTGATTATATGATACTGTAAGAATTTACAGTTGTCAAGATTTTTCTGAAAGTTTAGGCGCCTTCTTCTTTAAGGGAAGGCTGACGCATAAAGGGGAAAGCAGATACTAAGCGAGCGAAGCAAGTCGAAGTAGGAAAGAATTTATATATTGTAAAACCTGTATAGAAGGTCATCCGAATGTTTTAATATACAATTTCATATTAGCCAATTAAATCTGTAATCTGACACAGAATATTTTACAGTACCCATCTTTCTTTAAAAGTCCCTCCACAATTTTTAAACGAACAATTTATTTTTCTCATATTTATCCGCTGACTACATTTTGAGGCCTGCCTTCTAAAAATCTGAAAATATTACTTACTGTGGTATCTAAAATTCTCTCTAGTGCCTCCTGACTATAAAAGCCTATATGAGGAGTAAAGACAACATTATCCCTACTTAAAAGAATATGGCCCTTCACAAGATTAGCCAATACCTCTAATTTCCTCTTATCATAAAGGAGCTGCTTTTCTTCTTTAATCAATTCCTCTCCTTCTAAAACATCCAAACCTACACCAGATAAAATTTTTTTATCTAATGCTTCAATTAAAGCTTCAGTATCCACAATTGCCCCCCTTGAGGTATTTATAAGAATTGCTCCTTTCCTAATCAGATTTATATTCTCGCGGTTTATTAAGTGATAAGTGGATTTGTTATAAGGAATATGAAGAGTAATAATATGAGAATTTTTTAAAAGATGCTCTAAACTTACATATTTAAATCCTAAAACTTCTGCTAAAAATTTATTCTGATGAGTATCAAAAGCCAGAACCTGCATTCCAAATCCCTTAGCAATTCTTATAACATGTAGTCCGATATGCCCTGCCCCAATAACTCCTAAAGTTTTATCTTTCAAATCAAAACCTTTTAATCCTTCAATAGAAAAATCACCTCTCAGTGTTCTTAAATATGACTTATGGACATTTCGGGATAGAGATAAAATTAAAGCGAATGTATGTTCTGCAACCGTATTTTCTCCATAAAAGGGAACATTGCAGACTAAAATCTTTCTTTTCTTTGCCTCTTTTAAATCAATATGGTCAAAACCGGTAGAACGGGTAGTAATTAATTTTAAAGAAGGGAGAGAGGAAATTACCTCTTTATTTATCCTGGAATAAATGAATGCTGATATAATATCAAATTTCTTAGCTATCTTCCAATTGCTCTCCTCTAAGGCAAAAGGATAAAACTCAACGCAAATTTTCTTTAACCTCTTTTTTAAAATTTTCTTCTCCCAATCTTTTACTTCAAAAAATCCTATCTTCATTTAAATTTTTTTGCTGCCTCCTGAACAGCTAAAACTAATTTTCTCAACGTACCATATCACCGTTCTGGATAAAAATTTTCTTCTCTCTACACTCTATCTTCACTACTTTATCCACAATTACCTCAATACTTTTCTAAACTGTGTGGAGCTAACATTTAATAGGTGTAATCCAAAATTAACTATGACGAGAAACCATTTTCAGAATTTCTCTTTCTGAGACTAGCCCTACGACTTTTTCCTGAGGTTTACCTTCTTTAAAGAGAATTAAGGCAGGGATACTCATTACCATATACCGCGAAGCAAGTTCTGAAGCTTCTTCAATATTTACTTTTACTATCTTGATGCTGTTTAACTGAGAAGCAGCCTTTTCTATAATTTCAGCTACCTTTTTGCAAGGATTACACCAAGAAGCATAAAAATCTACCAGTACCGGCGCCTGATGCTCTAAAACTTCTTCTTTGAAATTCTGGGCGGTTACTTCTTTAATCATATTGAATAATTATATTTATTTTCAAATAAGGTATCAAGCTTTAATTCTTTTAATCCTTAACCAAATAAAGAAAGAAGCTAAAATTAAACCTAAAGAAAGCCATTGCCCTATTGATAAGCTTAAAAAATATCCTAAACATTCTCCCCTATAAAACTCAATGACAAACCTAAAAGCTCCATAAAGAAGAAGATAAGAGACAAATACTCTTCCGGGGGGAAGCTTTTTATCTCTAAGAATAAGCAAAATGATAAATATTATTAAAAGAAAAAAAGAAGAAATAAGTTGGGTTGGTATTAGAGGCTGTCCTAACTGCCCAGCCGGAGAATCAGGAGGAAATTTAATCCCTAAAAAACTCGATGTTGGCTTACCATAGCAACAACCGTAAAAAAAACAGCCTATTCTTCCTAAAGAATGAGCTAAAGCTAAAGAAGGAGAAAGTAAATCTAAAGTTTTCAATAAAGACAGGCTTTTCTTTCTGACAAAAAATAAAAGAAACAATAGTCCACCTAAAAGTCCTGAATAAAAGACAAACCCCCCTGAAGAGATAATAGACCTCCACCAGTCTTCCAGGAAATAATCCCAATGGGTCACTATATAACCTAAGCGGGAGAAGATAAATCCCCAGACTATTGTCCAGAATATTAGATCAGAAATAGTGTCTTTAGGTAAATTATAGTGGATAGCTTCTTTTAAAGAAAATAACCATCCTGCTAATATCCCTAAAAAAACAAAGAAGCCATAAGTGTAAACTGTAAAGGGGCCAATTTTAAAAAGTACAGGGTGCATCTCTAAATTAAATATATTTATGAGTTTGGGTAAGCTGGAGAAAAGCCCTAAGCCTTCGCGAACGTCTAGGATGCCTTAACTTTCTTAAAGCCTTAGCTTCTATCTGCCTAATCCTTTCTCGGGTTACCTCAAATATACTTCCTACTTCCTCTAAAGTCTTAGGAGTCCCGTCTTCTAAACCAAATCTTAAGATAAGAATCTTTCTTTCTCTCTCGTTTAAAGTAGAAAGAACATTATTAATTTCCTCTTTAAGCATAGAATAGACTGTTGCATTAGCCGGAGAAACAGCTTTTTTGTCTTCAATAAAATCTCCTAAGTGGGTATCTCCTTCCTCGCCAATAGGGGTGTGTAAAGAAATCGGTTGCTGGGCAATGTTCAAAATCTCCTTAATTTTAGAGACAGGCATTTTCATCTCTTTACTTAACTCTTCCCGGGTAGGTTCTCTCCCTTTTTCCTGAATGAATAGCCGGGAAATTCTTATTATTTTGTTAATGGTTTCAGTCATATGTACAGGAATTCTTATGGTCCGAGCTTGGTCAGCTATGGCTCTGGTTATAGCTTGCCTTATCCACCAGGTAGCATAAGTAGAAAATTTATAGCCTCGTTGATATTCAAATTTATCTACTGCTTTTATTAAACCAATATTTCCTTCCTGAATGAGGTCTAAGAAGGATAAACCTCTATTCACATATTTTTTAGAGATACTTACTACCAACCTTAAATTAGCTTCTACTAAAGCTTTTTTGGCTTTATTGTAAGCTGTCTGTTTTTTTAAAATTTCTCTATAAATCTTGTGCATTTCTTCAGGAGGATTTCCTAAGAAACTTATTAGCTTCTTTCTTTCTCGATAGAGTTTGCCTATCCCCTCTTTTTTCTTTCTTTTTCTTCTTTTAGCTTTTTCTTTAATTTTATCGATTTTCCGGTTTATATAATCTATCCTCTTTAAAGTATCTTTAATTTTATTAATGATATCCTCTACAATAGAAATGGTGAAGTTATACTGGATAAGAAGTGAACAAATATCTTGAATTTTCCGGGTCCGCCTTAGACGAACAGTAAGTCTTTTAATTCTTCCTATCTCTCTAGTCTTAGACCTTATTTCTCCTTTCACTACGTCGTCTAAATTAACCTCATTATTAATTATCTTTTTAATAAGCTCTAAAATCTCTTTTTTAGCTACCTTAGTTTTAAAAACTTCTTTTCTTAAGGCTGTTTCTTTTTCTTCAATTCCCCGGGCTAATTTTACTTCATCTTCTCGAGAAAGAAGGGGGATTTGACCCATCTGTTTCAAGTACATCTTTACCGGATCATCTAAAGGGGCTACTTCAGGAACTTCTGAAGGAGGGGTTTGGAGTTTTTCTTCCCAGATTTGAGCTTCTTGAGTCTCCAAAACACTTATGTTTTGGCTATCTAACTTTTCTAAGATTACATCTAAATCCTCAGGAGAAGATATTTCTTCAGAAAGAAAGTGATTTATCTCATCATAGGTTAAATAACCCTTCTTTTTACCCAAGGCTATAAGCTTCTCGATGCTATATTTCAACTCTTTTCTCATCTTAGCTTTCGCTCTTTTACTAATTTTTCGTATTCAGGAATTAAGGTTTTCAATTGAAGGTAATCTTTCTTTTCTTCAGCTTCTTTTATTTTTTCTTTTAGGATTTCTATCTTAGTCTTTCGGGAATTTTCTTTTACTTTTAGAAGACTTTCTTTAAAGGTTTCCTGGTCAAAATTAAATTCTTCCAACGATATTCTACTTATTTGAGAAGCCAATTCTTCGTCTACCTTGGTAAGGAGTTTTTTAAGGCTAAAATCTTCAGAGTCTTCACAAAAATTAAGACATTCTTCAAATATTCTCCTTAAAGTTTTATGAGAAAATTCGTGGGGCTGAACAACCCCTCTTACAATAGCCAATAACTCCGGTTTATAAAGAATACTCTTTAAAAGATATTCCTCAGCAAAATTTAACTCTTTTTTAAGGAAAGTATTATCTTTGAAAGAAAGCCCCTTTCTATCTTGTTTTTCTATCTTTCTTAGTTCTATTAAAAGAAACTCCTCTTTCACTTTTAACCTTTCTGCTAATTTTTTTAGATATTCATATTTCAAGAGAGCATTATTGAATTTACTTAAAGTAGAAAGCATTTCCAATAAGAGTTTAGATTTATCTTGAATATTTTCTAAATTAAATTTTTCTGAAAGAAGCTCTAACTTATAGAAGAAAAAGTCTTCGGCTTCCTCAATAAGTCTTAAAAAATTTTGAGAGCCTTTCTCCCGGGTGAAACTATCAGGGTCAAAACCTGAGGGTAATTTGACTAATTTAACATTTAAGTTTTGTTCAATGGCTAAATCTATAGCTCGTAAACTGGAGAGCTTTCCCGCAGAGTCTGAATCAAAGATTACCACGATATTTTTGGTATATCTTCCAATCGTTCTAATCTGTTCAGAAGTTAAGGCTGTTCCTAAGGAAGCTACTATATTTTCTATCCCCTCCTGATAAGGGATAATTTGGTCAAGGTAACCTTCTACTATTATACAATAGTCTTTTTTAAGAATGGCTTGTTTAGCAAAATTTATGCCAAAAAGAGCTTCTCCCTTATGATAAAGGATGCTTTCAGGAGTATTTATATATTTGGGAAGGTCTTCTCTTTCTTCCACTCTTCTCCCCCCAAAGCCAATTACTCTATTTTTTATGTCAAATATAGGAAAAATTATCCTATCTCTAAATAAGTCTATATAGCTACCGTCAGGAGTAGGAGAAATTGTTCCTAATTTATCTAACAAGGATAAACTTCCTCCTTTAGCCCGAATGTACCCTATTAAATTTTTAAAACCCTTAGGAGCGTAACCAATCTTATATTTTTTTATTGTCTCTTCTTTTAACCCTCTTTGTTTAAGATAATTTAGAATCTTTTTAAATTGAGGCTTAAAGAGGTTGTTGTGAAAGTAAGAAGAGATTTCTTTATTTAAAGAATAGGCTTGAGTTTTAAGAGAATCCTGGGGTGAAGTCTTCTTAGGAAGAGTTATCCCCAATTTTTTAGCTAAGATCTCTACTGCTTCTAAAAAGCTTATCTTTTCTATTTGCATTAAGAATTGGATAGGGCCTCCTCCTATACCACATCCAAAACAATGAAAAATTTGCCGCTGGGGACTGACAAAAAAAGAAGGGGTTTTTTCTGAATGGAAAGGGCAAAGAGCTTTAAAATTTCTTCCACTCCTTTTTAAAGGTATATAGGAAGATATTAAGTCTACAATATTCGTCTTATCCTGAATTTCATCTAAAATTTCCTGTGGGATAGCCATTATTTATTTTCTCTTTTTCCTCGGCTTAGAAGAATGAGAAAATCTTTTAAATCCCGAACAGGTGAGAATTTTAAACTGGAATTTTTCCTGAAGTTTATCTAAGAGAAGATTAAGCCCTAAACTATCTGAAGATATATGTCCAGCTAAAACTATATTAAGATTGGCCTTTTTGGCAGATTGATAATGCTCTTCGGAAAGATGCATAGATACTATGGTATCTACTCCCGAATTAGCAAGTTTTTCGTATATCTCTTTAGGACCTTCTGTGCCTCCGGTAAATTCTACGTGTATTTTTTTAACTGAAGATGCAGGTCTACCATTAATTATTCGGGGAGGGTTTCCCTTTTTTGCTGCTTCTTTATATTCTTCAATTTCTAATAACATATCTATTATCTGGTCTAAAGTTTTGGGTTTTTCTCGGGAAAATTTTTCCTCTACGAATTTGTAAGCTAAGTTGTCAGCCGGGGTATGAGCTGAGATTAGATTTAATCCTAAAAGCTGAGCTGAATCCTCTGTGCGAGCAAAATTTGAAGCTGATATTCTTCTTTCTACTTCAGATTTTCTCTGGAAAAGAAGATTTTCAGCAGTAGAAAGACTTATTCCTTGGGCGTGGAAAATATCCACCTGTAAATCCATTACTTCATAGAAGGTAACTAAAGCTTTCCCTGCTGGATGATGGGATAAGACTAAATCTATCTCCTCTCCATTCTTGTTAAGAGTATAGGCTAAAAGGAGTTCAGAAGTATCGATATCAATGCCGGCTAAGATTTTTCTCACCTCTGTTTGGGGGTCTCCAGCTATAATCCGAGAGTCAGTATAAGGATTAAAGAGAGATTCTTGGTCAAAAAATTCTTTTTTTCTAGAAGTTAGAGCTTCAAAACTTTTTTTTCTCTCTTTAAGAATTTCCTTTATTTTAGTTTTACCCCGGGGGTCATTCTCTATCCCTATTTTAATAATTTCCTTGTAAAAGGCTTCTAACTTCATAAGCTCTCCTTTCCTGGCTTTATAAAAAATTATCTAAATTTTGAGAATTCGTCTCAATCTTTGGAAAAACCTTACTTAAAGAATTACCTATAAAAAGATAAGTTTTGGGAGCAAACTTTCTTAATAAATGAAAACTCAAAGAGGTTTCTGAGCTTCGGTTAAGATATTCTGTATTAAGCAGATAAATTCCAAAAAGCATTAAGCTAATTAATAAACTTGCCCTTACTATACCTAAAAATAGAGAAAACCAGCGTTCAATTATTGTATGAGGTTCTATTTTGAACAAAAAAGTTAAAATTGTTTGCAGGTATCTTATTAAAAGCCAGATGACAGAAAAAATTAAAACAAATCCTAAAAGAAAAGCCATATCTTTCCCTAAAAAAGGAAGATGGTTCAGAAAAAAATTACCTAAATCTGTATAGAATTGAAAAGAAAAAAATATCCCTGCCAATGTAGCAATTATTTTAAAAAATTCAACTACGAAACCTTTACTTACTGCTATATAAATTACTCTTATAATAATTAATAGAGAAACTAAGTCTAACCAATTAAATTTTAATTGTGGAGACATCTCCTAATTTTTAAAAAGAAGAAAAATTCAGGAGACAGAATAAATTTAACTAAGTAAGAACCTTTTTAGAAGCTATCCTCAAAATAAACAGGCTTAAGTATAACATACTCCCTTAACCTTGTCAAGAAAACCAATCGTCTTCGGCTAAGTATCCCTGCCTGCCAGCAGGATCTTTTAACGTTTCCACGTTTTAACGTTTATACATTCACACGTTTTTACGTTTACACGTTCACACGTTTACACGTTCATACGTTTACACGTTCATACGTTTACACGTTCTCACGTTTTAACGTTTTTGACATTTTATTTTGAAAACATTCTGTCAAGTTACGAAGGCTTAAAGCCGTAACTTGACATTTTACTTTCAAAGTATTTTGTCACCTCTTTTTCATTATGGTTTCTAAGTAGGTCCTTCATAAATCTATCAAACCTACGAACCGCTCCCAAGGTTCCCTTATCTATTCTGCAGGCATAGGTATCATAGATAAGCCTCTTATCAAAAATTGGCTCTATAACATTACAGTAAGCGCTGTGAACAATTCTATCCCGTAGATTAGCTGCCACAATTAAACGCTTCTTTGGCTCAAAAACATAAAAGACCTTTGGCGGCAATGGCATCCATTCTAAAGAAAGTAATTCATCTTGGAGTTGCAAAAGCCCTCTCTCACAATAATAATCAAACTCCAATACCTCTTTTTTAAATCTTTTCCCTTGGCGAAAACGCTCATAGGCTTTTAAAAGATTCTCAAAAGAACAAATTCTCTCATACAAATGCCGGTATGTTTTCACAAAATCAGATTGCCAGTTTTCCAGATACCAGAAACCAAATTAATCCTTACAGCAAAGAGCCGCCTGACCAACATCATAGCTACCCCAACTCCCCTGCGGCGGACAGCCCCCGCCCGGCGGAAACCAGACCGGGATGTCGGAGTAAATGGAGTTGAAGAGGACGCAATAACCCCAAACCCCGAGGCAGTCTACTCTATCCCAATCTGTAGGACAAACAGGACAAGAAGTGGGGTTATTGCTATATTTTATATAACAAACCTTTCCTGCCCCTGCCTGCTTTGTCCATTTTGAGCCATCGTAGTAATAAAACTTTTTGTCAGTAGCACTATAAACCAGCTCACCTTCTCTGACATCAAACGCAGGCAAAGAACTCTGCGGTTTATAGATTACACTCCTTGCTGTATATAACTGTCCATCTGCCTCTGGCAAGTCAGCTGCATCTATACCGCCGCTTTCATCCGTATCCCCCACGGCCATCCTCTTGGCCTGCAGATGATTATACACCCCATATGGTGAGGGATAATAGGTGGTGATGGTAATGGTTTCTCCTTCTTCCTGGGCAAAAGAAGATAAATCATAAAACTCTGCTACTGCCCAAAGCAGGAGGACCAAAATCAAACTTACCAAAACCCTCCTGTTATACATTCAACACCTCCTTTCATGTTATGCTTAGCCTATTTAAGTATTGTCTTCCCTTATAAAACCCATAGTGAAATGTCAAATGTGAAGACTCGACCCCATTATTGTGACTTTCAAACCTCCCAAAGAAATTTTGAATAGTTCGAAAAATTATCAGGCAATTGTCTCTTGATGCCGAGTCATTTTGCAGGAGTTCTATTCATTAATTAAGTATTGTATCCCCATAATTCCTTTTCTTGGCGCGCTGATCCCTTCACTTCCTATCTTCAATATTTTATACGTAAATCTTTATATGTTGATCTGCAACATGTCACACTAGAAAGTACCTTTTTCATGCCTCTTAATGATCCATGGCCACACCAACAGCCATCGTTGAAAGCCAATCCTGAACAAGATTCGTCAGTAACGCACTCCACGATTTTATACCCTCCCATTATGGTTCTGTCTCCATCTGCACAATACTTACAGTATTCGTGCGCGGCGCCGAAGTCTAGCGGCACCATCTTACCTTCTGGTCCCATCCAATGTGCTCTTGGGTTCTTATATACTTTACAATCCTCATAAAGTAGTTTCCCATTCTTTGTTACAGCGCCATCATCATTAATCCTATATATATTCCCCTCTGTATCCTCAAAACCATTCGTATATATGCTGCTAACCTCCCCCACATCTACCCATTGATCTGTATCGCTAATTTGGGCTTGTATTATTCCGCCATCCCCAATTCCCTTCCAGTCAGTATCATCATGATACTCAATTTTGCCTCCGTGATAACGGAGTGAGCCGGCAGTTCCTTCAGTTGCGTCCCCTATTTTTATCGCCCCGTTCACCTCCAATTTCGCTCCCGGCTCCGGTGTCCCGATGCCGACTCTGCCTTCAACAATTAAATCAGCCTCGCTATCAATATTAGGGAAAGTATCTTCCCAATAGTATTGAGAACTATCGGAGTAATTGTCTCCAATAGCCATTTTCTTTGTTCTCAGTTCCTTGTATATTCCATATGGTG
>JAGGWS010000073.1 GCA_021163425.1 Candidatus Omnitrophota bacterium
CTCATCCCATCCTGGGGGTGGAGAAGCTCCCAAGGGTCCGGCTGTTCGCCGGTTAAAAGGGCACGCGAGCTGGGTTCAGAACGTCGTGAGACAGTCAAGTTTGGGCTGTCTATAAATCTGGCTATATGCTGGAAAGTTTGAGTATCCCATATTACTACTTGACTATTTAGTCTCTATATGCTATTCTATAGAGATTTTTTCCTGAAAAAGGGGATCCGCTAATGCGGAAAATAGTCAAGAGTAAAAATATATGGGTGCAGACAACCAGCAGGGAAGGCTAGAAAGGAAGTGGGGCGATTACATTGCTGGTTTTGTGGATGGTGAGGGAAGTTTTTCCATCACTATTCAGAGAAGTAAGAATGTAAGATTAGGAAATTTAGAAAAGTGGTAAAAATGATGGAGAGAAAACTTCATCTTACCATCTAGGGATCAAAAGAGATTTTAAAAATCACCCACTCCATGAATAGCAGTGGTAGATACAGGAGAGTACCACTTAAGGAGCTAATTTCCTTTCTAGAACCCTCAGAGACTGTACGCCAGACCCCGACGTAACGTCGGGGAAGATACAGTCCGACCTCACCGGCGACGGTGAGATTCCGATGGAAACATCGGAACGCTCCGACGGAAAGTCGGAGTCAGTATCCCGACGGAATGTCGGGAGAAAGTAACAGAGTGTCGGTCTCTATCCACCGTGGGCGCTGGATTCCTGAAGGGGGGCTGTTCCTAGTACGAGAGGACCGGAACAGGCGCACCTCCGGTGTACCAGCTATTCCGCCAGGAGTAAAGGCTGGGTAGCCGTGTGCGTTAGAGATAAGCGCTGAAGGCATCTAAGTGCGAAGCTCGCCCTAAGATTAGGAATCCCTCTCCGACGTTACGTCGGAGTGTAGGGCACTCAGAGACTATGAGGTTGATAGGGTGCAGGTGTAAGTCCGGTAACGGATTTAGCCAAGCACTACTAATTGCCCAATCGACTTGATATCCAACCCTAAACTATAAATTACAGATTATCCAATTTCAAATTACAAATTAAAAATAAATCTGTAATTTGAAATCTGTAATTATTTTCTGGGGGTGCTCATACCGGAGGGGACACACCCGTTCCCATTCCGAATACGGCCGTTAAGCCCTCCTGGGCCGATGGTACTGTCCCGGCAACGGGATGGGAGAGTAGGTCGGTGCCCCCATTTTTTATTTTTATTACCAGCTTTCCCTTTCTTTTTAAAAACTCCTTTTTAAGGATAATCTTGCCTTTTTTATTTTCTCAGTTAAAATAACTCTTGTGGAAAGAGAGATTAATCTTCTTTCTAAACAAATAGGGGGATTATTAATTGAAAAAAGACTTACCTTGGCAGTGGCGGAGTCTTGCACAGGAGGTCTTTTATCTTCTTCTATTACTGATACAGAGGGGAGTTCTAAATATTTCCTTTTAGGAGTAGTAGCCTACAGTAGAGTTCAAAAAGAAAAACTTCTTAAAATACCTCCAAGTATTTTAAAAAGATATTCTCCGGTTTCTCAGAGAACAGTTAAATTAATGGCTGAAAATATAAGAAAAATTGCTTTAGCTGATATTGGAATAGGAATTACTGGTTATGCTGGACCTAAAGGGGGCAGGCTTAAAAATCCTCCGGGTACAGTATATATAGGTTTAGCTTTTAAAGGAAAAACAAAGGTTAAAAAGTGCTCTTTTAAAGGCCAGAGGAAAGAAATAAAGAAAAAAGCAGTTAAGAAAGCTTTAGAACTTCTCAGGCAAGAGGTGAGAGAGTGAGATGTTTTATAGCTATAAAATTACCTCAGGATGTTCGCCAAGAGATAAGAAGAATTCAGCAGGTGTTAAGGAAATTAGATTTAGATGCTAAGTGGGTGGAATTTGAAAATTTACACCTTACCCTTAAATTTTTAGGAGAAGCAAAAGAAAACCAGCTTCCTAAGATAAAAGAGGTTGTTTCTAATTTATCTTTTTTAGTTAAACCCTTTAACTTAAGTATTTCTGAGGTAGGAGCTTTTCCCAGTATAAAAAGACCCAGAATATTATGGATAGGGGTTAAGCCTCAAGAAAGCCCTGTAAAGATAATAGAATACTTAGAAGAACAATTTTCTAAATTAGGTTTTCCACAAGAAAAAAGAACCTCTCATCCTCATATAACTTTAGCCCGTTTAAGAACCTCCAAGAATGCCTTTAAACTCAGAGGGGAAATAGAAAAAATGAAGATAGATAGTAAGATTTGGCTCGTAGATTCAGTTTCTCTATTAAGAAGCATTCTTACCCCGCAAGGACCTATTTATGAAGATATTTTCAGGATGAATCTTACTGCTTGAAGCAATACATTTGTATATAACCCTGCTATTAAATCATCACCTACTATACCTGGTGAACCTTTTTTCTTTTCTAGAATATCAGCCGGAGGAATTTTTAAGAGGTCAAACAATCGGAAGATAAAGAAAGCTAATATTATAAAAGGGATTTTTTTAGGTATAAATACTAAAGATAGAAGCTGACCGGATAAATCATCAATTACTACCTCTTTAGGGTCTTTTTTGCCTATAATTTCTTCAGCTTTGGTAGTTAAAGAGAAAGAAAGAATTATGACTAAAAGAGTAAAGACAAGGAAAGAGAAGTTATTTTTTATTAAGAGAAAAATTCCCACTCCCACAAGAGAGGCTAAAGTTCCTCCTCCAAGGATATATCCCAAACCTAATAAACTGGTTAATTGTAAGATTATAAACTTTTTATAATTTTTCTGTTTTTCCAAAGATACATACCTCCTGAGATAAGAGTGATGCCGGCTACCCAGATCATTATTAAAAATACAGTAATTTTGCGAAAATCTTTAAACCAATCCCAGGATATCCCTAATTTAGGAAGAGTTTTCTCGGTAATTATAAGAATAAAGATAAATATAATAGCGAGCATTTGAGTTAAGGTCTTGTGCTTGCCAAAACTTTGGGCTGCTATCACTTTATTCTGGCGGAGAGCAAAAAGGCGCAAACCGGTTATCAGAAATTCTCTAATCATAATTAAAATTACTAAGAAAGAATTTACTAACCCTTTCTCTAAGAGAGCTAAGAATACCCCGATTATTAAGACTTTATCAGCCAGAGGGTCAAGAAGTTTTCCTAAATCAGAAATTTTATTTTTTTTCCGGGCAATATAACCGTCTAAGAAGTCAGTAAAAGAAGCTAAGAGAAAAAGAAAAAATCCCAAAATTAGAGAGGTGAGGCTAAATCTTAAAATAAGTCCCATACAGAGTAAAGATATAAGTATTCTTAAGATAGTGATTTGATTAGCAATGTTCATTGTTATGTTCTTTTTAAACTAAGACTTTTCCTAATAAATCGTATTCATAACCTTCAATTATTTTAACTTTGTAGAATTTCCCTTTTTTTAGTCTTTGGGGAATGATTATTTCTGTATCTATATCATAAGCTTGAAAATAAGCTCTCCCTACTGAAAATTTAGCTTCGGTTTCATCTATAATAACATTAAATATTTTTCCTACAAGACTTTTGTTAATTTGATAAGAAATTTTTTGTTGGGTCTCCATAATAGTCCTTAGCCTTTTTTTCTTTATTTTTTGAGGAAGTTCTCTTAATTTATAAGCGTTAGTATTTTCCTCTTTAGAATATAAGAAAGCCCCTAAATGCCAGAATTTATATTTTTTGATGAATTCTATAAGCTCTAAAAATTCTTCTTCTTTTTCTGTAGGGAAGCCAGCTATAAGAGTAGTTCTGAGGGCAATATCGGGGATTTCTCTTCTTAAGCAGTCTATTTTCTCTTCAATTTCTTGTTTAGTTATTTGCCGGTTCATAAGTTTTAAGATTCGGTTGTTTATGTGCTGGATAGGTAAGTCTAGGTAATTACAGATTTTTTCTTCTCTGTCTATCAGCTTTACTAATCTCTTGGTTAGAAATTTAGGATGGGCATAAAGGAGTCTTATCCAGATTATATTTTTTGTCTCTGCTAAGATTTTTTCTAAAAGCCAGACCAAATCTCTTCTTTTATATAGGTCTTTACCCCAGGAAGTTATATCTTGAGCTATTATATTGAGTTCTTTTACCCCTTTTTTATCTAAAAATTTTACCTCTTCTAAGATAGTTTCAGGTTTTCTACTTTTAAGAGCACCTCTAATAAGAGGGATGGCACAGTAAGAACAAAAGTTTGAACATCCTTCAGCTATTTTAAGGTAAGATAAATGAACAGGTTCAGTTAAAATTCTTTGAGGGGTTTCCCAGTTTATTATCCCCACTAAGGCATCTATACCTTTTAAATATTTAGCTAATAAAGTCTTATATCTTTTTACTAAACAGCCCCAGACGATTACTTTAGAGAGTTTGCCTTTTCTTTTTAAATCCAGGGCTTCTTTTATTGTTTCTATTGATTCAACTTTTGCTGGTTCTATAAAGGCGCAGGTATTGATTATTAAAATTTGAGAAAATTGAGGGGGGACAATTTCAAAGCCTTTATTTTTTAAATGGACGAGGATTTTTTCTGAGTCTACTTTATTTCGGGGACAACCCAAGGAGATTAAGCCTACCTTCATTATTTATTCTTTAATCCTGAAACCAGAAGAGTCTACAACATAAGATGTGGGCTTTTTAAGATTAGAGGTGGGGATTAGTTCTCCAGATAATTCTAAAACTACCAGAGAAGGATTGCTTATCTTTATTTCTATTTTTTCCTTAGCCTGCCAGCTTTCTTTATTTCCAGCTAAAAGAATCCCCGAAAATACGAGTTTTCCGTCAGTTTTTACTTCTATGAAAATTTTTCCCTTAGTAAGTAGACTTACCAGCGGTTTAGCCAAATTTTTTTTAGAAATAACTTTTGGGATAGAAGCTGGTTCTTTAGTAACCGGCGGAGATTGTTTTTTAGGTTATTGGTGGTTCTCTTTTTTTAGTTTTTTTGGAAGGAGGAGACGTTGGGAATAAGCACTTTTCAATTTTTTCTATTAAGTCTTTTCTTCCTAAAGAAGTAGCATAAATC
>JAGGWS010000042.1 GCA_021163425.1 Candidatus Omnitrophota bacterium
ATATAGAAACTTATTGTTTATTAACGATTTTATTATTTATTAACGAGTTCACGAGTTAACGGGTTTAGTGTTAAAAATTCAACCCTGTACCACTAAAGGGTTCTAGGTTGCCCTGTATCCTTTAATGGTACGGGGCAAATTAGATATGCGAGGTTATTTGAGGAAATTCCTACTCCAACCCTGTACCCTTTAATGGTACAGGGCAACCCAGAGCTCTTTAGTGGTACAGGGTTGAATTTTTAACACTAAACCCGTTAACTTGTGAACTCGTTAATAAATAATAAAATCGTTAATAAACAATAAGTTTCTATATCATCTTACCAAATTTAATTCATAAATCAAGAAAGAAAAATCTCAACAAACAAAAAAAACATCAGGCGGTGGCTTCGCTCCCGCCTGCTGAACTTCATCTCTCTGATTTTTTACTTGCTTGCCAGCAAGTAAAAAATTAGAAGTTTGTTCGCCCGCCCTTCGAGCGAGCTTGCCTAAACGATTTCTATAACCAAAATTTTAATGGAAAATAAAAAATGACTCGCGTATGCGAGCCATCTAATCGTCATTAGAAATTTTTCCAAATTGTTCGGTATTATATTATCTCTTCTCATTTCCCGTTTCTACTGTTTGGAGAAGTTTTTGATACGGTTTCTCAAGTTGAGAAGGAAGTTTATCGCCATAAATAGGTTTGAGAGAATCTATAAAACCTTTTACCTTGGGCCGCAAATCTGGCTCAAAAATCGCTCGGTGAATCAATCCTCGCCATTGCCGAATTTTTCTTTTGGAAAGAACAACCTTTCCATTAGCAACTCGTAGTCCAGTAATTAAAGGAGCACCGAATCTCACTCCTTGGTGCTGGGTTTTTCTGGGATTTATCTCAAATCCGAAATCTCCAACTATTTTGAATAATTCTTTCTGGTTTTTTGATGGAATGGGTTTTTGAGCAGAGATAACAAAATTATCGATGTAAACACTAACCCGAAACCGGTATCTATCTTGACTCTCTGGTATTATAATTGGAAAAAGCGATTTTATTTTAGCAAACAAACCACCTTCTACCAATCTGATATAAAAGAGAAATGGAGCAGTAGGCGTTCCTTGAGGAAGGATTCCTCGAAAAGTGGTAAGTTTTATTATTAAATCAGTTAACTCTTGACCAATCTCTTCATAATTAGATTTCTTTTCTTTTATCATCAATTGCCCCAAAATGGATCTTCCAAAAACCGAAACAGAAATCTTTTTTTTGTATCTCTCTATTTCTTTAGAGTAGTACCCGATGCCCCGTTCATCACTTTTTTCTTTAGATTCTTCTAAATCTCTAAGAATATGTCGATACAGACCTATAAAGTATTTAAAACTTTCTATTTCTTTCAGTAATCTCTTCCGAAGTATTTCTTTTAAACATAAAACATTAACCGACGGAAAAGCATCTTTTAAATCAAATTGAAAAACCCATTTTGCCTCTTTGTGATCTTGAGCATGATCCACATATGAAGTTCCTTTGGTAATTCCGTATAACCCCCAGTGCGTTCCCCACAGTTTTTGAAATAGACATTTAAGAATTCTTTTTTGAACTTTCTTTAGAGGATCAGGAGGAACATAGACCGTTCGAACTCCTCCATTTTTTTTCGGAATTCTTACCACCTTATATTCTTTTGTTAGACTAAGAGCAGACCTAATTTCCTTCTTTTTTAACTTAAGTATCTGACTTAATATTATCTCTCCAGAAATATTTAACATCTCGCCTCACCTCCTAACTTAAAAATTTTAATTTTTAAAAGATCCTATCTAAATCCTATCTAAAATTTTAAAAAAACAAAGTGGGGGGGCCAGGAAATATCATTTCTCCCCCGTGGCTTCTAAGTTCAAGAGACGAAAATCCCCCCTTTCTCTACCAGCCGTCAGTTTCTGACGACCGCCGCTAAGCGGTTAGGGCTAACTGCTTAGCTTGTAAAGTTGGCAAGCCACGTTTGGCCCCACTAATAAAATGCTATAAAAAGCAATATTATTTGTCAACAACAGTCTTCTTTTGGCTATAATGATCCTGAACACTTTTGGATGAATAGAGTAGAAGTTCTAAGGAAAATAAAAGCGCTCTGGAATAAAAGTAGGAGGCGTTCTAAAATTAAGGTTAAAGGTCGAAATTTCTTTAACCAAATTAAAGAATTAGCCTCCTACTATGATAATTATATCACAATCTTATCTTTCACTCAAAAAGGAGACCGGAGAAGAGTTTGCCCGAAAGGTTCTTTTAGAGAATTTAAGGACAAATAAAGGAAATATTAAAGAAACGGCTAAAAAGATGAAATGTTCCAGAAATACAATTTATTTAGCAATAGATAAAGAAAAACAAGGAGATTTAACTGATAGAGATCATACTCCAAAAACACCTCATCCAAGAACCACTCCTTCAGAAATTCAAGATTTGATTGAGAAGAGAAGGAAAGAAACTGGTTTTGGAAAGGTTAGATTGAAAAGATATATTTTTTCAAAAGATAATCTTTTAATTCCCGAATCAACTATTGGTAAGATTCTAAAGGATAAGAAATTAACAAGAAAGAAAAAGAGAATCAGAAGAGAATATCACAAAGTCAAATACAAATGGGATAAAATTTTACCTTTTGATGAATTAGAGATGGATACCAAAGAAATTCTTGATAAAAAAACCCTACCTAAAGAAATCTATGAATATGTGCTAAAGTCTGATTTTATTCCTAAATACCAATGGACAGTTATTGATCCGGCAACCAGAATCAGGTTTCTATCTTGGTCATATGCTCGAGATTTCTCTTGTTGTCAGGTATTTGCAAAAATGGTGATTTGGTGATTAAGACTATTTGGCTTTCAAAAGAAAATTACTACCTGGTCAGATGGCGGAACTGAATTTAATGCTTCCTTGCCTGGTGCTTTCAAAAGAACTTATCTTAATTTTTGGAGGCCATTAGGGATTGAAAGGAAAATCATCAGAAAAGGTCATCCTGAGGATAACCCTTATGTGGAGAGATCTCATCAGACCGATGATTATGAATTCTATCTTTCTTATCTTTTAAAGGTAAAATCAGAAGTTCAATTCATCAAACTTGGTGCTTGGTGGCAAAAGGTCTATAATATTTTAAGAGCTCATATGCAATTAAATAATCTTACTCCTTACCAGAAATTAAGATCTTTAGGTTATTGTATTGGTCAAGAATTCTGTCTTTTTCCAACCTTGATTTTAGACAAATTAGTATCTCTTCCAGAAATTCTTGCTTCTTCAAAAAGTGTTCAGGAACATATTGACTATGACCAAAACGCTTTTTTTGATTTTTCCAATACTAATCTTCATAAAAATTACTATCTGTTTGAATTCCCAAATTCAAAATTACAAATTCAAAATGCCCTCCCCCTCCTATTTCCTCCCCCTCCCTTTGGGAGGGGGAGGATTAAGG
>JAGGWS010000035.1 GCA_021163425.1 Candidatus Omnitrophota bacterium
AGTTAAAAGAGGACTTAAATTACTTATTGCACGGTTTAGATAAAATGGAAAAAAATGTTATTCACTCTGCTCAAATTATAAGAGGTATCCTAAACTACGCCCGCACAGAAAAAGATAAAGCCTTCAGGTTCTTAGATATAAAGGAAGTAATAGATACAGCAGTTGACCTTTTAGGGGTAAAGCATAATCTTAAAGGGTTCAAACCCCAGATAAGAGCTCCTCTAGACCTTCCTAAGGTTTACGGCTCTAACGCTCAACTTTCCGAGGCTCTCTTTAACCTGATAGATAATGCTTATGAAGCTATAGAAGCTAAGGAAATTTACTACAGAGTCAAAGATATCCCTGACCAGATAGAAAAACAGATAATTATAGAGATAGAGCCCTTAAAGAATTCTTTGCTCATTAAGATTAGAGACAATGGCATTGGGATAAAAGAAGAGAATAAATCTAAGATGTTTGCTCCTTTCTATACTACTAAATCTTCAGCTAAATCCGGCACAGGTTTAGGTATGTATGTAGTAAAAAGAATAATTGAAGAAAACCACAAAGGAAAGATTTGGTTTGAATCTAAATACTTACAGGAGACTACCTTTTATGTGGAGTTGCCTACACTCTCACATTAAAGAAGAGGGTTCAGATGAAAGTTCTAATAGCTTATTACTCTAAATCAGGTACTACCAAAGAGATGGCCGAAATTATTGTCTCTGTTCTTAAAGAGGAAGGATTGGAAGTTAGACTTTCTTCGGTAGAGAAGGTTAGCTCTAAAGAATTATTAGAATTTGATGGTATTATTATTGGTTCACCTACTTATTATGGAAGCTTGGCTTATCAGGTAAAAAAACTTTTAGATGAGAGTGTGAGTTTTCACGGGAGTTTAGAGGGTAAGTTAGGAGGAGCTTTTACTTCTTCAGCAAATATTGGTGGAGGCAATGAAACTACCCTCCTTTCTATATTAGAAGCTATGTTAATTCATGGGATGATTATTCAGGGAGACAGTCGGGGTGATCATTATGGGCCAGTAGCTGTAGGAAAAGTAGATAAAAAGGCAGAAAATAACTGTCGGAGGTTTGCTAAGAGGTTTTCTCAACTTTTAAAAAGATTAAGATAAATTATGTTTATAGTAGTTTTAGTTACTGTGCCAGGGAAAAAAGTAGCTAAAAGGATTGCTGAGGAACTTCTTCTTCAGAGAGTAGCTGCCTGTATAAATATTTTGAAAGATATAGATTCTCTTTTCTGGTGGCAGGACAAAATAGACAGGGCTAAGGAATGCTTTTAGTTATAAAGACCAGAAAATCTTTATTTTCTAAGTTGAAAAAGATAGTAGAAAGGCTGCATCCTTATCAAGTTGTAGAAATTATAGCTTTACCTTTAGTAGATGTTGACAGAAAATACAGAGACTGGTTAAGGAAAGAAACAAGCTGATGGAGAATTTTTTCTATTTTGTAGAGAGCTTAATGAAGACTGATCCTTTATTGAGCCTTCCTTTAGTTTTTATCTCAGGAGTATTGGTAAGTTTTACTCCCTGTTTTTATCCTCTAATCCCAGTAATTTTAGGGATCTTAGGGATAGAAGAAAAAGCTTCTTTTAAAAAAGTTTTATCTTTAAGTTTAGTCTATGTTTTAGGGCTTTCTTTGATTTATACAGGATTAGGTATAGTTTGTTCTTTAACCGGAAAAATCTTTGGCCAATTTAGTAGATCTTTCTGGGTTCAATTTATTGGAGCAGTAGTCTTTGCCTTTATGGGCTTAGTTCTCTTGGATTTATTTTCTTTTCTCCAATTCAGGCTTCCTTTGAAATTTAACCACAAGAGATTAGGTATTTTTGGCGCCTTCTTTTTGGGGGCAATAGGAGGTTTAATTAGCGGAAGTTGCACTTTCCCGGTATTAGGGGCGATACTTTTTCTTACTGCCTTGAATAAGAATGTCTTCTTAGGAGGAGTGCTCTTATTTGTTTTTTCTTAGGGATAGGGAATAATTTTAGATAAAAAAGGCCTCTTAGCTTCTAAATACAGGATTCTGGGGGTTCCTACTTATATTTTTTAAAAGAGGGTAGAGAAATAGGAAGGACGAATTATATAACCAGTTTCCTGATAGAGAGATTATATGAAGAGTAACCCTTTAAAATTAAATTCTGGTCTCTGGTTAGATTTATACGAGTTAGCAATGACTCAGGTTTATTTTAAGTATAAGAGAGATTGTAAGGTGAGTTTTGAGTTATTTATTCGTTCTGACAAGAGGCCTTTCTATGTAGCTTATGGGATAAGAGAAGCTTTAGAGTATCTTGCTGATTTGAAGTTTACTTCTCAAGATTTAGACTACTTAAAAAGTCTTAAATTATTTGATGAAGAGTTTCTTAACTATCTTAAGAAATTCAGATTTAAAGGAGAAGTTTGGGCTGTGGAGGAGCCGGAAATTGTTTTTGCTGGAGAACCCATTCTGAGAGTTACTGCCAATATTATTGAGGCTCAGATTGTAGAGAGCGCTCTTTTAAATACCCTTAATCTTTATACCACCTTAGCTACTAAGTCTTGTAGGGTGGTTCTCTCTGCTCAGGGAAGAAAAATTTATGATTTCTCTCTAAGAAGGACTCAGGGTCAATCTGCTTCTTTGGCTGCAGCTTCAACCTCTTTTGTGGTAGGAGCAGAAGGTAGTTCTAATGTTTTAGCCGGGTTAATTTACGGTATTCCGGTAGTGGGCACTATGGCTCATTCTTATGTTATGGCTTTTTCTTCAGAGTTTGATAGTTTCTATTTATTTTCCAAAACTTTTCCCGAAAAATCCATTCTTCTTATTGATACTTACGATATAAATTCAGCCTTAGAAAGTGTGGTGAGACTTTCTTCTTATTTGAAGAAGGAGAGACGAAAAATATTGGGGGTGAGGATAGATAGTGGGAATCTGGTAGAAACTTCAAAATATGTAAGAAGTTACTTGGATAGAGCAGGATTGATTGACATAATTATTGTTGCCAGTGGAAATTTGGATGAGTATAAAATAAAAGAATTGATAGAAAAAAAAGCGCCCATTGATGCTTTTGGCGTGGGGACGAATATGGGCGCGTCTTCAGACTTACCTTTTTCCGATGTTATCTATAAATTAGTAGAGGTAAGAAATTTGAATGGAGAATTTTTGCCAGTGATGAAACTTTCTTCAGAAAAGACTACTTATCCTTTAAGAAAGCAGGTATTTAGGAAATTTGGTCAGAATAAATTAATTAAGCAGGATTATATAGGTTTACCCCAAGAAAATTTAGGTAAGCCCCTTCTCAGGAAGGTTATGGCTCAGGGAGAAATTTTACAACCCCGGCAAGATTTAAATACTCAAAGAGCTAAATTTAAAAAGAAAATTGAGAGTTTACCTTCTTTTCTTAAAGAGATATATTCTCCTCAGATTACTCCCGAAAGAGCTCACTATCCTGTAGGAATAAGTAATAAGCTGGAGAAAATGACCAGATCTACTCAGGAGCTGATTAAAAAGAGGTCTCGTCAAAAAAAGATTATTTTTGTAGATATAGATACTCAATATGACTTTGTAGACAGGAAAGGAGCTCTTTATGTAAAAGAAGCTGAGAGGTTAAAGAGTGTGTGGGCTAGGATTACTAAATTTGCTTATAATAAAGGTATTCTTATAATTTCTTCTCAGGATACTCACAGGAAGAAAGACCCCGAATTTAAGAATTTTCCTCCCCATTGTATAAGAGAGAGTTGGGGGCATAAGAAGATACCCCAGACTCTTCTTCCTGATTATCAGATTTTGAGCTTTGAAAAGAAAAGTTTTGAAGAGTTATTCAGGATTAAAGAAGGTTTTCCTCAGATTATCTTGGAGAAGAATGTTTTAAATATTTTTTCTAATCCTAATACTGAAGAATTATTAAAGGTTATTCTTCCTGAGCAAGTTTATGTTTATGGTTTAGTTACAGAGTTTTGTGTCAAAGAAGCTGCATTGGGATTTAAAAAATTTGTGGACGAAGTTTTTGTTATAGAAGATGCTGTAAAAGAAATAGACCCTAAAGCTAAAGAGCAGGTTTTTAGGGAGTTTAAAAATAAGGGGATAAAATTTATAAAGACAGATGAACTGTGGGAAGAATTTAAAGATTTTTAGGCTGTTTTTAATTCTGGGAATTAGTTTACTTCCTAAGTCAGTTTTTTCTGGGCTATATGATTTAGAATATAGTAGTCTTCAGAAAGAGGCAGAAGCTCAATCTCAAGAGGGGGTATTTATTAAATTGAGGCTTAAAAAAAGACCAGAAGGATATTTTCCTGTTTTCTTATATCAAATAGAAAAAATAGAAAATCCTCACAAAATACCTAAAAAAGTTTTTGAAGATTCTTTGTTTTTTTTAGAGAAAGGAAACTTCTTCTTTTCTCAGAGAGATTATGAGAAGGCTATAGAATTCTATAAGAAGGCTTCAGAAATTAACCCTTCATTTGTTTCTTCCTTTAATAATATGGGGATAGCCTTCTTTCTTCTGGGAAAGTATAAAGAAAGCAGAGAGAATTTTCAGAAAGTTCTAGAAATTAGCCCTTTTAATCCTTACCCTTACTTTTATTTAGGCTGGATTTATAAAAGGCTGGAAAATTTCTCTTTAGCCGAGAGGTATTTTAGACAGGCTGAAGAAATTTGTAAGCGGATATCTTGCCCATACTTACTCCGAGAAATAAGGGATTTTCTATCAAAGTTAGAGTTGAGAAATTTTGAAGAATAACCTAAATTCTTCCCACCCCGGTTGAAAGAGGGAGTTTTACTTGACATAGCGAGGGAAGAAGTTTATATTAGTGTGCTTATAGATGGTTAAAAAGATAATTTTTCTTTTCTTAGTGAGCACAGGTATAGGCGGGATGGTTCTTTCTCAAACTGACTTAAAAGACTTAGTAGTCGAAGAGAACATAAAAGGAATTACTAAAGCTAAAGATGGGGATATCCACTTCAAAGCCAAGAAGGCTCTTTTTAATAAGAGTAAGAAGTTCTTAGAGATGCAGGAAGATGTAGAGATAAAAACCTCTAGAGGCTTAAGTCTTGAGACTCAGGCTATAAAGTGGGACCAGAAGCAAGAAAAAGTTTTTACTGATAAAGAAGTAAAGATTACTAAAGATAAGGATATTCAGATCCAAGGCAAAGGTCTCCAGGCAAAGCCTTCTCTCAAGAGACTTAAGATAGAGAAAGCTGTAGAAGTTAAACTACCTGAGGAGAAAGGAAGTTTTATTATGATTAATTGTAAAGGTCCTTTAGAGATAGATTATGAAGAAGGTAAAGCTGTCTTTTATAACGAGGTAGAGGTAAACCAGAAAGATTATCAACTATTTTCTGATAAAGCTACAATGTATTTTGATACAAATTCTCAGAGTTTAGAGAAGGTAGTAGCTGAAGGTAATGTTCGGATTTTAAGAGGTAAAGATACATCTTATTCTGAAGAAGCTGTCTATAATGTAAAAGAGAAGAAACTTACTCTTAAAGGAAATCCTCGGTTGGTAATTTTTCCTGATAAAAATGGAGGTTTTCTCAAATAGGAGAGAAGATGCGTCTTTTAGAGATTAAGAATTTAATAAAGTCTTATAATGGGCGAAGAGTTGTAGATAATTTAAGTTTCTATGTGCGAAGAGGAGAGATAGTGGGACTTTTGGGCCCTAATGGAGCAGGTAAAACTACCACCTTTTATATGATTGTAGGAATTATCCCTCCTGACCAAGGAAAGGTTCTCTTTGACAATCAAGATATAACCTCTCTTCCTATCCATATTAGGGCAGAGTTTGGTATAAGCTACTTACCTCAGGAGCCTTCAGTCTTTACCCGGCTTACTGTAGAAGAAAATATTATGGCTATTTTAGAGACTATGCATTTGAGCTGGCAGGAAAGAAGGGAAAGGTTGGAAGAGCTCCTTCGAGAACTTAAGATAGAGCACCTTCGTAAAAATAAAGCTTATACTCTTTCCGGAGGAGAAAAAAGAAGGTTAGAAATAACCCGAGCTTTAGTGAGGAATCCCTCTTTTATCCTTTTAGATGAACCATTCTCAGGGATAGACCCTATAGTAGTGGGTGAAGCTCAAGAGATTATCAGGGATTTAAAGTCTAAAGGGATAGGTGTACTTCTTACCGACCATAATGTAAGAGAGATGCTTTCTATTACTGATAGAGCTTATTTGATAGCTGAAGGAAGAATTTTGTTATCGGGGAATTCTCAAGAATTAATAAGAGACCCTCAAGCCCGTCGAGTATATTTAGGAGAAAAATTTAGGATGTGAAATGAAGTTAGAGGTAATTAAAAAGAGCCAAATTTGCAGAGATATTAAGATAGAGGTATCTAAAGAAGCTCTTAAAGATATTAAAGATAAGGTCTTAGCCAGGATAAGTCAGAAAGTGGTTATTCCTGGATTTCGTAAGGGTAAGGCTCCTTTAGGGTTAATAGAAAGGAATTATCCTGATTTAACTAAAGAAGAAGTTTTAAAAGAAGCTGTCCCTTTTTACTGCAATCAAGTTCTTAAACAAGAAAACTTAGAAGTAGTAAATATTCCCAGGATAAAAGATGTAGTTTATAAAGAAGAGAGACTTTCTTTTGTTGCTGAAGTAGAATTGAGACCTCAGGTTAATATAGATAACTCTCTTTACAGGAGTATAAATGTTAAAAAGAAGCCTTTGGAAGTTAGGGAAGAAGAGTGGGAAAAGTTTATAGAGGAGGTTAAAGAGAAAATTTCTCAAGTTTTAAGTAAAGAGAAAGAAGATATTTCTGAAGACTTTTTAGCAAAGTGGTTAGGTTATTCTGATAAAGACGAGCTTAAGAAGGCTTTTTACAGTGAAATCTATCTTAATAAAGTTGTTCAGAGAAAGAGAGAGATAGATAAACAGATAATTGATGTTCTTTTATCTAAAGTAAAGTTTGAGATACCTAAGTCTTTAGTAGAAGAGCAGAAGAGAGGAATCTTCACTTCTCAATTGGAAGAATTAAGAAGAAGAGGAATTCCTGAGGAGGAAATAAATAAACATCATCAAGAGATTTCTAAGAAAGCAGAAAGTTTAGCCACTGATCAGGTAAAATTATTCTATATTTTAGAAGAGATAGCTAAGAAAGAAAAGCTTAACTATAATAAAGATAATCTTTATGAGGTGGTAATAGGTTTTATCTTAAGTAAAACTCTTTAAAGTAGTACACTAATATGTCAAGAGAGAAATTAAAAATTTTTTATCAATACTTCTTCAGGTTGATACATCTTCTGTTCTTTAAGAAGGGCATAGATAACTCTGATAAGTTTTCTTGCACACAAAA
>JAGGWS010000058.1 GCA_021163425.1 Candidatus Omnitrophota bacterium
AACGTGGGAACGGGGGAACGTGAAAACGTGGGAACGTGTGAACGTGAGAACGTTAAAAGACGATGAACGACAGATGAAACCTATTATACCCTGATTTAGAACCGCCTTCACTCAATTTATATGCAAAGGTTGTGGGGGGGTCTCATCTTTTGTAAAAAAGGATTATAGCGAAGTCTATCACAACGACCAAAATAGCAACAGTATAGAGAATAATATCAGTCATAGCCGGTCACCTCTTGCGTCTCACCGCCCACAAATAGAGGATAAGCGCCAGTATTCCAGCAAAGATATAAAAGGTCAAAAGATTCATTCTTTATCCTTTTTTGACAATTTTATTGCGATGATTAAAAATGATACGGTTATGGCTATGCCTATTGAAAATGTTAGCCAGGGTATTTTGCCCGTAGCACTAGGGATAAATGCGCCTACGACCAACGAGGCGAATAAGATTTTTGCCCCATCTAAAAAGAAATCACATATTATATCAATACCCTCTTCAAATTTCATACATCCCGAGTCTACTACAAGCTCGCCAGATTGTCAAGGGGCAGAGTGGAAAAAATAACCAAGATACAATAACCAATAGCCAAGAACCAGGAACCAATAATCGGCGTAACTTGACAAAATACTTTGAAAGTAAAATGTCAAGTTACGGCTTTAAGCCTTCGTAACTTGACAAAATGTTTTCAAAAGAATATAAAAACGTAAAAACGTAGGAACGTGGGAACGTGGGAACGTATGAACGTGAGAACGTATAAACGTGAAAACGTGGGAACGTAGAAACGTGGGAACGTGGGAACGTAGGAACGTGGGAACGTAGAAACGTATGAACGTGGGAACGTAGAAACGTATGAACGTATGAACGTGGGAACGTAGAAACGTGGGAACGTAGAAACGTATGAACGTGGGAACGTAATGGGACAATTTGTCAACAGGTGAGGAAGTGCTAAGAGGAGATTCTTATATCCTGAAGCTCAAATACTACCGGGGCTATAGAAAAGGCATCTTCTTTTAAAGAATAGACTATATCGAAAATATCAGTATACTCAATTAGCTGGAAGACTTTATTGTTCAAATTTACCTGGGCTGGAAAAACCCATCTCTTTCCTTTCTCTCTCTGTTCAAACCAGATTATCTTCTTTCCATTATCTCGACAAGCAGTAATATTCTTCACATAGACACCTCTACTAAGAAATAAAGGCTGAGGATTTCCCTCGCCATAAGGAGAAAAAAGTCTAAGCCCTTCTATAAGAGAATTGTCTATCTCTTTAAAAAAAATCTCTCTATCTATAAAAAGGAAATTACGCAAATCTTCGGGGGCTAAAACTTTTTTGGCGTAGTTGTTGATTGCTAATCTAAATTCTGAGAGTTTATCTCTCTCTATCTCTACTCCACAGGCTCTCCTGTGGCCTCCAAACTCTCTTATTAAAGGCTGGCAGGATTCTAAAGCTTTAACTAAGTCAAAAGCCTCAATACTACGAGCAGAGCCTCTGGCTATATCTTCTTCTAAAGAAAAAAGAAAGACCGGCCGGGCATAAAGCTCCTTTAGCCGGGATGCAGCTATCCCCAAAGCCCCTACAGGCCAACCTTCTTCAGCTAAGACTACTACAAATTCCTGAGTTAAGTCAATGTCTTTAAGTTGAGAAAGGCAAGTTCTTAAAACCTCTTCAGTCTCAACTCTTCTTTGCTGATTATTCTCCTCTAAAACAGAAGTAAGTTCAGAAGCTTTGGACAAAGAATCGGCTCTTAAAAGGTTGAATGCTGGATACGCTGAAGCAACTCTTCCTGAAGCATTAAGACGAGGACCTAAAATCCAGCCTAAATGAAATGTATCTATATTCTCTCTCCTTAAAGAAGTCTTATCTATCAAAGCCTCTACTCCTAAACAAGGAGAAAGACGCAATTTATTCAATCCTTCTTTAACTAAAACCCTATTCTCTTCAACCAAAGGCATAACATCACAAACAATAGATAAGCAAACTAAATCCAGATATTCATAAGGAAATAATCCTTTTAAAGCCCAGATAAATTTGAAAACCCCTACTCCTGCCGAAATATTTTTGTAAGGGTAAATACTCTCTTTTCTTTTAGGGTTAACCAGAAGAAAGTCCCTTGCGAGCGGCTTCACCTCATGGTGGTCTATTACAATAACATCTATACCTTCTCTTACTGCCTTATTAAGAAGTAAAGAGTTGGTTCCACAATCTACAGTAATAATCAAGGAAATCTTTTGTTGTTGAGCAGAAAGCAAAGCCTTCTCGTTAAAACCATAACCATCAGTAAGCCTTGAAGGAATCATAACTGTAAATAAAGCTCCTCTCTTAGAAAGATAATCAGAAAGCATTGCCAGAGAAGTTATTCCATCTACATCATAATCACCAAACAAAAGAATTTTTTCCCTCCTCTCTAGAGAAGTCCTCAATCTTAAAACAGCTTCCTCTAAGTCGGGAAGAAGAAAGGGTGAATGTATATATTTTCTCTGAGGATAAAGAAACTTCTGAGCTGAAGTTAAATCAGTAATTCCCCGATTGAGGAGAAGCTGAGAAATTATTGGCGATAAACCTAATTCTTCAGCCAATTCTTTTACTTCAGGAGTTTGTTTAGCTACTCTCCACTCCTTCATCTTACATCTTTGAAGGTGCGGTTAGTTTAAGTAAAGAAAGCCCTAAACTCAGGACTATTTTAACCCCCAAAATTAGAGAAAGCCTGGCTTGAGTCAGTTCAGGGTCATCTTCTATTAACACTCTCTCTTTTTCATAAAAAAGGTGAAATTCTGAAGCTAAAGATTTGAGATAATCAATTAGATAATAGGGTTCAGCTTCCTGATATATTAAATTTAATACGTTCTTAAACTCCAAAACCTTTTTCATTAAAGAAATTTCTTCTTTATCTTTCAAAAGATAGATATTTTTGAAGTCAATCTTTTCTTTATGCTTTTCTATTATACTGCAGATACGGGCATAAGCATATTGAATATAGTAAAGAGGATTTTCAAAATTCCTCTTTAAAGCCTTATCTATATCAAACTCTAAATGAGAAGAGTTCTTCCTCAAAAGATAATAAAATCTTACTCCATCTTTACCAACTTCTCTTACTAAATCTTTAAGAAAAATTATTGTGCCTTTTCTTTTAGAGACTTTCTCTTTACTCTTTAAACTTACTAACTGAAAAATTATTATCTTATAATTAAAATTTCTTTCCTGCCTGAATACTTCTAAGACAGAACTTAGCCTCTTTACGTAACCATGGTGGTCAGGACCCCAAAGATTAATGAGTTCAGTAAATCCTCTTTCTATTTTGTATTTATGATAACCCCCATCGGCAGAAAAATAAGTAAAAGTCCCATCTCCTCTCACCAACACTCTATCTTTATCGTCTCCAAATAAAGAGGACTTAAACCATAAAGCTGAATCTTTTTCATAAGTTAAGCCCTTACTATTTAAAAAATCAATTACCTCCTGAATCTTCCCTTCCCTTCTAATTTGAGTCTGACTTATCCAGCTATCAAATTCTATCCCTAAATCCAATAAATCTTTCCTAATCTCTTCTAAAACTACTTTTAAGGCTGAACTTGTTAAATCTTCTCTGCCTTCTTCTAAAATTTTTTTCGCTATCTCTCTTACATAATCGCCCTGATAGCCACCCTCAGGTATCTGGAAAGGTTCTCCTTTTAGCTCCTTTATTCTCTCTCTTACTGAAGCAACAAAAAGGTCAATCTGAGTGCCTTCATCGTTTATATAATATTCTCTTACCACTTCTGCCCCTAAGAAAGAATAGACTGAAGCCAGCACATCTCCTATTATTGCTCCTCTTCCGTGAGCAATAGATAAGGGGCCTGTGGGGTTGGCACTAACAAATTCTATAAGAATCTTTCTATCTCTTAAACTTCCTTCTTTAAAAAAATTTTCTTTATCCTCTAAAACCTGTAAAAATAACTCCTTAACCAGACTATCCTTCAAGAAAAAATTAACAAAACCAGGGGAAACTACTTCTATCCTCTCTATCCCTGGATTACCCTCTAAAAGTAAACTCTCCAGCTTATCTTTAAATCCCTCAGCTATCTTAAGAGGAGGTTGTTTGAGTTCTGAAGAAAGTTTAAGAGGCAAAGTTAAGGTTAAATCCCCAAATTTTTTATTGCGGGGAATCTCCAGAGAAAAAGAAAATTCCCTCTCAGGATAGATTAACCTCAAAGTTTTTCTTATAATTGCTTCTAATTCCTGATAAAACTCCTTCATCTTTATCCTTATTTAAAGCGGAATCTCACCTTCTTAGCCTGGCTAAATAACTTTTCTAACTTATAAAACTTTCTCTTTTCTTCAGAGAATATATGAAAAGCCACATCAAAATAATCAATCAAAACCCAACCTCCTTCATAATCATCCTCAATGTGGTGGATGGAAAAACCTTCCTGCTTAGATTTTTTAACTAATTCCTCAGTTATTGCCTGAGAATGAACTGCAGCCTCAGCTGTAACTATTATAAAATAATCCCAGATTAAATTTACCAGGGTTAAATCTAAAACTAAAGGCTGGAGAGGTTTTTTAACCAGAGCTATTTCTAAAAGTCTCCTGGCTTTTTTCCGAGAAGTAAGGATCTTTGTTTTAACCAATCAATCTCCTTCTTCTAACTAAGACTGTTTAATTTATTCTATTTAAGATTTTCTTAAATGAAGGCAAGAAACTCTGGTTTCTCTTAGTAACCACTGCTATTTTTAACTTATCCTGAGAAAATATTTTTTTAGCTATTTCTCTTATTTGAATAGGGCTAATTCTTAAAATTTCTCTTTCTATCTCCTGGCAGGTTAAAACCTTACCTAACTTACAAATTGATTCTCCAATATAAAACATAGAACTTAGAGTAGATTCAAGCCCCATAGAGAAATTGCCCAAAAAATAATCCTTAGCTCTCATAAGTTCAGACTTAGATACTAACTTTTCCTTTAATCTTTTAAGCTCTTTAAGAATTATCCTAAAAGCTAAACTGGCATTTTTCTCTTCTAAACCACAATGAATAGTAAAAGCCCCGGTTTCTCTATATTTTTTTACTCCAGTTGAGACCTCATAAGCTAATCCTCTCTCTTCTCTGATGACTTCAAATAGTCTTGAAGACATATTCCCTCCTAAAATTATGTGGATTAATTCCAGAATAAACCTTTCAGGGTGAAAATAGCTAAAACCCTCAAAGCCTAAAGAAATATGGGTCTGTTCAAAAGATGTAGCTTCCTGCTTAAATTTAAACCCTCTTTTTACTTTTGCCTTAGGAAATCTACCGGGAAAACTTCTCCTTGTTAAAGATAAAGAGTTAAATTTGGCAAGTATCTTCTCAAAAAATTTAGGAAGTGTCTTACCCGAGATTACTATCACGATATTAGAGGGACTATAAAACTTATCTTTAAACTTTTTAAGCTCTCTTTCAGAAATCTTTTCAACAGTAGATTCTCTTCCAATTACATCTATCCCTAAAGGGTTATCCTCCCAGAGAAGAGAATCCAGAATACTGGAAACTCGAGAAGAAGGGATATCTTTATACATCCTGATTTCCTCTAATATCACTCCTCTTTCTTTTTCTACATCTTCTTTCTTAAGTAAAGGGAATCTTACCATATCTGACAAAACATCCAAGCAAACTTCAGCATTCCTTTCTAAGACTTTGGCAAAATAACAAACAACTTCCTGGGAAGTAAAAGCATTGAGCTGACCACCTCTCCCTTCAATCTCCTGTTTAATTTCTTTGTGAGAATAGTTTTTTGTTCCTTTAAATACCAGATGTTCTAAGAAATGGGCAACCCCTTTAACCCTTAAAGGCTCAGATCTTGCGCCTTTCTTAATCCATATACCAATACTTGTACTTTTAGCCTCTTTAAATTCATTAAAGAAGAGGCTAATTTCACTCCTAAGTTTTAGCTGTTTAACCATAATATAAATTCTTTAAATTCTTTTAAGAAATTTTTCTTGTGATAAGTCTCAATAATCTTCTTAATCAGGGCACTACCTACAATTATCCCATCAAAATACTTTTTAAACTTTCTAGCCTGGAATTGATTAGAAATACCAAAACCTAAACATACTGGCGAAGATATCTTTTTTCTCACTTTCTTTAAGTGGCTTAAAATATCCGAAGGCAAACTCTTACGAGGACCAGTTACTCCAGTTACTGAAATATAATAGATAAAACCTGAGGAAGCTCTCTCTATTAAAGAAAACCTCTCTTCTTGAGTAGTGGGAGAGATAAAAAATACTGTATCTATATTATAGGCTTTAGCCTTTTTTAAAAAATCTTCTCCTTCTTCAGGCAATAAGTCAGGAATTATTAGCCCTTCTAAAAAGGGGTGAGCTTTCTTAAAAAAATTATCTAAGCCCATATCATAAATTGGATTATAATAACTCATAAGAATTAAAGGAGCTTTTATCTTTCTTTTTACCCTTTTAAGAAAACTAAATAATCTAAGAAAATTTACCCCTCTATCTAAAGCTACCTGAGAAGAAGTCTGGATTACTGGTCCATCAGCAATAGGGTCAGAAAAGGGAAATCCTATTTCAATAAAATCAGAGCCTGCTGAATCTAAAACATAAAGAAGAGCTTCAAAATCTTTAAGGGTAGGAAAACCAAAAGTAAGATAGGGGATAAAAGCTTTTTTACCCTTATCTCTTAACTCTTTAAACTTTTCTCTAATTTTACCCATTAGTTAGCTCTCTGTTTTCAGTAATCAGGATTCAGGAGTTAATAAATTCTCAAATCAATTCACCAGCCAGCTAACTTCCAACTTTTTGAACTATCTCTAAATCCTTATCTCCCCGGCCGGAAAGACAAACAATAACTATTGAATTCTTTTTAGCCAACTTAGCTAATTTTCTGAGATAAAATAAGGCATGAGCAGGCTCTAAAGCCGGGGTTATTCCTTCAGTTTCAGAAAGCATCTTAAACCCCACAAGAGCCTCTTTATCAGAAACAGCCACGTATTCGGCCCTTTTTATTTTCTTATAAAAAGCATGTTCAGGGCCTACTCCCGGATAATCTAAGCCTGCAGCTATAGAATGAGCCTGTTCAATCTGGCCAAATCTATCCTGTAAAACATAAGATTTTGAGCCATGAAGAATACCCACCCTTCCTTTGATTAAACTACAAGCGTGCTGAGAAAGAAAACCCTTACCTTTTGCCTCTACTCCAATAAACCTCACTTCTCTATTTTTAAAAAAGGGGTGGAATAACCCTAAAGAATTACTCCCACCTCCTACACAGGCTAAAAGATAATCAGGCAACCTCTTTTCTTTCTTTAAAATCTGCTGCTTTGCTTCTCTGCCTATTACTACCTGAAAATTTCTCACCATTAAAGGATAAGGATGAGGCCCTACCACCGAACCTAAAAGATAATAAGTATTTCTCACATTAGTAACCCAATCTCTTAAAGCCTCATTACAGGCATCTTTTAAAGTTTGCGAACCAGTCTCCACTTTCAGAACTTGAGCTCCTAAAAGTTGCATCCGAAAAACATTCATCTTCTGTCTTTCCATATCAACCTTGCCCATATAGATATCGCACTTTTTACCGAATAAACTGGCCACAGTAGCTGTGGCTACTCCGTGTTGGCCGGCACCGGTCTCAGCAATAATCCTCTCTTTCTTCATCCTCACTGCCAATAAAGCCTGGCCTAAGGCATTATTTATTTTATGGGCTCCAGTATGAAGAAGGTCTTCTCTTTTTAAATATACCCTTAAACCTAACCTCTTACTCAAATTCTTAGCAAAGTATAAGGGAGTGGGCCTTCCGGCATATTCTCTTAAATAGAAGTTCAATTCATCTTTAAAATCTTTTTGTTGAGAATATTTAAAATAAGCTTCCTGAAGTTCTCTCAAAGGATACTCTAAAGTCTCAGGGATAAACCTTCCTCCAAATTCTCCAAAATATCCTTTCTTAGACACCTTTCACCTCTCTTATAAACTTCCTGATAAGCTTTTTATCCTTTTTGCCAGGCTGCCTCTCTACACCCCTGGCTACATCTACAGCGTAAGGTTTAAATCTCTTTACTAAATACCCTACATTATCAGGAGTTAAACCTCCTGAAAGAATTAACAACTTAAAGTAAGGCTTCAATCTCTTTAGCAATTGAAAATCAAGGGCAGCTTGAGGATAAAATTCTTTCTCCTCAAGAGAAATATCTAATAAATAACCGTTAACTTCATATTTAGAAACCAAAGAAGGCAGCCTCACCGTATTGGTAAAGAAAGTCTTTATTACTTTAAATCTTTTTTGAAACTGTTTACAATATTGCGGGGACTCTTTTCCGTGAAATTGAAGAGTATCTAAACCTACATAGTCAGCAATTCTTAAAACCTTATCTTTAGGCTCATCCACAAAAACCCCTACTTTACTCACAAAACAGGGGAGTTTTTTTACAATACTCTTTGCTTCTTTAGGACTAACTGAGCGTTTACTTTGAGGATAGAAGATAAATCCTAAAGCATCTGCTCCTTCTTTTACTGAGAATAAGGCATCTTCTAAGTTATTAATTCCGCAAATCTTAATCTTTACAGCCAACTTTTAACTCCTTGATCTTCTCTTTAATATCTGGAGCTTTCATTAAAGCTTCTCCTACCAGAACCCCCTCTACCCCTGCTCCTTTAAGAAGAAGGATGTCCTTTAGCTCATTTATACCACTTTCACTTATCACTATAATATCTTCGGGGATAAGAGGTGTAAGCTGAAAGGTTGTTTCTAAATTCACCTCAAATGTGTTTAAATCCCGGTTATTTATTCCGATAATTTCCGGAGAAAACTTAAGAACTTCTTTCAATTCTTTCAAAGTATGGACTTCCACAACTACATCCATACCCAATTCTTTAGCCAAGTCATAGAGTTTTTTAAGCTTTTCCGGTTTCAGGATATTAGCAATAAGAAGGATTACGTCAGCACCTAAAGCCCGTGATTGATAAACCTGAGTTTCGTCAATAATAAAGTCTTTCCTCAATACAGGAAGTTTTGTCTTCTCTTTAACTTCTTTTAGATACTTAAGTTTACCCAGAAAAAATTCTTCCTCAGTAACTACTGATATTGCTGAAACTCCTGCCTGAAGATACTCCTTAAGAACTTCGAGGCAGTTAAAATCCTGGCGTAAAATTCCTGCTGAAGGAGAAGCTTGTTTTATCTCGGCAATAAAAGACAATCCTTCCTCTTCTCTTAAAACTTTAGCCAGAGAAACGGGCTTAGACACATCTTTAGTAAAAGAAATTAACTCCTTCATAGATTTTTTCAACACCTCTACATTTTTTTTCTTTGCCTCCAATATTAAAGAAAGGGTCTTATGCATCTTAACTTAAAAACTCCCTTAATTGAAAAAGTTTCTCCAGGGCTCTGCCTTTCTCTATAGTATCTTTAGCTAATTTTACACCTTCTTTAAGATTTCCTGCTAACCCAGCAAGAAAAAAACAGGCAGAAGCATTAGCTAAAACTATGTTTAACTGGGAAGCCTCAGCTTTACCTTCTAAAACTCTCTTTATTATTTCTATATTCTCAGCTAAGGTAGAGGCTTTAAGTTGAGAAAACTTTCCCTTTTTTAACCCAAAATCCTCAGGCTTTAAATAAAAAGTTCTTACCCTTTTATTATTAAGGTAACTGACTTTAGTTTTTCCGGTAATACTTATCTCATCATAAACATCTTCGCCCCAAACCACAAAAGCTCTTTTAACTCCTAAACTTTTCAAGACCTTAGCCAAAACCTCAGTTAAATCCTTCTCAGCTACCCCTAAAAGCTGGTGAGTAGCTCCTGCAGGATTAGTAAGGGGTCCAGCTATATTAAAAATTGTCCTTATTCCTAATTCTCTTCTTACTAAAGCTACGTTTTTCATAGCCGGATGGTAAAGAGGAGCATATAAAAACCCAATCCCTATTTCCTTAATTGCTGATTCTACTCTTTGAGGGGAAGCTTCTATGTTTATCCCTAAAGCTTCTATTATATCCATAGAACCGCATTTCCCCGAAAAAGAACGGTTACCGTGTTTAGCCACTTTTATTCCAGCTCCAGCTACTACTAAAGCTGTTGCTGTAGAAATATTAAAAGTTTTAACGGGTTTTCCTCCGGTGCCACAGGTATCTAACAAAGGCTCTCCTTTTCTTGTTTGCACTCTTAACTTAAGAGCTTTTTCCCGCATTACTTTAGCTAAAGCCCTTATCTCATTTAAAGAATTGGGTTTACATCTTAAAGCAGTTAGAAAAGCTGCTACCTGAGAAGGAGTAAATTTCTTCTCCATAATGCTCAGAAAAATTCTTCTCAAAGTTTGGTAAGAAAGTTCTTTTTTATTTATAAGCTTGTTTAAGACTTCTTTAATCATAGGTCTAAAAAGTTTTTGAGTAAAATTTTGCCTTCTTTAGTTAAAATAGATTCAGGATGAAATTGGATACCAAAGCATTTACTCCCCCTTACCCTTATTCCCATTATCTCCCTATCTTCAGTAAACCCTGCACCACGGCTTAACCCCACCCTTTCCTTGAAAGGGTAGGATGGCTTTTGGGCACTACCCTTCAGGATTTTTTCCCCCATCTGCAGGTTTACATCCGTAACTTTCTGATGGTGCAGGGTAAAAGCAGTAATCTCTAAATCAGGGGGTAAATTTTTATTCTCTATTATTAAAGAATGGTAGCGGGTAGCTGTAAAAGGAGAGGGGATATTCTTAAAAATATCTTTTCTCTGGTGATAAATTAAGGAAGTTTTTCCGTGCATAATTTTTCTAGCTCTCACAATTCTGGCTCCCAGAGCATAACCTATTGCCTGATGCCCCAGACAAACTCCTAAGATAGGTATTTTATCATAAAATTCCTTAATTAGCTTTACTGATATTCCTGCAGATTCAGGCCTTCCCGGACCAGGTGATATTACTATTTTAGAAGGCTTAATCCTGGATATATCTTTTAACTCTAATTCATCGTTTCTCTTTACTATAACCTCTGCTCCTAACTCTAAAAGATATTGATAAAGATTATAAACAAAGGAATCATAATTGTCTATCAATAAGACCTTCATAATCTTTAAGAATAAACTTCAATCATTAACCTCTAATTTCTAATGAATTTTTAATTATTTAATTTTTAATTGAAAATTTTTAACTTTATACTTTAACTACTGATTGAAAGATTACTCTTTCCTCCGCCTTAACTCAGCTCCTAACCTTTCCAGTTTCTCTACCAGATTCTCATATCCTCTATCTAAGTGATAGACCCTATAGACAGTAGTCTTCCCGGAAGCAGACAATCCTGCAGCCACTAAAGAAGCAGAGGCTCTTAAATCTGAAGCCATAACCTCAGCAGGAGAAAATTTATCTATGCCTTCTATTATAGCTACTTCTCTAAACCGGGATATTTTAGCTCCCATTCTGTTAAGCTCGGGTATATGCATAAACCTATCCGGATATACTTTTTCAGTAACAGTAGAAACTCCTTTAGCTAAAGAAAGTAAAACCATAAATTGGGCCTGAAGGTCTGTAGGAAACCCCGGAAAAGGCAAAGTTACAATATTAGCAGGTAAAATTTCGGAAGTCCTTTTAACATATATCTTAAAACCTTTAACTAAAACTTTCTGGCCCATCCTCCTCAAGGTATCTATAGCCGCTCCTAAAAATTGGGGACTTATTTCTTCAATCTCTATCTCTCCTCCGGTTACTAAGGAAAAAACCATAAAAGTTCCCGCTTCAATCCGGTCAGGAATTACCCGGTGTTTAAACCCTCCTAAGGACTTTTTCCCTTTTATCCGAATCTGGGGAGTGCCTTCTCCAGAAATTTCTGCTCCCATCTTTTTTAAAACCCGGGCTAAATCTACAACTTCCGGTTCACAAGCAGAAAAATCAATAATAGTTTCTCCTTTAGCTAAAGTAGCAGCCATCATTACATTAGCAGTTGCTAAAACTGACGAACCAAAAGGGCCTCCCAGAAACACCTCTTTACCCTCTAACTTTTTAGGGTTAGCATAGCAGTAACCCCCAGAAATTTTAATATTAGCGCCTAAACAATTTAACCCCTTAAGGTGTAAGTCCACAGGCCTTACGCCAATCACACACCCTCCAGGTAAAGAAACCTTTGCTTTCTTTCTCTTGGCTAAGAGAGGACCTAAAACACAAAAAGAAGCCCGCATAGTTCTTACTAACTTGTAAGGAGCAGAAAAACTCTTATTACTCCTTGCCTTTATAGTTAAAGTGTGGTCTTCAAACTTTACTTCTTTTCCTAAAGCAGTCAAAAGTTTAGCCATAGTATAAACATCAGAAAGCTGAGGAACATTCTCAATTATACAGGGCTCATCAGTCAAAAGAGTAGCAGCCATAATGGGTAAAGTTGCGTTTTTTGAACCACTTAATTTAACTCTGCCTTTTATCCTTTTTCCTCCGAAAATCTCTATCTTATCCATAAAGAACTTAACCTTTTACTGACTTAAAAACAACCACCCTCTCTATACCTGCGTAATCCTTAACTATTGAGAGAAGTCTATAGTTTTTACCTTCTCTACAGGCTAAAACTTTATCCTTCTGATTATACCCTATTTCTAAAAATAATAAACCTTCTTTTTTCAAACAGGGATTTGCCACATTTAAAATTTTTCTTATAAAAACTAAACCATCTTCTCCTCCATCTAAAGCTTCTCTGGGTTCAACTTTAAGACTTTCACTGCCTTCTATATAAGAACTCTCTACATAAGGAGGGTTGGAAATAATTATATCAAAACTATTTTCTTTAAAACAGCTTAATAAATCTGAGTTTACAAGAAAGAGGTTTCTAAGTTTATAAAGAGATGCGTTCTTTTTAGCCACCTCTAAGGCTGAATTAGAGATATCTACGGAAAATACTCTAAAAGAAGGCTTAAATAAGGCTATACAAATAGAGATATTAGCTGAACCTGTTCCAACATCTAAAACTGATAACTCCTTTTTTTTCTCGGTAAATTCAAGAAAAGTCTCTACTAAGAGTTCAGTCTCCGGCCGGGGGATAAACACTCTTTCATCTATATATAAATCCAAACCAAAAAAACAGGCTTTTTTTAAAATATACTCTAAGGGCTTATTTTTCTGACGCTCTCTAATTATCTCTCTCAATCTCTTCTGATAGAAAGAGTTCAATCTCCTTTTTTCAAGAAATTTATGAAAGTCTAAATTAAACCCCTTCTCGATTATAAATTTCAAATCAACTGGAGCTAAATCTCCTAACAGAGCTCTCATATCTCCTTTCTTTTCTTCCTCTCCTGAACTATCAAGGGTTTAATTATCAGGTCTAAATCTCCTTCTAATACCTCTTCTAATCTATATACAGTAACAGGGCCTCTGTGGTCAGTAACTCTTTTCTGGGGAAAATTATAGGTTCTTATCTTTTCACTTCTTTCGCCTGTGCCTACTTGTTTCCTTCTTTCAGCTTCAATACCCTGAATTTGCCTCCTTCTTTCATAATCTAAGATTCGGGCTTTCAATATCCTTAAGGCTTTTTCTTTATTCTTAATCTGAGAACGTTCCTCCTGGCAAGAAGCAGATATTCCTGAAGGAAGATGGGTTATTCTTACTGCTGAATCAGTAACATTTACATGCTGACCACCGTGTCCAGAAGCCCGGAAAGTTTCTATCTTTAAGTCTTTGGGGTCTATATTTAACTCTACTTCTTTAGGCTCCTTTAGAACAGCCACAGTAACAGTAGAGGTGTGAATCCTGCCCGAAGATTCAGTAACCGGAACTCTCTGAACCCGGTGAACTCCGCTCTCAAATTTAAAATGGGAATAACAACCTCTTCCCCTTACTGCAAAAATAACTTCTTTAAACCCTCCTAATTCTGTAGGCTGTGAATCTAAAACTTCTAATTGCCATCCTTTTTTAGAAACATATTTAGAATACATTCGGAAAAGATCTGCTGAAAATAAACCGGACTCTTGACCTCCAGCAGCTGGCCTTATCTCTACAATCGCTATGCGTTCAGGGTCTTCTTCTTCCTGATAAATCTTTTCTTCTATTTCTTCCTCAATAGTTTTAAGTCTTTCTTCAATTTTACCCAGTTCCTCTCTAGCTAAGCTAAGAAATTCTCCATCTTCCTTTTTTTCTTGAAGAATATCTTTTAAATCCTTCCTCTGTTTAACTAAATCCTTATATTCTTTAATGAGTTTTACCAGTCCCTCTAAAAAGGAAAACCTCTTAGCTAATCGTTGATACTCCTCTCTATTAGAGAGAACTTCCTTTAAAGTAAGTTTTAAAGAGATATCTTTAAATTCTCTTTCTATCTTCTCGAATTCTTTAAGCATAGTAAGTATAGATGACTTCCAATACTCAGGACTCAGGGCAAAGAATTCTACATTTAGCAGTTAGGATAAAGGATACAATCCCTATTTTGGGAAAAACAAGTAAACAATTGGGGATTAATTTATTATCCTTCTCTTTTCCTGTACTTCTTAATAAATTTTTCTACCCTTCCTTCAGAATCCACAAATTTTTGTTTGCCGGTAAAAAAAGGGTGACACTTAGAACATACCTCTACGTGAATGTTGGGCCTGGTGGAACGGGTATGAATCACATTACCACAGGCACAGATTATCGTAGATTCCTGATATTTGGGATGTAAACCTTTTTTCATCCTTAATACCTCCTCTCTTAGATGAAGTTTACAAAGTTTTCCTTCAATTTGCAACCCTTATTTTTGTAGGGTTAATTCAGGCTAGACTCTCCTGCAGGGCAACTCCACATAAAAGGTAGTCCCCTGTAAGTATTTAGATTCAAACCAAATCTTTCCTTTGTGGTTTTCTTCAATTATTCTTTTTACTACATACATACCTAAACCTGTGCCTGAGTTTGCTGAAGATTTAGTAGTATAAAAAGGAGCGAATATCTTAGGCTTGTTTTCTTCTTTTATGCCGATGCCTGTATCTTTTATTTCCAGAAGAATTCTATCACCAAGAGGTTTAGCTTCTATTAAGAGTTCTTTTTTAAATTCTGGAGGAGAAGTTTCTTTTAGCTGGAGGTAGTTTTTTTTCTCCTCTAAAGCTTCATAGGCATTATCAATAAGATTAAACAGGGCTTCTGATAACTGAGCAGGAGAACCGTAAACTTTAGGAAGGCTTTCAGAAATATTGAGGATAGGTTTAAAATCTTTGAGACTGTGTTTTACTCCTAATAAGTCTAAGGCAATATCAATAATTTCTTTAAGGTCTAAAAATCTGAAGGCTTTATCTTTTTCTGTGCGGGCGTAGTTTAGGATACCTCTTATAATTTGAGCAGAGTGAATAACATTTTTTTCCATTTTATCTAAACCGTGCAATAAGTAATTTAAGTCCTCTTTTAACT
>JAGGWS010000038.1 GCA_021163425.1 Candidatus Omnitrophota bacterium
ATATTACCAGCATTATCTACAGCAGCAATATGGAAGTAGTGGTTATTGCCATCAGCTAATTCTGGGCTGGTAAGGCTTAAAGAATTGGTAAAATTCGCATTACTACCATCAAGACTGGCAGTCTTTGAATTATCCCAGAGATAATAATAACCGGCTATGCCGCTTCCGGTATAGTAATTGGGGTCTCCTGCCTCCTTCCAAAAAACTTCTATAGTATTATCATTTGATTTATTCTTTACCCATTCACCGGGCGGACGGTCAGAAGTAAGATCCGCTGAAATAACAGGTAACACATTCTCCATTAAAGTTCCTGAATATTGTAAATCAATTTCATTACCTACGCCAGCCTGGCCAATCATTCCTGATGAGCCTACATTTAAAATTATATCTCTGGCAATAATATCATAATCACCAGGCGCATCTCCGCCGTCATTATCCAGGATTGAACCATTGGTAGAGGTAACATAAACATCACCAGACTCAGAAGAAGGGTTATCTGCAAGAGTAGCTTTAAGCAAAGTTAATCTAATATCCCCCTCTGCCTCAAGGGTGATATCACCATTATTGGTAATTATGCTTTGCCTCTGAGTAATATCTCCACCTGCCTGTAAAGTTATAGATTTACCAGCTCCTTCAGTCTGAACAGTATAATTACTTAAAAGAGTTAAATTCCCCGGGACAGTAATATCAATTACTCCTCCGGTAGTTTTAATATCTCTTAACTGTAAAGCACCATCAGTTTCTTTTATATAAATATCTCCTTCGGCATTATCAATCTGAAGATATCTAAGACGGGTATCTAATTCCTTTTCTGAACTACCTATATCTTGTACCTCAGTAATTATCAACCTCTTTGCCCAGATATAACTTTCATTATCCGTCGTATCAACAATATCTCCTCCTGCTTTTAAGATTACGTCACTTTTCTTAGCAATGATAGAACTTATAGTTAAATCTCTACTTCCTTGAGAAATATAGATATCACCTGAAGAATTAGGCTTTATTTCAGCAGAGAGGTTGTGAATATCTATTTTTATAGGATGGACAGCTGTTCCTATTCCTGAGCCAGCCTTTAGATTGAGGGAGGTATCTGTGGCACTATCTGCAGCAGAAATTGTATAAAGACCACCTTGATTAACTATTGCACCTGTGCCATCATCCCAGTCATTGGGGGTTTCACTTTTGTGGTCAGCAAAGAGATTAAGAAGAGTATCTGTTTCTAAAGTAATATTCCCGGAGATATATATATTTTCTGTAGCCCAAACTGTAACAGTACTTCCTGCCGGCACATTAAAAGAACCCGTAAACTCGTCTGGATCAAAAATAATCGTTGCACCTTCATATCCTGGAGGCGCTCGACCATTCAAAACTCCATAAAATCCTAAATGGTCAAAAGCACTAATCTCAATAAAACCACCATTACCTTGTACACTACCTGCAGAGACATCAATTAGAGCATTTTTCTTTACAAAACTACTTCCTTCTTTAGAATTAATATAAATTCTACCTCCATTACCTACAGCATAAGGGCAGGCGGAAGAAGTTGTGCTATTTTCATCCAAAATTGTAGAATTTGCTGAGATAATCTCAATCTCTCCAGCATCTCCTCCATTATAAGCATCAGCAGAGATTACTCCCCGATGTAAGATATTCACTGCCTCTACAGAAATGTTTCCTGCGTCAGGTAAGTTTTGGGACCCATTAGTAATAATCTTTCCTTCATTGACAAAATCTGCCTCTTTAACATCAATCTTAACCTCTCCTGCTTCAATCCTTCCCCTATTTATTACTGGCGCACCCTCAGCTATCAGTTCCACCACGCCGTTATGATTTACCAGAGATTTTGCCTCAACAATGCCGCTATTGTTAACAGCATAATCAAATACATCGTTTAATACTCTGGCGGTTAAAACAACCTTTCCGCCATTGACAGAGATTGTCCCTGTGTTTTTTATTGCACTATCTAACTTTTGTCCTTCCGGTCCCAGAATTTTATCTTTCACTCCTTCATTAATAACTACGGAAATTTCACCTAAATCATCTAAAGCCAAGGCTATCTTCTCCCCGCTAGCTAAAACAACCGTTCCTAATTTCGCCTGGATACTTCCTTTATTTTCCACGGCTCCGGATAAAAGACAAACATAACCCCCATTTCTTACTGTAATCTCTCCCTCATTGATTATAAAAGTATTCTTACTATTTTTAAAAAAATTATAGCGGCCTTTAAGAAAATCTTCATTGCTAATATCTAAGGTAGAAGCAACCAAGACAGCAACATCAACCCGGGAGTTTGGTCCAAATAACACACCATTGGGATTGACTAAAAAGATTCTTCCATTAGCAGTTAAGCTACCAAAAATCCGGGAAGGTTCAACTCCTACCACACGGTTTAAGGCAACAGCACTTGAAGAAGGCTGATGAAAATTAACCCTCTCGGAACGGGCAATACTGAAAGAGTTGTAATTGACAATAAGTTTTTCTGAAGGAGTGATAATGTTTAAGGTATTAGTCTGGGAGCGATCAAATGTAGCCTCTCCTGAAACTACATTTTCACCTTCAGGAAGGCTATATACAAAAGAAGAAATTGATAAAAAGAAAAAACTTACGGCAAAAGTAGTAAAAAATTTCCTATAGCTCATTAGAAATGGAAATTTTAACATACCTCAGTTATTTTTTGTCAAGAAAATTTTCTCTGGAATTTCCCTATTTTTCCAGCTATTTGGTAAAGATTTAAAAATATTTAAATTTTTACCTCGAAAAGTTCTTGAAAACATTGGTTTTTCAAAATTTTGGGGAAACTTTAGAATTTTTCCTCCAAGAGAAACATTGTTAAAACAAACCAAATCCTGTGTATAATTTGGGTAATCTTAAAGTAAACACCACCAATTATTTCTCTCTTTAGCAATTTAAACTATCCTCTTCTAAATATAATACTACCTCAGATCAGGTTTAATTTAAAATTTTTTTGAGATACTCATCCAGATGTGCAAATGGTCCTCATCTGAAGGAGTTTCCATCAATGGCCAGGCAAAATCCACCCGAGCAGAAAAATCTTCTGGTAAAGTAAGACGCAGGCCCCAACCTATCCCGCTTAAAGTCTCATCCTTTTCCTCACCTGCCTGGGGGTTCCTTAAGTGGGTATTTGCCCAGTCATAGAAAATAACAAACCTTAATGCATCATAGCCCTTTACATCTAAGAAAGGTAGCTTTACATCCTTAGGGATAAAATAAGGAGGAAACGACCACTCTAAGGTTACAGCATAACCTTTATCTCCTACCTTTTCTGCAGGAGGATATCCACGCACATTAGCAATTCCTCCAATCTGAAACTGCTCACAAGCAGGTAAAATATAAGGACTGAACTGAAATTGATTCTTCAAAAGAAGGGTCGAATCAAAAGGCATTCTATGGAGTCTTAATAAACTCAGATTATTCTTAATGAACTTTCCACCTGAGCCGGCACGTGATGCCTTTTCATCCTGGCTATCCAGACCACCCATTATTTCAGGAACACCAAAGTTTAACTCATTAATAATGAGAGTACGACCAAGTCTGTCGGCTAAATCTAAATCTAAACTAAGTTTTACTACCCTCATCCTGTCTCTACTTGTTTCATTTCCTAATTGAAAATTGAAAATGTCCTTGTAGTCAAAGCCTAAATTTAAATTCAAACCTATATTTTCTTCATCAATTAGGGAGTAGGTAGCATAAATGCTATATAATCTGCTTTTTCCTCTTGCCTCCAAATCCTTATATTCTTTACCCAGATTAAGTTTTGTACGGGCAAAGAAAAATCCCACTTCTAAATCCTCTGCAACAGGAAAAAGATAGTGCAGGCCGGTCAACCGGTAAGCCTCTGCCTCGGCTAACTGATACTGCAGGGTTAAGATATCATCTAAGCCTAAAAAATTATTGTGGGTAAGGGTTAAGCGGTAGCGATCTTTCCCAATATAGCGTGAACCAAAGTTATCCCATTCAAAACCTATATGGACAGGAAATCTATCCACTACCTCAAGAACAATATCAGTAGTGCCGGGCTCTTTACCAGCCATAAGCACAGCACGGCAGCTTCTATCAGGATGTGCATTTATCTCCATTAAGTCTTTCCTTAAAATATTATAATTAAAGGGCTCACCTTCTCTTAAAGTAATCTTTTTCCTTAAGAAAGATGTCCTAAAATAACGGTTGCCCTTAATCTCTATTTCTCCGGTAGCTCCTTCTATAACCTTAATCTCTAATACCCCTTCTTTAATCTTTTGCGGAGGAAGATATGCACGGGAGGTAACATAACCCTTCTGACGATAGACATCAGTAATTCTGTCAGCCACTTCTTGCATCTGCCTTAAGGTGAGCTCCTTATTTTCAAAGGGCAGAATAATCTCATTAATCTCTTTTTCTGGAAGAAGGGTTACACCTTTTACATTAATCTTTTTGATAAAAATTTTTTCTTCCAGCACAGGAGGAGCTATTCTCTCCACGGGTTTTTCTTCTATTACCGGCTTTTCTTTTTTCTCCTTAATCTTCTCTCTTAAAAACCTTTCCTTCTCAATCTCTCTTTCTATTTTTTCTACCTCTCCAACCTCCTGGGCAAACAGCTTTTTATCTATCAAAATTAAGGAAACCAACAATAGTAAAAGAAAAATACTACTTCTTCTCAATATTAAAACTCTTATATTTTCCACTCTCATTACCTTAATTTTTTAAAAAAATATAATGATATAATCTATTATATCAAGTTTATTATGTCAAGAATATAACGCTTCCTTTGTAAATCAGCATCAAGAGTAATTATCCAGCCACCTTTAGCCTCTCTAAACCCGGCAGATAAAGCTGAAGATCGGCCCTGATTTCTTTTAAAAGAAACTACTTTTTATTTAAGAGTTTTTATCTTAACATAGTTATAATGAACTTACAATCCTAAACTTTTAATTTACAAAAGAAAGGGGTATGTTAAAATATCTATATGATTTTAAAGGAGTTAACCAAGGGATTAATAGGGCTAGTTTTACCTAACAACTGTCTTCTTTGTGAAAAGAAGATAAATTCAGGTGAGGTTATCTGTGAACAATGTCAAAATTTTGAAAGAAATCTTCCTCCCTTCTGCAGAAAGTGCGGAATAAGTATATCTGTAGATTCAAAAACCAGACTCTGTTCAAGGTGCCGGAGTAAAAATTTTTATTTTACCAGAAATCTAAGTCCTTTTCTCTACAAAGAGCCTTTAGCCAGTCTAATCCATTTATTTAAATACCAAGGATTTGATTTCCTGGCTGATATTTTTTCTCAAAAACTTATAGAATTTATAGAAGAACTCTCTATCCCAGTAAAAAATTATGACCTCTTAACTTCTGTACCTCTCCATAGAAGAAAATTAAGAGAGAGGGAATTTAATCAGAGCAGGCTCATCGCTGAAAAATTATCCAAATACTTCCTTATCCCCTATAAAGATACCTTAAAAGCAAAACGCTATCTTAAATCTCAGGTAAATAAATCTGCTAAGGATCGAACTCTTGATATAAGAGACAATTTCTACATAATAGAGGAAATCAAAGAAAAAAATATAATTTTAATAGACGATGTGTTTACCACTGGCTCAACTCTCTCTGAATGTGCTAAAGCTCTAAAAAATAAAGGAGCAAAAGAGATTCTTACTATAACCCTAGCTATAAGAAAACTAAATTAGTCTATGAAGCTAATCCGCCAATATTTCTTAAAAGAATTTCTATCAAACTTTTTTCTCTCTCTCCTGGGGATTACTCTCCTAATGATTTTAGGTAATCTAATTAAACTTTCGGATATGATTGTCCGCAAAGGAGTAGAATCTGCTTCTGCTTTTAAATTATTTCTCTGTTATATACCTTACCTTTTAGAATTTAGCCTGCCTTTATCAATCCTCTTAGCTACCCTTCTTACTATGGGAAGAGCTTCGGCAGAAAATGAAATAATAAGCCTTAAAACTTCAGGTGTATCTCTATTTAAAATATTATCCTTATTTCTTGTCTTAGGTTTAATAACTTCTTTATTATCAATAATCCTTCAAGATAGAATAATCCCTCAGGCTCACTTTGCCTCACGAAAGATTGTCAAAAAAATAGCTAAAGACAACCCCTTAAGTTTTATTGAACCAGGGGTATTTATTGACGAATTTAAAGATTTCGTTCTCTTTACTCGTGATGTAGAAGAAAATACTCTTAGAAAAGTCTTCATCTATGAATTGAAAGAAGATTCTCCTAATCTTATCTATGCTGAAAAGGGAGACTTCGTAGTAGAAAAGGAAATCCTTAAAATTAAACTTCAGGATGGATTTATAGAAGGACCTCAAATGCAATATAGAATTCATTTTAAAACTCATTTTATGCATCTTCCTATAGAAAAAAAAGAAAACTCTGTAAGTAAGAAACCTGCAGATATGACCTTAAAAGAATTAGAAGAAGAAATCAACGCCCTGAGAAAAAGAGACTTAGACCCCCTTCCTTTAGAGGCTGAATTTCATAAAAAAATAAGTATTTCTTTCTCCAGCTTAGTATTTGTTCTTCTGGGATTTGGTGCTGGAGGCTTAGTTAAACACAGAGAAAAATCTATTAATTTTGGGATCTGTTTTCTTTCAGCTTTAGGATACTACCTTCTTTCTCTTCTGGGAGAAACTTTAGTCCTGAAAAAAATCCTGCCAGTATGCTTAGGTATATGGTTAGCTAATTTAATTCTTTTAACTATAGGTGTGGCTTTAACTTTAAAAATATGCAAATCATAGACAGGTATGTTTTTAAACAGGTATTCCGGAGCTATATCCTTCTATTAGTAGTCTTTATCTTTCTCCACATAATTGTAGATGTCTTTGTCCAGCTTTCAGATATTTTAAAGAGTAAGGTTCATCTTTCTTCCCTTCTTAAATACTATATCTATCTTAGTCCCCAAATGTTTCTTAGAGTCTCCCCTATATCTTTCTTGATATCCTCTCTCTATTCTGTAGGGGCTCTAAATAAAAATAATGAAATCCTATCTTTAAGAACTCAAGGCTTAAGTATTCTGGGCATAGCAAAAATATTCATTGTATTCAGTATGGTAATAAGCTTCTTATCTCTTTTTATAGAAGACAAAGTTTTGCCTCTAACTCTAAATTCTCTTAATAATCCTGTTTCCAAACAGAGAGAAGTAAAAGAAAAACTTTCTAATGTCTCTCTCTTTAGTGAAAATGGTTTTATAATCTTTGCTAAAGAATTCAACCTTGAAGAAAACTCTCTATATAGAGTCAAGATATTTGTTCAAGATGAAGTAGGAAACATCCTTAAAGAAATAATTACTGAGAAATTAGTGTATAAACAAAATAAATGGCAAATTGAAAATGCCTACCTGTATACTCTTTCTCCCAACCAGCTAAATATCCTTTCTTCAAAGTTTATTAAGGCTAAAGAAATAAACATTCCTGAAACTCCTCAAGACTTTTCTCAAAGTTCTAAAATCTCCTGGGCTAATCTTTCTCTAAAAGCCTTAAGAAAGCAGATTAAAAAATTCTCTCTCTGGAAAGAAGGGAAAATAATCAATAATCTTAAAGCAGAATTCCATAAAAAAATAGCCTTTAGTTTTTCTCCCCTCTTTCTCCTTTTAGGAGGACTACCTTTTGCTTTAAGAATCAGAAAAAGAAAGGTAGGTTTATCTAGCCTGGGGCTTTCTATCCTTATAAGCTTTGTATATTATCTGCTATTTTCAATAGGAGCTTCTTTGGGAAGTATTAATTTTTTTAGTCCTTTAATAGGATGCTGGCTGGCTAACATCTTCTTAGGAATCTCAGGAATAATCAGTCTTTTACTCCTAAAATAACCTCCCTTACTGTCTAAAGAGGGATTGAAATTTTTTAGAAGAATATTGTATACTTAAAATGCCGATAAGGGCAACCTCTGACGAAAGTTAGAGGGCGCAAAGCTACAGGCCTAAGGCATCTGAACAAGCCGTCAGTTCAAGAAACTGAGTTAGGCAGTTTGAGGTGCTAAGGCAGCTGGGTTGCCGGTAAGGAGAGAAGCCCTTATCGGCACTTTTATTTTTTATAAACTCTTTGTAAAGAAGAAAGGTTAGTAATTATCTGATAGGGAATAGTTCCTGCTTTTTGAGAAAGTTCTTCTACAGTAATTTCTTGGGTTTTTTCTTTCCCAATTAAAATAACCTCTTCGCCTAAAGAAACCAGATTTTTAACCGGAGTCAAATCTACTATCATATGGTCCATACAAATTCTTCCTAAAATTTTACAGTGTTTTCCTCTTATTAGAACCTCTCCCCTGTTAGAAAGACTGAAAGGATAACCATAAGCGTATCCACAGCTTATAACTCCTATTAAAGTCTTTCTTTTAGTCTGGAAAGTATTGGCATAACTTATAAAAGAATCTTTATCAAGCTCCTTAATATAAATAAGTCTTGCTTTAAAACTCAAGATAGGCTTTAAATTTATCCTTAAACAAGGATGGGGTTTTATCCCGTAAAGGAAAAGGCCAATTCTCACCATATCCAGGTGAGCCTTTCTAAAATTTAAGAAACCGGAGCTATTGCAAAGATGATTTATCTTAAAAGAAATCCCTTTCTTTTTTAACTCTTCCTTTAAAGTTAAGAAATTCCTGATCTGATAATTAGTATAAGAAACATCTTCTTCTGCCGAGGAAAAGTGAGAATATAAACCCTCTATCTCTACATTCTTATAGGAAAAAACCTTTTTAATAAAAGATAAAACCTGATCTTGTCGTAGCCCCAGCCTTCCCATACCGGTATCTACCTTTACGTGGACTAAGGCTTTTAAATTATTTTTTTTAGCTAACTTATCCAAAGCCTTTAAAAGCCCTGTTTCTGTCAAAGTAAACCGCACTCTCTTCTTCAAAAAATACCCCAAGTCTTTAAAGAAAACAGTATTACTCAAGACCAAAATAGGCGTTTTAACTTTAGCCTGAAGAAGCTGGAAGGCTTCTTCTTGAGAATTTACTCCTAAAAAATCTACTCCCTCTTTTTCTAAATACTTACCTATAACTTTTAAACCGTGGCCATAAGCATTCTGCTTAACTACTCCCAATAACCTGCAACCTCCCTTAAGCTTATTTTTTATAACCTTTAAGTTGTATTCTAAATTTTTTAAATCTACCTCAATCCATACTCTTTTATTCATCTTCGCACCTGACAGTTAAGAGGATGTAGATAGAAAGGTTCAGCGGTATCTATGTTTAGGAACTTCCTTTTAAAAAATTTATCTAACCCTGTTGAAATAAGAAAATTAGCTTTAGGATAATTCAAGGAAGAAGAAACTAAAGCTTGAGGATAAATAGCTTTAATTCTCTCTTTAAACTTTAGGCTCTCTCCTAAAAATAAACAATCTCTTTTAATATACTTTTTTAAAAAATCTTCAAGTCTAATAAGTTTAGGCGCTACTATCTCTTTAACTAAACCGTTTCTTTTTCTCCGGTATATTCCTCCGTAAACTAAATTCTTTTTAGCATCGGTTATAATACAGACATCTTTATCTAAAAAAGAATGCTCTTGGGCCAAAGCTAAAAAACTTCCTACTCCTACTACCGGCTTTCTTAACACTAAAGATAAGCCTTTAACCACACTTAAAGCTATTCTTAAACCAGTAAAAGAACCTGGTCCCAGACCTACTAATAAACAATCCAGATTCTCAATATTAACTTTTGCTCTCTCTAACAAAGAATTTAATACGGAAATTATAAACTGACAGGACTCCTTAGAAAATACGTTTTCTTCGATTACCAAACTATCTTTCTTTATAGCTACACTTAATAGAGAAGAAGAATTCTCAATAGCTAATATCTTCATTTCTTTAAAGACTCCAACCTCTTCTCTAAAACTGAATAGCCAGAGCTAATCTTAATTCTTCTTTCAGAAAGAGATAAAAAATCTATCCAGACATCAAAACATTCTCTTTCTATCTCCAATTTTTCTGACCATTCGACTAAAACTAAGCCTTTTTTTTCAAAGATTACCTCATAAACTTCATCAGGAATCTGGTTAGATTTCAACCGGTATAAGTCTATGTGAAAAATAGGAAATCTGGCTTTATATTCTCTAAGAATTACAAAAGAACTGCTTACAACTTCATCTTCAGGGAACCCTAAACCTTTAGCTATCCCTTTTATAAAACTGGTCTTACCTACACCTAAACCTCCAAAAAATCTTACTAAATCTCCTTCACTAAGTATCTTAGAAAAATTCTTAGCTATCGTTAATGTTTGAGTAAGGTTCTGGCTATAATATTCTATCATATCGAAAAATATCCTTTAAGTTCTAAAGGAAGAAATTTTTTATCCCTCCTTTTGAGAAAAATCCTTGGTTTCCTTCCTTTTTTAACCTCGCCGATAAAATAAAATCCTCTGGAGACAATCTTTTCTTTCTCCTTCAAGGGAGCAGTAAATAGAAGCTGGTAATCTTCTCCTTGATATAAAGCCTTTTTTAAAGAAACATTTTCAGTCAGAGGAATAAACTCCTCCCAAAGAACAGCTTGCTTTTTACTTTCTGAAAGAATTCTGTATAAATCTAAAACTAAACCATCAGAAATGTCTATCATTGAATTTATCTGGCAATTTTTCACTAACCACCGTGCTTCTTTAATTTTAGGAGAAAACTTAAAATTCTCTCTATACCCCAGGCCTAAAGCTCCGGTTACAAAAATTCCATCTTTATCTTTTGCTTCTGACCTTAAACTGAGGTTGTTTTTTTCTACATAACCTATACACCAGGCATCTAAAAAAATAGTTTTAGCCCTGCTCAAATCCCCTCCCACCAGATTAAAATTAAACTCTTTAGCTATCTCCTCCACTCCTTTTAATATTTCCTTTATTTTAGAAGAATATTTAGGAGGTAAAGCTAAAGAAAGACCTGCGTATTTAGGATAGCCACCCATAGAAGCTACATCACTCAAAACCCTAGCTAATGCCTTATATCCCAAATCTTTAAATTTTACCTCTCTTATTCTAAAGTGGACATCTTCAATTAACATATCTCCACAAAAAAGAAGAAATTTATCTCCTCTATCTATAACTGCGCAATCATCTCCCGGTCCTACCTTGACTGTCTTATCTTGAGGAATCTTCTTAAACTCCTTTAATAATTGGGGTTCTTTATGTTTTAACATCTTTAAAGAGTTTTTCTATATTCTTTCCCAAAGGTTGAGCTATTATTCCTTTATCAGTGATAATAGCAGTAATAAGTTCAGGAGGAGTAACATCAAAAGCAGGATTATAGGCTTTAACCTTTTCAGGAGCCACAGATTTACCTCCAAAGGTCTTTACTTCCTGAGGATTTCTTTCTTCTATGGGGATATCCTCTCCTTTATCTAAACTTAAGTCAAAGCTGGAAATTGGCCCAGCTACATAAAAAGGTATTTTGTGATATCTGGCTAAAACTGCTAAATTGTAAGTTCCAATCTTGTTGGCAGTAAAACCTTTCTTAGTTATCCTGTCAGCACCTACAATAACTTTGGTAATCTTACCCTTAGCCATTAAAGAACCAGCCATATTATCGCAGATTAAAATCACCTCAATACCTCGACAAGAAAGCTCCCAACAAGTTAACCTTGCTCCTTGTAAAAGAGGCCTGGTTTCATCAGCATATACTTTTATATTAGGATATTTTTTATAAGCCTTATATATTATAGATAAAGCTGTTCCTTCTCCTGAAGTAGCCAAGAAACCTGTATTACAATGAGTAAGGATAGAATCTGTGGGTTTAATCAATTTTACTCCTGCTTGGGCAATCCTTTCACAAAGCTGAATATCTTCCTTATGAATAGTCTGGGCTTCCTTTTTTATTATCTCTTTAAGACTCTCTACATCTTTATCTAAATTCATAAGAACCTTTCTTCTTATCCTCTCCAAAGCCCAGGAAAGATTTACTGCTGTGGGTCGAGAATTTCTTAAATACTCTATATTCTTATCAAGAATCTTAAGAAAGGTCTGGGTGGATTTTACTTTTAAGTTTTTAATAGAGATAAAAAGACTATAACCGGCAAATACCCCAATCAAAGGAGCCCCTCTCACTTTCAACCTCTTCAAAGCTAAAAAAGCCTGATTTATATTCTTAATCTCTATATAACATACTTTCTGAGGCAGTTTTTCCTGGTCTAAAATTATCAGCCTCTCCTTTTTAAAAGAAAGAGAAAAGTGTTTCATCTCTTCTGCATCCTTAAGACTTAAAAATTTTAATTATCTCTATAATTTCTCCCAGTTTCTTATCCTGGCTAATTAAATCTGCATATTTTTTATAACTTCCTTGTTAAATTCCTGAGCATAATGAGGGTGAAAACCTAAAGAAAAAAGGGATGTTTCTAACTCTGAAGAAAAATCAGGAAAAGAAAGGTGGCAATGGCAATCTACTAACATTATTCAGAATTTAACACTGCCCACTCAGAATTCTCATTAAAATAAATCACAATAGCTAAAAAGACTTAATTCAACTATTAAAAACTACTTAGATGTTTTCTATTCTAGGAAAAAGAGGAGGAAGTTTTCTTATCTTTATACCCTCACTGAGAAGTCCCCATTTTGTCTCTTCAAAAAGATTAGCTCTTCTTAACTCTTTCTCTAAACCTAACTGGATATATATAGATTGAGCTGTGTCGGGAATAAAAGGATAAAGATAAACAGCTATTATCCTTATAGCTTCTAACAAAGAATATATAAAATTTTCTAAGACTTCTCTCTTTTTTTCTTTGAATAAAATCCAGGGTTTTCTTTCTTCTACCGACTTATTGGCAACTTTAACTAACTCCCAGACATTTTCTAAAGCCTGAAAAAAATCTACTCTCTTCATAAAAGTAGTATATTTATCTAAAAGATTAACCACTACTTCTTTATATTCAGGTAGAGGCTCTCCTCTTGAAGGTATAAATCCGGAAAAATACTTTTCTACCATATTTAAACTTCTAAATACTAAATTTCCTAAATCGTTGGCTAAATCGCTATTTATCCTCTGAACTAAAGCTCTGGAGGAAAACTTGCCATCTAAACCAAAGGGAACCTCTCTTAAAAGGAAGAACCTTAAAGCATCTTTATCTACTTCCTTCACTAAATTTAAAGGGTTAACTATGTTTCCTTTAGATTTAGACATCTTTTCTACAACATCTTCCTGTTCAATTAGCCACCAGCCATGAGCAAATACACACTGAGGAGGCTCGATATCTAAAGCCCTCAGGATTATCGGCCAATAGATTGCGTGCTGTCTTAAAATATCCTTACCAATAAAATGGAAATCTGCAGGCCAAAACTTTTTAAATTTACTCTCTTCATAAAAAACTCCTATACTACTTATATAATTTAAAAGAGCATCAAACCAGACATAGGTCACATAATTAGAATCAAAAGGAAACTCAATCCCCCATTCTAATCTTTGTTTAGGTCGAGAAATACACAAATCATTAAGTTTCTTACTCTTTAAAAAGGATAAAACCTCATTATACCTTGTTGAAGGCCTTACAAATTCGGGGTTAGACTCTAAATATTCTACTAACCAGCTCTGATAATGAGAGAGCCTAAAAAAATAATTCTTCTCTTTAATAAAATCTAAGGGCCGGCCACAATCAGGACACTTACCTTCTTTGATATCGGACTTAGCCCAAAAAGATTCACAGGGCACACAATAAAATCCTTCGTAGAGAGAATGATAAATATCTCCCTTCTGATAGAGAATTTCCAGAACTTTCTTCACTACTCTTTCGTGCCGGGCTTCAGTAGTCCTTATAAAGTCATCGTATTCAATACCTAAAACTTCCCAGAGATGATAGAAATTCTCCACCATCTTATCCACAAATTCTAAAGGAAGCAGCCCTCTTACTTCTGCTTCCTTCTTTATCTTTTGGCCATGCTCATCAGTTCCGGTTAAAAAATAAACTTCTCTTCCCGTTAATCTGAAAAACTTAGCTAAAACATCTCCAGCAACATTAGTATAAGCATGACCTATATGAGGAGAAGCATTTACATAGTAAAGAGGAGTGGTGAGGTAAATTTTATCTTTCAAGTTTACTCCTCCTTTCAGGAAAACTTATTCTTTCAGTGCGGGAATCTTCAAATTCTAAAACTGCCTCTCTCTTTAAGGGATTAATCTCTACAACTTTAGCTTTACCTTGAGAAGTATTAATAAACTCACCTACCTTAGGCAGTTTTTTCAAAAGCTCCTTATAAGTGTTATATTCATAATTTAAACAGCACATAAGTCTTCCGCATATACCCGAAATCTTTGTAGGATTAAGGGGGAGATTCTGTTCTTTAGCCATCTTTATAGTTACTGGTTCAAAACTTCTTAAAAAGGTCGCACAGCATAAAGGTCTTCCACAAGGACCTATCCCTCCAAAAATTCTGGCTTCATCTCTTACCCCTACCTGACGCATCTCAATCCGCCTCTTATAAATCTTAGCTAACTCTTTTACTAATTCTCTAAAATCTATTCTTTCCTCAGCAGTGAAATAAAAAATAATTTTGGACTTATCAAAAGAATATTCAGCATCTATAAGCTTCATAGGTAGTTTAAACTCAGAGATTTTTTTCTCGCAAGTCTTAATTGCCCTTTTAGCCCTGACTCTATTATCTTTTACCTGCTTTAAATCATCAAGGCTCATAATTCTTACTATCTTCTTAAAAGACTGCCAGGACTTTACCGAATCTTCTTCTACCTCAGAAATAACCTGTCCATAATCTAAACCCCTTTCTGCCTCTACAACTACATAATCACCAACATTTACTTCCAAGTCTTCACAAATAAAATAACCTGTCAACCCAACCTCTCTTAATCTTACAGCTACTATCTTCTTCATAATTAAGCTAAGACAGCCCTTATTAAATTATTAGCCAGATTAATATTAATATTATCTAAACTCTGATAAATAATAAATAACTCTTTAATTTTTTCCTCTAAATCTCTAAGAGAAAAATTTTGAGAATAATTTTTTATCTTAAACTCTAAATCAGAATTTATAATTTTATCTTTGAAGCCGGCTTTAAAAATTAAACAGTCTCTTAAAAAATACATTAACAAAAATACAGCCTCTTTCAAAGAATTCCTTTCTTCTTCTTTAAAATCAGAAAACGAACCTTTTAAGAAATTCCTTTTTTCTAAATAAAACTCTCTGTCCTTTAAAAAAGAAAGTCTGCCGTCAAAAATCTTTAAAAAAAAGTCTGATTCTCTTTCAGGCATCCCAATTTTTAGACTAAGTTTTTTCACCTGGAGAAAACTCAGTTTAAAATATATCCTCTGAGACCGGGAAATTATGGCAGGAGCAATATTTTGAGGGAGAGCAGTAATTAAAAATATCAAAGTATTAACCGGCGGTTCTTCTAAAGTCTTAAGTAAGGCTGAAGAAGCTTCGGTTGTTAACTTATCAGCAGAATCAATTATTACTACCTTATAAGGCAAAGAGAAATTTTTAAACTGAATTCTTCTCTGAATTTCTCTTATCTCATCAATCCCTATAGAGTTTTTAGGATTAACTTCTATTATATCTAAAGATAACCCTTTTAAAATATTAAGACAATTAGAGCAATTAAAACAGGGAGGCTGAGAATTTAGACAATTAATAAGAAGAGCTATATACTTGGCAACTTTCTTCTTACCTATACCTTCTTCTCCAATAAAAAGATAGAGAGAACCTAACCTCTTGTTTTTGTAGAGGAGTTTAAAATAATCTATTATCTTTTTATGCCCTATTATCTCTTCCATTTCAAAGCATCTTTTAGATATTCTACCATTTTTTTCTGGACATAAGAAATACTCTTAGACTTTATAACCTTTATCCTCTCAGGCTCTCTTTTGGCTAAAAGCTGGTAGCCTCTCTGCAAATCTTTATGAAATTTAAGAGACCTTTTTTCAATCCTATCTTTCTTCCCTTTAATTCTCTCCAATCCTTTCTGAGGGTCTATAGCCAATACAAAAGTCAAATTCGGCTTTACCCCCTGAGAAGCAAAATCAACTAAAGGCTTAATCTTATCTATTCCTAATTTTAAAGCATAACCTTGATAAACTAAGGTAGAGTCAGAAAAGCGGTCAGAAATAACTATATCGGCCTTTTCTAAAGCCAGCTTTAACTTTTCCTCTATAAACTGAGCCCGGGCTGAAAGATAGAGAAAGAGCTCAGCTAAAGGAGAAATTTCTCCTTGAGAATAAAGCAAGAGCTTTCTTATCTTTTCTCCTAAATAAGTACAACCTGGCTCACGAAAAGTCTCCACTTTAAACCCTTTTTCTCTTAAAAACTTAGCTAAAAATTTAAGATGAGTAGACTTTCCCGCTCCTTCTCCTCCCTCTAAGCTAATAAAGAAAGCTCTCTTTCTCATAAGGCTCTCCAGCGGGTTTGGCCTGAAGGTAGGTCCTCTAAAACTATCCCTTTTTCTAAAAGTTCTTTTCTTATTCGGTCAGCCTGAGCAAACTTTTTAGCTTTCCGAAGCTGGATTCTTTCTTTAACTTTTTCTTCTATATAATTTAGAAATTGAGGAGGTAATTGCCTCTCTTCAGGAAAGATAGCAAATATCTCTAATATTTTAAACAACAAAGTTTTTACTTCTGAAAAAAAGTCAGGAGCTTCATTTAGATTCTTGTTAACTAATTCTATCAAATCAAATATTAAAGAAAAACCTTTAGGCATATTAAAATCATCATCCATAAAGTTAATAAACTTCTGATAGAGCTCTTCTACCTGGGGGTAAGAAAATTTTAAAGTTCCCTTTATAGAATAAAGTCTTAATTGCTCTGTGAAAATTAAAATCCTATCTTTTACTCTTTGAGCTTCTTTAATTTTCTCTTCAGAAAAATCTAAATTATTTCGATAATGGGAAGAAAGGTAAAATATCTTTAAAACATCTGAAGAATATCTTTTTATAGCATTTCTTAAAGTGAGAAAATTCCCTAAAGACTTGGACATTTTCTCTTTGTTTACAGTGATTAAGCCGTGATGAAGCCAATAATGAGCAAAATCTTGGGAAGTCTTAGCTTTAGCTTGAGCTATTTCATTCTCGTGGTGAGGAAAAACTAAATCTCTTCCTCCTCCGTGAATATCAAAAGTCTCGCCTAAATAATTTATAGCCATAACTGAACACTCAATATGCCAGCCCGGTCTTCCTTCTCCCCAGGGAGAAGGCCAACTTACTTCTCCCTCTTTCTTCTCCTTCCATAAAGCAAAATCCAGAGGGTCTTCTTTGTGAAAATCAGGTTCTATCCTTACAAAATTTAAAAGTTCATCGATATTTTTTCCGGAAAGCTCACCATAACTTAGGAATTTCCGCTGATACTCTCTTACTCTGAAGTAAACACTCCCTCCCCTCTGATAAGCAAAACCTCTTTCTAAAAGAACTTTAACAAAATCTATAATTTGAGGAATATGAGAAGAAGCACAAGGTTCAACATCAGCTTTATTTATTTTAAGAGCTTCTAAATCCTGATAATAACTTTGAGTATAGTTATCTACTACTTTTCTCCAGGCTTCTTCTATAGTTAAACTTTTCTTTTGAGTTAATTCTTTAGCTTTATTTAATATTTTATCGTCAATATCAGTTATATTCCTTACAAACTTTACCTTAAATCCTCTAAATTTAAAGTATCTTCTTATCACCTCAAATATATAGAGAGACCTCCCGTGTCCAATATGACAATCATCGTAAACAGTAATCCCACAAGTATAAATTTTCACCTCTCCGGGGTTGAGGGGTTTAAATTCCTCCTTCTTCTTAGTGAGAGTATTGTATATTTTTAACATTTCCTGGCGGTTTAAACTCAAATAAAACTAAGTCAGATTATACCTTCTTTTTAACTGTTAATCAAGTCCCCAAATAATCTCTGATTTCTGAGTTTTATTTCCTAAAATAATAGTTGAAGTTAGGCTAAAGATCTAAATATAGATAACTCAGGGAAAAGGTTAAGAGGAAGGGTTTAAAAAATAGTTACTACACTTATACAAAATATAGCTTCTTTGGATAAAGGAAGCAAGCTCTCTTGAGACTTTATTTTTATGTTTATTTTATCTTTAGAGAGTTTAAGAAGATTCTTAAGGCTCTCTCTCATCTTATCTTTGTAGGGCTTAAGTCTGGGTTTATCAGAAATTAAAGTAATATCTAAGTTATTAATCTTTTTATTTTTAAGTAAAGATAAAGCCTTCTTTAAAATAACCTTACTTTCTAAACCTTTATTTTTTTTATCCTGGGGAGGAAAGTAATCTCCAATATCGCCTAATCCTAAAGCCCCTAAAATAGCGTCAGAAAGAGAATGAAAAACTACATCAGCATCAGATACTCCCGAAAGACCTTTTTTATAAGGAATCTTTACTCCGGCCAAAATAAGCTCTCTTCCTTTAACTAACCTATGGACATCAAACCCCAAACCTACTCTCATAAAAATCCTTCCTATAAGATAAATAAAGATTGGCTAAAAACAAGTCTTCAGAAGTAGTTATCTTAAAATTGAAAAAAGAACCAGGAACTACCTTTACTTTTTCTTTAGCCTCTATCAAACAAGCATCGTCATAGACTGGTTTTAACTTAAACTTAGGCTGATTGATAACTTTTTTTAAAACTTCCCAGCTAAACCCCTGAGGAGTCTGGATAAGCCAGATTTTTTCTCTCAGCAGAGTCTTCTTAACTATATTTTCCTCGCCTACCTCTTTCAAAGTATCCTGAATTCTTACTCCCGGTATTACTGCCTTATATTTCTCAAGAGCTTTTAACACCCTGGTAATTAAGTTCTCATCTAAAAAGGGCCGTGCCGAATCATGGACCAAAAGATACTCAGGGTCAAAATCAATCTCTTTTAAGGCATTCCATACTGAATCTACCCTTTCTCTGCCTCCTTTTACTATCTTCCTTACTTTCTTAAACTTATATTCCCTTATTAAGGAATAGGCTTTCTCAAAATCCTGAGTTCTCACTACTAAAATTATACTTTCTATCCGGGGATGATACTCAAAAGTTCTCAGACTGTAATATAAAAGAGGCCTTCCTCCTAAACTTACAAAAGCTTTAGATGTTTTTCTCTTCAGCCTCTTACCCTTACCTGCTCCTAAGATAATTGCAGTAATTTCACCCATAACTTATCTTAAGAAGCTACCTTAGTAAAGATTATCCTTCCACTGGGATTTTGTAAAATTGAAGTCACCTCTACTTTAACGGTCTTACCAATCAACCAGCGAGCATTCTCCACAACCACCATAGTTCCATCTTCTAAATATCCTACTGCCTGATTGTACTCTTTACCCTCTCTTAAGAGCTTTAAGGAAAATTTTTCTCCGGGAAGAAGAACTGGCCTCAAAGCTTCTGACAACTCATTAATATTTAAAACTTTAACTTTCTGAAGAGTAGCTACTCTATTTAAATTGTAATCAGTGGTCATAATCTTAGCATCTAAGAGTTGGGCTAACTTTACCAATTTAGCATCAGTATCTAACTTTCCTTCGAGTTCCTGCTCGTGAATTCTCAGCTCTACTCCAGGAAGAGACTGGAGTGCTTTTAAAATTTCTAAGCCCCGTTGGCCCCTCTGTCTTTTTATGGGATCCTGAGAATCAGAAATAGTTTGTAACTCTTTAAGAATAAAACGGGGAACAAATATCCTGGCTTCAATAAAACCTGTCTTTATAATATCTACTATCCGGCCATCAATAATAACACTGGTATCTAAGAGAATTATCTCCTGATACTCTTGCTGTCTCTTAAGTCTTACATAAGGAATTACTAAATGAAACTCATCCTGTCCCCTTAAACCCAAGACTAAACCAATATAAGCAAATACTATAACAAAAACAGTATTTAAACTCTCCACCACTGCCTCATCTTTTATAGGAAGAAAATCTACAATCCCGCTTAATATTTTAGCCATTAAAATACCCAGGAGAAAACCAAAAACTGCTGAAGAAAGCCCCCTCAGAGAAATCTTCTTGGTTAAAGCCTCAAAAAAAGCTACAAAAGAAGAAATAATAAAACCTAAAATTATTCCTAAGATTGGGTTATCAAAATTTAACCCTATCTGATAACCTATTACCAGAGAAACAGCAATAAAAAATACTCTTACTAACCACAAACCCATATTAAAACCCCCTTAGTTCTTGCCTTTTAAATTCTTAACTTTACTGATAACCTCTTTTATATCTCTACAGCCATATAATTTAAGCCCTAAAAATTCTTTTAGATTTAACTTTTCTAAGTTACTCTGAGGAATAAAAGCATATAAAAAACCTAACCTTTTTATCTCGGAAAGCCTTTGAGAAATATTATAAACTCTCCTCAACTCTCCGGAAAGGCCTACTTCACCAATAAATACACATTCTCTGGGTACTAAAAAATCCTCATAACTGGAGGCAACAGCTAAAACTAAAGCTAAATCGCTACAAGGATCATCTATTCTTATACCTCCGGTAACATTTACAAATACATCCTGATTGCCTAAATTTAATCCTAATCTCTTCTCCATCATAGCTAAAATCAAAGAAAAGCGATTAAAATCAAAACCAACACTCTTTCTTCTCACCATCCCAAAGCTTGCCCGAGTAACTAAAGCTTGAACTTCTACTAATATTGCTCTCACTCCTTCTAAAACACAGCCTACAGCACTTCCTGAAGAAGACCTACCCTCTCCAGAGATAAATATTGAAGAAGGATTTTCCACTTCTTTTAACCCTGAAGAAGTCATCTCAAATACTCCAATCTCTCCCAGAGAACCAAATCTGTTTTTCACTGCCCTTAAAATACGAAAATTTGAATTCTTTTCTCCCTCAAAATATATTACACAGTCTACAATATGTTCTAAAGCTTTAGGACCAGAAATAACTCCTTCCTTAGTCACATGACCTACGATGAATAAAGAAACGCCCTTTTTTTTAGCAGTCTCAGTAAGAATATTTGCCGACTCTCTTATCTGAACTAAACTCCCCAGAGAAGCTCCTAAAGAAGCAATCTTTAGCACCTGAATAGAATCAATTATTATTAAGAAAAAATCTTTTTCAAATAAAAGAAGAAGAGTTTCCAAATTATCCTCATTAACCAAGAAAAGATTTTCTGCGTCTATACCTAATCTCTTTGCTCTTAAATTTATCTGAGCTAAAGACTCTTCAGCACTTACATAAAGAACTTTCTTATTTTTAGCTATTTGTGAAGCTACTTCTAAAAGAAGTGTGGACTTTCCAATCCCTGGCTCTCCACCTACTAAGACTACTTCTCCCTTAATTAAGCCTCCTCCTAAGACCCGGTCAAATTCTTTTATCTGAGTAGGAAATCTTTCTTCTTTAATAGTAGATAACTCTCTTATATTAGTAAGAGAAGGCAACGGGTCTTCCCTTTCTTTTCGAGAAGAAACCTCTTCAGTAAAACTCTCCCAGGCTCCACACTCAGGACACTTTCCTAACCACTTAAAAGTCTTATAGCCACAATTCCTGCAGATAAACATTTTTAAAATTCTCTTATAGTTATTATATTTTTTAAACTCCTCTCCTAAAAGCTCCCAAATTATTACTCTTCTTATCTGGGCTTATGGAGAAGTTTCCAGGGGTGAGCTTTCAAATCTTTTACAAATTCTTCTATATCTCTGTAAAGAGTATCTTCATAAATAAGCCTGCCCACAGTTCCTCTCCTCTCCCTTAAATCTCTGAAAAAACCCCTCATATCAGAAGAAACTCCCTCTAAGCTACCTACAAATTTCTTAAAAGTAGAAATTATCTCTTCTTCTCTAACTAAATTATCTAAGGTGTCTAATAATTTATAAAAACGCTCTATACTGGCCCGCACAAACTTACCTAAAGTATATAAAGGCACTGAATCCTCACCAATTATCACATCTGCCTCTTTTAAATATTGCTTTGAACCTTCCTGAGGAATTATCTCTAAATATTTCTCCCCTAAAACCCCTAAACTATTAACAAAGACTTGAGAATCTGAAGGTATCTTTACATCTTTTCTTATCCAGGCATAGACTATAACCTTAGTCTTCTCACCTTCCCGGACTAAGGAAACTTTCTTAACCTCTCCTGCGTCTATCCCTGCTACTCTCACCGGAGAAGCAGGCTTTAACCCGTCCCCAAAATTAAAGACAACTTTAATTGTATAGCCGGGGTTAAAAATCCTAAAATCCCGAATAGAAAAGATGCCCACAATAAGAATAATAATTGCACCTAAGATAAAAATTCCTAATTTAAACTCTTTAGACATTTTCTCCTCCTGACTCTAAACATCCGTTTCTTTTATTGGACCGGTTCGACTTCCCTGAATAAACTGTCTAACTACAGGGTTATCTACTTTCTCTAATTCTGAAGGTATCCCGGTAAAAACAATCTTACCTCCAAAAAGCATAGAAATGTAATCACCAATTTTAAAAGCGCTGTTTAAATCATGGGTGACTACTACTGAAGTTACCCCTAGTTTATCGTGGAGTTCTCTAATCAAAGAATTTATCATATCAGCTCCTATAGGGTCTACTCCGGTTGTTGGTTCGTCGTATAAAAGTATTGAAGGGTTAAGACATAGAGCCCGGGCAATAGCCACTCTCTTTCTCATACCTCCGCTTAATTCCTGAGGAAATTTATCTTCTACCCCCTTAAGGCCTACTAAAGAAAGTAAACCTTTAACTCGTTCTCTTATTTTTTGAGAAGGCAAATTTGAATATTCATAGAGAAGAAACCCTACATTCTCCTCTACAGTCAAATAATCAAAAAGAGCTGAACCCTGAAAAACCATTCCAAATTGAAATCTTATCTTATCTAATTCTCTTTCAGGAAGTAGAGTAATGTCTGTGTTGTTTACTATAATCTTCCCTTTATCGGGCCGGAGAATTCCTATTATATGTTTAAGAAGCACACTCTTACCACAGCCTGAACGTCCAATTATTACATGGGTTTTACCATCTTCAATATTTAGAGTTAAACCCTTAAGAACATCTAATCCATTAAAACTCTTATATAACCCAATTATCTCAATCATTATTAAAAAATCTAAGGTAATAACACATAAAACAGAGCAGTTAAAACACAATCAGCTGTAATTATAAGAATAAATGATTTAACCACTGATTTAATTACCGCTCTCCCTACTCCCGTAGCTCCTGCTCCTGCTGAAAATCCTTCAAAACAACTCACCAATCCAATAATACCTCCAAAGATAAAAGCTTTAATCAGGCCACTAAATATATCCTTAAAGGCTAAAGCCTCCATACTCATCCTAAAATAAAGCCCCCAAGAAATATTTAACTTAGTAGTTCCGACAATATAACCTCCAATAATCCCAATTAAATCAGCGTATAAGACCAAAAGAGGCAAAGTAATTATCAAAGCCAAAAATTTAGGAACAGCCAGATAATCCACAGGATCAGTAGCCAAACTTCTCAAAGCATCTAACTGTTCAGTAACTTTCATAGAACTCACCTCAGCAGAAATTGAAGAACCACTCCTTCCAGCAATTATCAAAGAAGTAAGAACAGGTCCTAACTCCCGAGTTAAAGAAAGGGCTACTATTGAAGCAATATATATCTCTGAAGATATCTTCTGCAGCTGATAGGCTGTTTGAAAAGCTAAGATTATTCCCGTAAAAAGAGCTACCAGAGAGACTATAGGTAAACTCTCCACTCCTAAAATCATCATCTCCGAAATTAAAGCCTTAAACCTCTTCTTACCCCAAAAAATCCACCAGACTACTTTAGCGAATAAGGTAGCTATCTTACCAAAATAAATAGCCAGATTATTTAACTTCTCAGTCATTGGAAAATTCAGACTCTCTCTCTATACTAAATTTATAAATCAAAATTTAATCTCTGGCACTTGAAGAGGGTCTTTTTTAAGAGTGAATTTTAAAAAACTCTCACTACCCAATCTATATACAAAAACTCCTGAAGCTTTAGAATCTAAAAATCCTCTCAGAGAAGTATTTTCTTCTGGTTTTAGAAAGTCTTTTTTATACTCTGAGCCTGAAGACTTATTATAAGGTAAATTATACAACTTAGCTAAATTAAACGTTCCCTCTAAGTCCAGATGAATATTTTCCAAAAGAACATAAGAGTCGGAAAAATAAATCCAGGGGAAACTTCCCCGGAAATTCAAAAAAACCCTCTCAATCTTATAATCTTCTAAATTAGCTCCGAAGGCTTCTAATTTACCCTCTATTAAAAGATTATCTAATCTTCCCTGTAGGGTGATTTTACCCCGAAAGTCTCCTTGAAAAGGAAAATCTTCTACCCCTAAAAATTTATTTAATTTTCTTAAACTCATTCCTTTTATATCTATATCTAATTTTAAAACCGGCTGAGGAGAAAAATCGATATTACCACTAATAATAAATCCTTCTCCTCTGAAATAGCTAAGAGTTAAGACCCCTCCTTTATAGATAATGTAGGAAGAAAAATTCTTAGTTTTACGCTGATTAAGGGATATTCTTATAGGGTTAAGATTAAAAATAAATAAGTCTTTGTCTTTTTTAACTCTTCCTTGAAAACTAAGGCTGAGTTTCTTCCCTAAGAAAATTAAATCATCCCACTCACCCTTACAAGAATAAAAAGAATCTTCTTTTCTCAAAAAAAGAGTTGGAGAAACTTCTTCCTGGAAAGTTCTCTTCTCAGGGTAAGAAAAACCTGAATTAAAAAGACCCACAAATATAAAAAAAAATACTAAAAATCTGGTCATTCAAAAACAAGAGAATCGTTCTTTCTCTTGGCAATTATCTTTCTCCTCTCAGAAGAAGTTTTTAATTTAAACCTCCCCGAGATTATTTCCTCAGCTAAAGGGTCTTCTAAAAATCTCTGAATTACTCTCTTCAAAGGTCGGGCTCCAAAAATAGGGTCAAAACCTTTTTCAATAAAAAACTCCCTAGCTTGAGGAGTGAGCTCTATTTCTATGCCCTGCTCATCCAATCTTTTATTTACATAACCTATCTCAATATCCACAATCTTCTCTAAATCCTCTTTAAGTAAAGGCCTAAAAACAATAATTTCATCCAATCTATTGAGAAACTCAGGCTTGAAAGTCCTCTTTACCTCCTCTAAGAGTTTGTTTTTCATCTCCTCATAACTTATCTCTTCTTTAACTACAGTAAATCCTAAAGACCCTTTCTTCTTTAAAATATCCACACCTACATTAGAAGTCATAATCAGAATGGTATTCCTGAAGTCAACCTTTCTTCCAAAACTATCAGTTAACCTTCCATCCTCTAATATCTGAAGTAATAAATTAAAGACATCAGGATGAGCTTTCTCAATCTCATCTAAAAGAACTACTGAATAAGGCCTTCTCCTTACCCGTTCAGTGAGCTGGCCTCCTTCTTCGTAACCTACATAGCCGGGAGGAGCTCCAATCAATCTGGAAACATTAAACTTCTCCATATATTCGGACATATCTAACTGGACAAGAGCCTCTTCGTCTCCAAACATAAATTCAGCTAAGACCCTGGCTAAAAGAGTCTTTCCTACTCCAGTAGGACCCATAAAGATAAAAGAACCAATAGGCCGTTTAGGATCCTTTATCCCTGCCCGGGAACGCCTTAAAGCTCTGGCTATTGACTTTATAGCTTCCCCTTGACCTACTACTCGTTTAGAAAGTTCTTCCTCAGCCTTAAGAAGTTTTTCTGACTCTTTCTCCTCCAGCTTAAATATAGGAATACCCGTCCATTGAGAAACAAGCTTAGCAATATCTTCAGCAGTTACTTTAGGTAAGACTTTATCTCGAGACTTAATCCAATCTTTACGGATTGTTTCCAGTTTAAGCCTTAATTCTCTCTCCTGGTCTCTTAATTTTGCTGCCTTTTCAAAATCTTGTTGTCTAATAAAAGCTTCCTTTTCTTTGGTTATATCCTGCAGCTTCCTCTCTATCTCTTTTATCTCAGAAGGAGTAGTAAGAACCTGGAGTCTAGCCCGGGAACCGGCTTCATCTATCAAATCCACTGCTTTATCAGGCAGGAATCTTCCTGAAATATACCTATCTGAAAGCCTGGCTGCAGCTTCTAAGGCTTCGTCAGTAAATTTAACCCGGTGGTGAGCTTCGTATCTATCGCGTAATCCTTTTAAAATTTCTATAGTCTCTTCTACAGTAGGAGGCTCAACTATTATCGGCTGAAACCTTCTTTCTAAAGCGGCATCTTTCTCAATATGTTTTCTGTATTCATCTAAGGTAGTGGCTCCTATACACTGGATTTCTCCCCGGGACAAAGCAGGTTTCAGAATATTAGAAGCGTCAATTGCTCCTTCAGCTGCTCCTGCTCCTACTAAGGTATGAAGTTCATCAATAAACATTATTACATCTTTTGAACGCTTAATCTCTTCCATTACTGCTTTAATCCTTTCCTCAAATTGACCTCTGTATTTTGTTCCTGCTATCATCAAGGCTAAATCTAAAACTACAATCCTCTTGTTCCTCAAAACTTCAGGAACATTCCCCGAAACAATTGCCTGAGCTAAACCTTCTACAATAGCAGTCTTACCTACCCCGGCCTCCCCTAATAACACAGGATTGTTCTTGGTCCGGCGGGATAAAACCTGAATAACTCTTTCTATCTCAACTTTTCTCCCAATAACTGGGTCTAATTTACCCTCTCTGGCTAAGCCAGTAAGGTCCCTCCCAAAAGAATCTAAAGCCGGGGTTTTCTTAGGCGAAGAACTGCTTTGAGAATAAGGGAAATCTCCTGAAGATGAATACCCTCCTCCTAAAAGGTCAAGAATAACCCTTCTTACTTTGTTAATATCTAAACCTAAGTTTACCAATACTTGCGAAGCTATACCCTCCTGTTCTCTGAATAATCCTAAAAGAAGGTGCTCAGTGCCAATATAGTTGTGCCCCATACTTCTTGCTTCCTCAGCAGCTAACTCTAAGACTTTTTTAGCCCGGGGAGTAAAAGGAAGTTCTCCCAACACCTGCGTTTGACCTCCGGGATGGAGAAATTTCTCCACTTCTTCCCTAATTCTTTCTAAATCCATACCTAAATTCTGTAAAACAACGCTAGCTACTCCTTCCTGTTCAGAGATTACCCCTAAAAGAATGTGCTCAGTACCTATATAATCATGATTAAAACGCCGAGCATGTTCTTTAGCTGAAAGTAAAACTCTCCTTGCTCTCTCAGTGAATCTATTAAACATTGCCCCTCCTCCTTCAAATTAACTTATATATACTCTTTCTAACTTTTCTCTTAAAAGCTCAGCTCTTATAGAATCCCTTTCCTGGTGAGAAAGATTCTTTTTATATATTTTTTGTAAGTGCGCCGGTTGAATCATAATAAATAAATAATTAAGGAGTTCAGTATTTAAATTTTTTATTATACCTAAGTCCATTCCCAAACGCAATAAAGAAAGATAGGACAAAGTCTCACTACTGCTAATAAGCCGGCAGTTTTTAAGAATTCCCAAAGCTCTACAAATCTTATCTTCTAAAGAAAGCCTGTAGCGGGAAAGCATATACTCCCGAGCCTGAAGTTCCTGGCTTTTAAGTTGTTTTATTATCCCTGAAAGATTACTTAGAATTTCAGCTTCACTTAAACCTAAAGTCAGTTGATTGGAAACCTGAAAAAAATTACCTATAGCCTGGGTTCCTTCTCCAAAAAAACCTCGGGTGGTAAAGGAGAGTTTACTGATTAATTCTAAAACCCTATTAATCCTTTTAGTCATAATTAATCCCGGCAAATGTAACATACAGGAAGCTCGCATACCTGTACCTACATTAGTAGGGCAAGAGGTTAAAAATCCTAAATTAAAAGAAAAAGCAAAATTTAGGGTCCTGGAAAATTCCTCGTCTGCCCGGTTAGCAATCTCCCAGGTATCCTGCAAGTCAAAACCGGACTTTATTACCTGAATTCTTAAATGGTCTTCTTCATTTACCATAATTGAACAAACCTCATCTTTTCTTAAAAGGAGAGCCTTATCTTGACTATAATTAGCATACTCCTGACTTACTAAATGGCGTTCTAAAAGAAATTCTCTGTCTAAGGGAGAAAGCTCAGCCCCCTTAAGAAACTCAAAACCCCTTAAAAAACTACTCTTTTCTTGAGCTTCTCTTATCTTCTCAAACAGTTTCTTTACTTGAAGAGGCTTCATTCTTTTGGGAAAAGGAATATCTACTAAATTTCTGGCTAATCTAATCCGGGAAGAAATAATGATATTAGCATCAGGACCTTTACCCTTAAACCACTCTCCGGGCTTATTGAGTAACTCCTCCAAGATCATTTTTTATTACTCCTCTTATTTTTTTTGGTTTTTTCTGCCTCTAATTGTCTTATCTCATCGCGAATTCTGGCTGCTTCTTCATATTCTTCCAACCTTACTGCCCTCTCTAAATGTTGCTTTAATTCCTTTATTCTCTCCTCCCGAGAAAGCTCTTTCCTCATCTCTAATTTAGGAACTTTACCCCTATGACGAAGAGAACCGTGAATCTTTCTCAACAAAGGTGTGAGTTTATCTTTAAAAGCAGAATAGCACTCTGCGCATCCCAATCTTCCTTTGTTTTTAAATTCCTCATAACTAAGGCCGCAATTAGGACAGGAAAGTTCAGAAAGAGTAATCTCATCTAGAGAATCAATATCTACTAATTCCGATAAAAAATCGGCAATATTAAATTGTTTTTGAAATTCTTCAGTTTTCTTCTTAGCACAATCCTCACAAAGATGAACTTCAATGATTTTCCCCTCGATTATTTCAGTAAGATGAACAGTAGCTGGCTTTTTTCCACAAACATCACAAAGCAACTTTTCCTCCTTTCCTTATTCAAAATCTTCTCACCCTTAAAGAGAATATCTTACTCCATCTTTTTGAGTAAGTTTTCTAAATTCTCTCATTAAAAGCTTAGTTATAGGTCCGGGCTTTCCTTTTCCAATAACCCGACCATCAATCTTTACTACTGGTGCAATCTCAGCAGCTGTTCCAGTTAAAAAACATTCATCACTAATATAAAGCTCATGACGGGTAATCACATGTTCATGGACAGGCATCTTTAATCTTTTGGCTATTTCTAAAACAGTATCACGGGTTATGCCCCGAAGAGTCCCCATACACTGAGGAGGAGTATAAATATTTCTCTTCCTTACTATAAAGATATTATCACCGGTACATTCAGCTACATATCCTAAAGAATCGAGCATTACTGCCTCAGCAAATCCAGCATTAATAGCTTCTATCTTAGCTAAAATATTATTTAAATAATTTAAAGACTTTATTTGAGGATTTAAAGCTTCAGGAAGATTTCTGATGGTAGGAACAGTTATAATCTCTAAACCTTTTTGATAATACTCTTTAGGATAGAGTGCAATTTTATCAGTGATTATTATGAAAGTTTCTCTACCTTTACACTCTCTGGGGTCTAATCCTAAATCACCTTCACCCCGTGTAACTACCACTCTGATATAGGCATCTCTTAACTGGTTAGCCCTTAAAGTATCTATTATTGCTTTCTTAATTTGACTCTTAGTATAAGGGATATCAAGCATAAGAGTGTGGGCTGATTCAAATAATCTCTCAATATGCTCTTTTAATTTAAAAACTAAACAATTATAACTCCTTATCCCTTCAAAAATTCCGTCTCCATACAGGAGGCCGTGGTCAAATACAGATATTTTTGCTTCTTTCTTATCAAACAATTTTCCATTAATAAATACTTTCATTTAACCCCCTTTTATAACCAGGTTTAACCTTCCCAATTAAGAGATAATTCTTCCCTCCTTAATATTTAACACTCTTGAAGCATCTTTTGCAAGCTCAAAATTATGGGTAACTAAAACTATGGTTACCCCCTCTTCCTTATTTAAATCTTTAAGGATATTCCGCACATTCTCTGAAGAATCTCTATCCAGATTACCTGTAGGCTCATCACAAAAGACTACTGAAGGCTTATTAATCAAAGCCCGGGCTATAGCTGTTTTCTGCTGTTCTCCTCCCGAAAGCTGAGCAGGGTAAAAATTCAACCTTTCTGCCAAACCCAATTTTTCAGCTAAATTCTTAGCTTCTCTTTTAGCTTCTCGGAAACTCCTCCTTTTTAATAAATAAGGAAGATAAATATTCTCTAAGACTGTGAGTTCCTTAATTAAATGGTAAAATTGAAAGACAAAACCTACTTTCCTGTTTCTTAAAAGAAAAATTTCTTTAGATTTAAGTTCTTTTAGGTTTTTTCCTTCAAAAAAAACATCACCTTCAGTAGGATAATCTAAGCCTCCCAAAATATGAATAAGGGTAGACTTTCCCGCTCCTGAAGGCCCGATTATTGTTAAGTACTCATCCTCCCTTATAGAAATATTTACACCAGACAAAGCTAAAACTTCTTTATCTCCATCCTTATACACTTTTTTCAAACCTTCACCTCTAATTATTATCTCTTTACTCATAACGCAAGGCTTTAGCCTCCTCTACATTAGAGGCCTTAATAGCCGGAGATAAACTAAACAAAAGACTAAAACCCAACCCCACCAAACAGACTAAAACTACATCTCTATAATCAATGAGAACCGGCAGATAATCAATATAATAAATCTTAGAAGGTAGTTTAATAAAGTGAAACTTCTCTAAAATAAAGCATAAAAACAACCCTAAACCTGCGCCCAAACCCACTCCAATAAAGCCTAAGATCAACCCCTGAATAGAGAAAAGAAAGTTTACTGAAGTTTTATTTAATCCGACACTCTTAAGAATCCCTATGTCTTTACTCTTCTCTACTACTCGGACTGTCTGAGTAGCAAAGATATTAAAACAGGCTACCAGAATTATTAAACTCAAAATTACAAACATAGTAATCTTTTCTAATTTCAAAGCCGAAAATAAAGTCTGGTTTAACTCGGCCCAGGTTCTCGCTAAACTGATACCGGAAATACCCTGAGAAATAAGATTCGCCTTTACCTTCTCAGCCTGATAAATATTCTCTATTCTTATGCCTAATAAGGGAAGAGCTTCTGCTTCTTCTAAAAAATTATTAACTAACGAATAAGGAGAGACTATAAAAGATGAATCTAAATCGTAGATCCCAAAACTGAACAACCCTCCAACTTTAAACTTTTGAGGCTTAAAGGTTTTAGGATTAAAAATCTCTATCTCCTCTCCTAAGTTTAAGTGTAAATTCTTAGCTAAAACTTTCCCTATCAACAATCCCCCAAAATTCCCTTTCTCTAAATATTTAGACCAGACTTTTTTTTCTTCAGAGTTAAAATCCACTGCCTCTAAAACTACCGGGACTATAGTTTTATCTTTTCGAGCAGCAGTCTGAACCTGAGAACACAAAACTGCGTTCTCTACCAAGTTAAGCTTTCTTACTTTTTGAGCTATCTGAGAATCAGGTTCCTCAAGATAAGCTATAAGATGAAAGTTAAAACCTAAAAGTTTCTCAGTCAAATTCTTATCAAAACCGTTCATCACCCCTAAGACAACTATTAAAACACAAATACCTAAAGCTAATCCTAAAAAAGAAATACAGCTGATAAAAGAAATGTGTTTGCTTTTACCTCTAAATATAAATTTGTAGGCCAACCAGAATTCAACTTTCATTTATCCTGAGGCTTAAGTAAAGGGAAGAAAATAACTTCTTTTAAGGAAGGCTGGTTAAGAAGAAGCATAACTAACCTGTCTACACCAATACCTAATCCGGTAGCAGGAGGCATCCCGTACTCTAAAGACTCAATAAAATCCTCATCAATCTTAGAAGAAATTTCTTCAGAATCTATTTGTTTTAAAAAGCGTTCTCTCTGCTCTATGGGATCATTAAGCTCAGAATAAGCATTAGCTAACTCTATACCCCCTATAAACAGTTCAAATCTTTCTACTAAGTTAGGGTTATCTTTCTTTGTCTTAGCTAAAGGAGACATCCAGGTATAAAAATCAGTCACAAATACCGGCTCTCCTCCAAAATACTTTTCCTCTATTAAATCCTCAATTAATTTTATAATCTGAGAACGAGAAAGGTTATCTTTAATATCAAAATGCTGACGGGCTTTTTCAATAAACTCAAAAGGCCCAGCATCAAATTCTATACCTAAGTCTTCTTTCAACTTTGAAGCTAAGGAAATTTTCTTAAATTTCTGGTTAAAATTTATACTAAAACCCTGGTAGTTAATAATTCCGGTAGGAGAAACTTCTTTAACTAAGGCTCTTATGAGCTTTTCAGTAAGTTCCATCATAAAGGTATAATCCTGGTAAGCACAATAGACCTCAAGCATAGTAAACTCAGGGTTATGCTTTAAAGAAATACCTTCATTACGAAAAGAACGACCTAATTCATAGATTTTATCAAAACCACCTACCAGAAGTCTCTTAAGATACAATTCCGGAGCAATTCTTAAATATATATCAATATCTAAAGCATTATGATGGGTTTTAAAGGGTTTCCCTGAAGCTCCTCCAGGAATAAGATGAAGAAAAGGTGTCTCTACCTCAACAAACCCCTGATTATCTAAAAACTCCCTAATTTTACCTATAAGTTTACTTCTCTTAATAAATAGAGAGCTAACCTGAGGATTAGCTATCAAATCTAAATAACGCTTTCGAAAACGGAGTTCAGTATCTTTTAAACCATGCCACTTCTCAGGTAAAGGTCTTAAACTCTTAGAAAGAAGCTTGAATTCAGAAACAAGAACTGTAACTTCAGCTGTCTTGGTCTTAAATAAACTCCCCTTAACACCCAAGACATCTCCTATATCTAAATTTTTAAAGAAAGAAAAGTTATCTTCTCCTATTAAATCCTTCCTTAAATAACACTGAATTTTCCCTGAAAAATCTCCTAAATCAAAGAAAATACTCTTCCCATGCTCTCTGCGACTAAGAAGACGCCCTCCAACGCTAACTTCTCTTCCTTCAGAAAAATCCTCTTTTATTTTAATAATAGGGGCTTGCTTGGGAAAAGAATGTAGAGAATAGGGAGAACCTTTTTCTCTTCTTATTTTTTCTAATTTTTCTAATCTCTCTTGCATAGAAGCAAATTATATAGAAGAAAACCCCTTCTGTCAAATGGGTTTTCTCTAAGGTATGTGTCAAGTATTTGGGGGTAGCTTTTTTAATGTTAGTTTGTCAAAAGGTTTAATGTAGACGTTTTTGGGTAAGTCTACGCCACTTTTATTTCCAGTCAATCCCTTTTACAATTTTCCCATTATTCACAAAAAAGCTACTACTATTCTTCCCTCAACTGCCCCACTAAATTTTACACTAACCACAGAATATTTTACAGTACCCTGTAAAAATCTTTGATAAGGGACTGATAATCTGGAGAAAGGTTTATAGAGAAAGGAGATTTAAAATAGATTGGGAAGCCTTTTTAGCAGTAGCCATTGCTGAGATTACTGTCCCTTCCCCACCTACTATATCTCCTCCAGCATAGACCTTTTTAAGAGAAGTCTCCATGGTTTCGGGATTAACCAAGATATCGCCAGACTTATCCAGTTGAATCTGAGGAGTAGCAGAAGTCAATACTCTATTTGCCTTTAAACCAATAGCAATTATTACTACATCAGCCTCTATCTCAAATTCACTGCCTTCAATAGGAAAAGGCTTCCTTCTTCCTGAAGAATCGGGTTTGCCTAATTTACACTTCAAAGCTCTTATTTTTTTTACAAACCCTCGCTCATCGCCAATAAACTCTACCGGCTGAACCAGAAATTCAAAATTAACTCCTTCTTCTTTAGCATGTTCAATCTCTAATCTTCTTGCCGGCATCTCCACCTCTGTTCTTCGGTAAATTACGGTAGTATCAGGTTTTAAACCTTGCCCGAGCTGAACTCTTAAAGAAGAACGGGCAGCATCCATGGCAGTATTCCCTCCACCAATAACCACAACCTTCTCTCCAATATTTATAGGAGTATGAAATTGGGGGAATTTAAAAGCAGACATTAAGTTAATCCGGGTTAAAAACTCATTGGCTAAATAGATATTTCCCAGATTTTCTCCCTTTATCCCTAAAAAAGAGGGAGTACCTGCTCCTAAACCTAAAAATATAGCCGAAAAATCTTTCTCCAGCTCAGATAAAGGTTTGGTCTTCCCTACTATAAAGTTAGTTATAAATTCTACTCCCATACTTTTAAGATAGTTAATTTCAAAGTCTAAGATAGGCCGAGGCAATCGGAAAGGAGGGATACCATACCTTAAAACTCCTCCCAATTGATGAAGGGCTTCAAAAACCACTACTTTTACGCCTTGACGAGCTAATTCTCCAGCACAGCACAACCCGGCTGGACCTGAACCTACTATCGCCACCTTTTCTTTGAATTTTGAATTTTGAATTTTGAATGTTAAGTTTTGATAATTTTTTATCCCCCAATCTCCAATAAATCTTTCTAAAAAATGTATGTTTATTGCTTCTGGAGAAGCAAAAGGCTTATCCTTATTTCTATTTAATATACAGAATTTTCTACATTGATACTCAGCAGGACAAACTCTTCCGCAGATAGCTGGAAAGTTATTCTTCTCCCGAATAGTAAGATAAGCAGATTTATAATCTCTCTGAGTAATTTCAAAGATAAATTTTTTTATATCTATTCCTACTGGACAACCCTGGATACATTTAGGTTCTTTACACTGAAGACACCTCTTAGCTTCTTCTTGAGCTCCTTCTTCAGAATAACCTAAAGCTACCTCTTCAAAACTCCTTATTCTTTCTGAAGGTAAAAGCTCCTTAATTTTTACAGGACCTTTCATCTCTGAAACGTAACTTGACAAAATGTTTTCAAAAGAAAGTGTCAAGTTACGAGTTTATAAAGTTTACAAATATGTTTTTCTTTATCCTCATAGATTTTATTGCGCAAACTGAGTTCAGTCCAGTCTATTAAATGAGCTTCAAATTCTGGGCCATCTACACAACAAAATTTAATTTCACCTCCTACACTCACCCTACAACAGCCACACATCCCAGTCCCATCCACCATCAAAGCATTTAAAGAAACTAATGTCTTTATCTTAAATCTTTGGGTAATTTCAGAAACCTTCTTCATCATTGGAATAGGACCAACTGCATAAATTAGTTTGTATCTATCGCCCTGACTTTCTGAACTTTCTAATAATTCTTTTAATACATCAGTAGTAAACCCCTTCCTGCCATAAGAACCATCATCAGTAGTAATATAAAACTCATCAGACATCTTTCTTAAATCTTCTTCTAAAATTAACAAATCTTTATTTCTTGCTCCTAATATAGTGGTTAAGTGGTTTCCTTCTTCTTTAAAAGCCCTGGCTAAAGGAAAAATCTCGGCAATCCCTACCCCTCCTCCTACTAAAATTACTCTTCCATAATTTTTAATTTCTGCAGGGTTGCCTAAAGGACCGACCAAACTATATAAACCATCTCCTTTGTTCAATCTCCCTAAAAGTTTTGTAGTTAAACCTACTTCCTGAAAAATTAAACTAATACTTTGATTTTTTAAATTTTTATCTACAATAGTTAAGGGAATCCTTTCTCCTACTTCCGAAACCATCAAGATTACAAACTGACCAGGCTTAAAAGCTTTACAGATTTCTTCAGCTAAAACTTCTAAGTAAACTATACGGGGCTCTCTTTCAGCTAAAACTTTTTTATCTAATATCTTCATTATTTAAAACTACTCTACGGTAACGCTCTTAGCTAAATTTCTGGGCTTATCTACATCGTAACCCTTAAGTTCAGCAATATAATAAGCTAAAAGTTGTAAGGGGATTATGGTAATAAGAGGCGAGAGTTCTTCTTTAATTTTAGGGATATAAATAATTTGCCGAGAATATTTTTTAACTTGCTCATCTTCCTCAGTAGCCAAGATTATAATCCTTCCCCGACGAGCGAAAATCTCTTCTACATTAGAAAGCATCTTTGAATATACCGAAGAGTTATTTGCAATACAGACTACAGCTCTATATTCATCAATTAAAGCAATCGGACCGTGTTTCATTTCTCCGGCAGGATAGCCTTCAGCAGGAATATAAGAAATCTCTTTTAACTTTAAAGCCCCTTCTAAGGCAGTAGGATAATTTATATTTCTGCCCAAATAGAGAAAAGCTCCAAAGTTAAGATATTTCTGAGCAATTTTTCTTATCTCATCTTTACTTTTAACTATCTTTAGTTGACAAGAAGGAATCTTTCTAAGAAGATTAAGATAAGAATTAATAAGGGAGTCAGGAAGAGTTCTTCTTAATTTCGCTAAATACAAAGAAAGTATCACCAAAACCATAATTTGAGCAGAATAAGCCTTGGTAGAAGCAACACTTATCTCCGGGCCAGCTAAAGTATAGAGAACCTTGTCTGATTCTCTAACCAAGGTTGAACCTAAAACATTACAGATAGAAAGAATTTTTGCCCCTCTTTTTTTAGCTAACCTCACCCCAGCTAAGGTATCAGCTGTTTCTCCGGATTGACTTATAGCTATAAGTAAATCTCCCTTTCTTATTGTAGGCTGTTTGTAACGAAACTCACTGCCCAAATCTACTTCTACCGGTATATTTAAAAATTTTTCCATTAAGTATTTACCTACTAACCCGGCGTGGTAAGCGGTTCCACAGGCTACTATGTTAATTTTTTGAAGCTTTTTAAAAAAATCTCTAAAAGCAGTTAATTCTTTTAAGTTAAAATCCTTCTCTTTTAAATAATAAGAGAGAATTTTTTCTAAAACCTTAGGCTGCTCCAATATCTCTTTAAGCATAAAATGTTTAAAAACACCTTTCTTAACCTCTTCCTTACTAAAGCTTAAAAGCTCTTCTTTAAAAGAAACTTTCCTTCCCTGAAAATCAATTACCTTAACTGAATCAGGAGTTAAAACTGCTATTTCTCTATCTTTTAGATAGACTACTCTGCGAGTATCTTCAATAAAGGCTGAACTATCTGAAGCTAAAAACTTTTCCTCATCTTTTATCCCTACAATTAAAGGAGAATCTAATCTTACCCCTACTAATTTACCTGGCTCATCTTTACTTATCACTGCTAAAGAAAAAGAACCCTTAAGGAGCAAGACAGTTTTTCTTACAGCTTCTTCTAAATTCTGATGATAATTTCTCTCTATTAAATGAGAAATTATTTCAGTATCAGTGTCAGAAGAAAACTTACAGCCTTTTTTAAGAAGGTCCTTCTTTAGACTTTCAAAATTTTCAATTATCCCGTTGTGGACTACGGCTATCCTTTTTTTACAGCCTAGGTGAGGATGGGCATTTTTGTCTGAAGGCACACCATGAGTTGCCCAGCGGGTATGAGCTATCCCTGAGCTCCCGGAAAAAGAAGTCTTACTTACTAATTCTTCTAAATTTTTTATTTTTCCCTTACGCTTTATAACCTTTAATCTATTCTTATCTAAAACAGCTATTCCTGCTGAATCGTATCCCCGATACTCTAAATTTTTAAGCCCCTTAATAAGGATTTCTTTAGCTTCTCTTTTTCCAGTATATCCAACTATACCACACATCTTCAGCACATTCTTATTGGAATACCCTTCTCTTTCAAATATTTTTTAGCTTCTCTTAAAGAATATTCTCCATAATGAAAGATAGAAGCAACTAACACCGCACTAGCCAAACCCTGAGCAAAAGCCTGATAAAGATGCTCTAAATTCCCTGCTCCTCCTGAAGCAATTACCGGGATATTCACTCTTTGAGAAACCTTACGGGTAAGTTCTAAATCATAGCCTTGTTTTGTCCCATCTCTATCCATACTGGTTAAAAGAATTTCTCCTCCTCCTAAAGCCTGAACTTCTTCAGCCCATTCTAAAACATCAATACCTGTAGGTTTTCTTCCTCCGTAGGTGTAAACTTCCCACTGAGAATCCTCAGTAAGCTTAGCATCAATAGCTACTACAATACACTGACTACCAAATTCCTGAGAAGCCATTTTTATAAAGTCGGGGTTCTCTACAGCAGAAGTATTAATAGAAACTTTATCTGCACCTGCTCTTAAAAGAGCTCTTATGTCTTCTAAGTTGCTTATCCCTCCTCCCACTGTAAAAGGGATAAAAACCTGTTCACAGGTTTCTCTTACTACCTCAATTATGGTTTTGCGAGCTTCAAAACTGGCAGTTATATCCAGAAAGACGAGTTCATCAGCGCCTTCTTTAGCATAGACTTTAGCCTGTTCTACTGGAGAGCCGGCATCTCTTAAATTAAGAAAATTTATCCCTTTTACTACCCGGCCTTCCTTAACATCTAAACACGGTATTATCCTCTTGGCTAACATATACTTATAAAATTTTTAATGAGCTTCAACCCCAATTCTGAACTCTTTTCAGGATGAAACTGAACTGCCCAAAGATTGTCTTTATTTATGGCTGAAACAAATTCTTCTCCGTAATCAGTAGTAGAAATCACAATATCTTTATCTTCAGGCTCTACATAATAAGAGTGGACAAAATAAAAAAAACTTTTATCAGGAATCTCCTTAAATAAATTATTATCTTTTTTAAACTCAACCTGGTTCCAGCCCATATGAGGAATCTTAATTTTTTTAGAAAATCTTACTGCCTTCCCCCTTAATATCTCTAAACCCTTAACCTCTCCCCCTTCCTCAGACTCAGTAAAAAGAAGTTGAAATCCCAGGCATATTCCTAAAAAGGGTATACCTCTATTCAAAGATTTCTGAAGAAAATCTTTAAGCCCTAACTTTTCTAAATTCTCCATCCCCCTCTTAAAGGCACCAACTCCAGGAAGGATTAACCCCCCAGCTTCTGAAAGCTTCTTAGCATCAGAAGAAAGAATAACTTTTGCTCCCAAAACTTCTAAAGCCTTGGAAACACTCCTTAAATTACCTAAGCCGTAATCAACAACTCCAATGACTTTTTCCATAACCTGAAAGCCCTTTCTAAATCTAAATCAATTAAAGCAAATTTATCTTTTAAAATAACTAATTTAGGCTCTTTAATCACTCTTCCAATCACTCTTAAAGGAAGTCTGTATTTTTTAGCTATCTTCTCAATTTCTGAAAGATTATTTTTAGGTAAAGAGATTATTACCCTGGCAGTAGACTCTGAAAATAGAAGAAAATCCTCTCTCAGGTTAAACTCTAAATTATCTATGAAAGCACCTTTTATTTCTCTCCCCGTAACACACCCTTCAAACAAAGCTAAACTCACACCTCCTTCTGAACAATCAACACAGGAAGAAATTAAATCTTTCTCTATAGCTGCAAGGACAACTTTTTGCAGAGAAAGTTCCTTGTTTAAATCTAAAGCTGGAGGTTTCCCTCTAACCTGATTATGAATCTCCTTTAAATACTCAGAACCTCCTAATTCCGGAAGAGTTTCTCCTAAAAGAACTATCAAATCACCCTCTTTTTTAAAGAAAGGAGTCTTTATAAATTTTAAATCTTTAATTATACCTACCATTCCAATAGCAGGAGTAGGTTTAATTACTGTTTGCGGAGACTCATTATAAAAGGAGACATTACCGCTGACTACTGGAATATTAAAAAACTTACAAGCAGAAATTAACCCCTCTATACAATTTTTAAAATACCAAAATCTATCTGGTTTTTCGGGATTGCCAAAATTAAGACAGTCAGTCACTCCTGCTGGCTCTGCTCCCACAGATACAAGATTTCGACAGGCTTCACTTACAGCAATCTGGGCTCCTACAAAAGGGTCTAAGTAGCAATAAATACTATTACAATCAGTAGTTAAAGCTAAAGCTTTGTTCTTTCCTTTTATCCTCAAAACTGCTGAACCTAAGCCAGGAAGAAGAACAGTATTAGTCTGGACCATATAGTCATACTGCTCATAAACCCAATTTCTACTGGAAAGATTTTCTGAAGATAAAAGTTTTAACATAACCTGGTTAAAATCTTCAGGCAAAGGAAGGCTATTGATATCTAACTTATTAATTTCTTTTAAATACTCAGGTTCCTGGTAAGGCATATTGTAAAGAGGAGCAGAAGTTAAATCCTTTGCTTTTAACTTAGCCACTATTTCTCCTTTTTCTTTAACTATTACTTCTTTAGTTTTTACAACTTTGCCAATAATTACACAGTTTAAGCCCCATTTCCTGTAGATATCTATAATCTCCCTAGCTTTCTCCTTTTTAACACAAAGAAGCATTCTTTCCTGAGATTCGGACATCATTACTTCCCATGCTAACATTCCTTCTTCTCTCCGGGGGACTAAATCTAAATCTATTTCTACCCCTGTATCACCTGCTGAAGCCATCTCACTAGTAGCACAGGTTAAACCTGCTGCTCCCATATCCTTTATCCCTACTACTCCCTGAGTAGCTATTGCTTCTAAGGTAGCTTCAATAAGACACTTCTCAGTAAAAGGGTCACCTATCTGAACTGTAGGTCTTTTTTCTTCATCCTCCTTAAACTCCTTAGAAGCTAAAATACTGCACCCTCCAATTCCGTCTCTTCCGGTAGAAGCGCCAGCATAAATTATTAAATTTCCTTCTCCTTTAGCCTGAGCCCGCATAAGTTTATCTTTAGGAGCTATTCCTACACACATAACGTTTACTAAACAATTCCTGCTATAGGAAGGGTCAAAATATATTTCTCCTCCTACTGTAGGCACTCCTACACAATTACCATAACTCTGTATCCCATCAACTACTCCTCTGAATAAGTACTGATTATAGGGCTTAGTTAACTGACCAAAGCGTAAAGAATCGAGTAAAGCCACAGGCCTTGCTCCGGTAGTAAAAACATCCCGGATTATTCCTCCTACTCCAGTAGCTGCTCCTTGTCTAGGCTCAACGTAAGAGGGGTGATTGTGGCTTTCCATCTTAAAAACAATAGCTAAGTCTTCTAAAATAATACCTCCAGCATCTTCTCCTACTAAAGGCTTAAACTTTCCCTTCCTGGGAAGAAGTTTTAAATAAGCCCGAGAACGAGGATAGCCACAATGTTCAGACCACTCCACAGAAAACATTGCTAATTCAGTAAGAGTAGGCTCTCTTCCCAAAAGTTTTAAAATTTTCTGGTATTCCTCCTTAGATAACCCTAACCCTCGATAAATTTCTTCAGTTATCATCTTTTAAACCAGTTAACTATAGACTTAAAAACTAACAACCCATCTTGAGAATTCAAAATCCCTTCTGAAGCTCTCTCTGGATGTGGCATCATCCCCAAAACATTTCCTTCTTTGTTGATTATTCCGGCAATAAACTCTTTTGCTCCATTGGGATTAAATTCAGGAGCTAACCTTCCTTCTTCATCTGAATAGCGAAAGATAATCTGTTTATTATTCTTCAATTCCACCAAACCTTCATCTTCAATATAGTAATTTCCCTCATTATGGGCTATGGGAATTCTAACAACCTGGCCTTCTTTAAAAAGGTTAGTAAAGGGAGTATGGATATTTTCTACTCTTAAATAAACATACTTACAGATAAAATGAATATTTTTATTTCTAAGCATAGCCCCGGGTAATAACCCGGCTTCTAAAAGAATTTGAAATCCATTACAGATGCCCATTATCAAACCACCTTTTTTAGCAAAATCAACTAAAGCTTCCATTACTGGAGAAAAGCAGGCAATAGCTCCTGCTCTCAAGTAGTCTCCATAACTGAATCCTCCAGGCAAAATCAGACAATCTAAATCTCTTAAATCTGTCTCTTTATGCCAGACATACCTTACCTCTTCTCCCAACACATCCTTAATCACATAAAAACAATCCTGGTCACAATTTGAACCTGGAAAAATAACTACGCCCCACTTCATTTTATCTTAAAAGTAAAATCCTCAATAATAGGGTTAGCCAATAACTTCTTACACATCTCTTCTATCCTTTGAGAAGCTTTTTCTCTATCTTCTAAATCAAGTCTAAGCTGGATGAATTTTCCCACTCTTACCTCTTTTACCTCAGAATAACCTAAACTTTCTAAAGAGCGCTTAACCGCCAATCCCTGAGGGTCAGAAACAGTTTTTTTAAGACTTACATAAACCTCAACTTCTAACATCTTAACTCCTTTTTCATTCCCACTCAATAGTACTGGGTGGTTTAGAAGAAATATCATAAACTACCCTGTTTACCCCTTTTACCTCATTTATAATCCGATTGGAGATCTTTTCTAATAATTCATAAGGAAGGTGAGCCCAGGAAGCAGTCATTGCATCCTGACTTTCTACAGCTCTTATAGCTATAACATTCTCATAAGTTCTCTCATCACCCATAACCCCCACACTCTTAACTGGCAAAAATACACAGAAACTCTGCCAGAGTTTTTCGTAAAACTTTGCCTTCTTAATCTCTTCAATAAGAATAGCGTCGGCTTCTCTTAAAATATCTAACTTTTCTTTATCCACCTCTCCAATTACTCTAACTGCTAACCCTGGACCAGGAAAAGGATGACGGAAAACTACTTCCTCTGGCAACCCCAGCTCTCTTCCCAAAGCCCTTACCTCATCTTTAAATAAAAATTTAAAAGGTTCTATAAGTTTAAATCCCAATTTTTCGGGAAGCCCTCCTACATTATGGTGGGTCTTTATGGTAGATGAGGGTCCTCCCCAAGCAGATTTAGATTCAATCACATCCGGATACAAAGTTCCCTGAGCTAAAAACTTAATTTTACCCAGCTTCTTTGCCTCTTTCTCAAAAACCTTTATAAAAAGATTACCTATTATCTTCCTCTTTTTTTCAGGGTCAATCACTCCTTTTAAATTCTTCAGGAATAAATCTTCTGCTCTTACTACTTTTAAATTCATCCGGTAATAATTCTTAAACCTCCTTACCACAGTTTCTCTTTCTCCCTTTCTCAACAAACCATTATCAATAAATATACAGATAAGTTGTTTCCTGATTGCCTTATGAAGTAAGACCGCCAAAACTGAGGAATCTACTCCTCCGCTTAAAGCGCACAAGACTCTTTCTTTACCAACAGCTCCCCGAATCTCTTTAATTTTAGTCTTTATAAAAGAACTCATCGTCCAGCTCTTTTTACAACCAGAAATACCCACAACAAAGTTTTCTAAAATCTTTTCACCTTTAGGAGTGTGGACAACTTCAGGATGGAACTGAACTCCGTAAAGTTTTTTCTTCCTGTTTTCAATCCCGGCATAAAGAGAATTATCTGTTGAGCTAATTACTGAGAAACCTTCAGGTAGCTTAGTAATTTTATCAGCATGACTCATCCAGACCACTTCCTGAGAATTTAAGCCCTTAAAAAGGGTTCTTTTTGATTTTACCCTCAAGATAGCTTTACCGTACTCATGGGCTTTTGCTCTTTCAACCTCTCCTCCCAAAAGTTTAGCCATAAGTTGAGCTCCATAACATATTCCTAAAACTGGTATACCCAGATTAAAAATATCCCTATCACAAACAGGAGCTGTTCTTAAAGTTAAACTGGCTGGGCCTCCGGAAAGAATTATAGCTTTAGGATTCCTTTCCCTAAGTTCAGAAGGGGTGATACGGAAATCTACAATCTCCGAATACACCCCCAACTCCCTTATCCGGCGAGCAATAAGGTGAGTATATTGAGAACCTAAATCTAAGATAGCCACCCAATCTCTATGCCACATTCTTGTTTGAAACTGAAATGTTACTTACTTGTTCAGCCAAAATAACTGCTTCAGAAACCTCTTTCATACTCTTTCTCAAATCCATACTCTTCTTCTGAAGAATGCGGTAAGCTTCTTCCTCTCCTACCTTTAGCTTCCTTATCAAGATTCCTTTTGCCCGTTCTATAAGTTTTCTGACTTCTAAAGCCTCTTTAGAAGCAAGAAGTTCTGCAGATAAATTGGTATTCTCAATAGCCACTGCTGATTGATTAGCCACAGCTAAAAGAGTAGCTATCTCCTCAGAAGTAAAGATGTGGGGGGAGTCAGTATATAAATTAATTACCCCAATAGCCCTATCTTTTATCATCATTGGCACAGAAAGCATAGAGATTATCCCTTCCCTTCTGGCAATTTCCGGATACATATAACCAGGTTCTTTAGTTACATCTAAAACAGTAATTGGCCTCTTCTCTTTAACCACCTTCCCGCTTATAGATTGACCAACTTTTAAATTGGGCTTATTCCGATATAAAGGGCTTAAACTCTGAGTAGCTACTATGAATAACTCCTCTTTCTCTTCATCTAAAAGCATTACCGAACATATCTTAGAATTTAAAACCTGGCTGGTCAACACTACTATTAAATCTAAGATTTCTTTAAGATAGCGGTTAGAAACAACTGTAGAGCTTACTTCCGAAAGAAGGCTGAGTCTTTCTTCTTTCTTTCTTAAACTATCTTCAGCTTGCTTATTCTTTATCCCCAGAGCTAAAAATTTAACCCCTGCTTCTAATATCTTCCTCTTTTTAAGAGACAATTTCTTAGTCTCTTTCTCCACAACAACTAACTTCCCTATTTCCTTACCATATAATTTAATTGACAAAGAAGAAAGAGAAAAGAGAGTATTCTTAACTTTCACTCTCTTAATTTTAAAAATCTCTTTAGACTCAGCCTTCTCTTCAAGCCAGGAAAACTCAGAAGGAAAACTTTCAGGATAAATCAGCTTAAGCTGAAAAGACTCAGAAGAAAGATAAACAAGAAAAAGAAAGTCTCTCGATAGCTCAGAAAAAATCTTAAAAGATTTTTTAAAAATAGCTTCTTTGTCCTTAACTGAAGATAAAGCACTGGCTAATCTTACTAACAGCTCCTCCTTCATAAGCTTATTTATCATACCATATTTTTCAAAAAATTAAATTTTTTTATTGTTAAATTATATCTTTTTCTGTTAAAATAATTTAAAGCAGAAAGGAGGAGGAATAATGGTTAAAAAAACAGAGATACAGCAAGTTTTAAAGAAACTCTGGCAAACTTCTCAGAAAGACTTTGAAAAACTAACTAAAGAAACTTCCCAGCTCCTGAAAAAAGGTGAAAAAGCTCTAAAAGAAGCATCATTAAAAAGTAAAGAAAAATTAGAATTAGTGAGCTTAGCCCTAAAAAGAGAAAAACTCTATTATCAACTGGGAAAAACTCTCTCCACGCTTTCTAAAAGCAACTGGGTAAAAAGCAAAAAAGTAGAATCTCTAATTAAAGAAATAACTAATCTTACCAAACAAATAAAAAGACTCAAAAAATAACCTAAATCTTCAGAGAAAAATATAAGGCTTTATCTTCCAAGGTTTTAAAAGTAGCGTAACTTATTTTTCTTAGAGTGGATAAATTTTCTAAAGCTCTTTCTTCTGATAAAAACTTACTCTCTACTTTCTCTCTAAAAGGTGGAACAATTAAATAGAGGCTCTTTTCATCTTTAAAAGCAGATTGATAAGAATGGTGATTCCAATCACTCCCTAAAAATAAAGAAAAAACCTTATCAGGAAATTCCTGGGAAAAGTAATTTTTTAACTTTTCTGTAAGTCCTTTTGAAGGCCAAAAATAGAGTATACAATCTACAAATTCTAATTCTTTAAAAGGAGGATTATTTATTCTATCTTTAAGGTCATCTAAACTTAATAATGGAGGCTGAGGAAAATCTTCTCTTAAATTCTTCAATTCTTTCTTATAAACTTCTACATAAGGCTGACTTACAAAATTTATCTTCTTATAGTAAGAAAGGAATGCAATAAATAGTTGAAGATAATACATTAAACCTGCTAAATACTCAAATTTTCCTTCTATATTAAGCCCAGTATCTAAAGAAATAAAATCTTTAAGGAAGACTTTAGAACTTTCCACAATTGTCTTAATCCAAAAACTATCTTTTGAACCTAAACTCTCCTGAAAAAGCTGTCTTATCCAGTTAGAAAGTCCTGAAGAATTGCTCCTGTTAATTCCTAAAAAAATCTTAAGTTCATCTTTAAGCTCTACTTTTTCTACTTCCTCCCAGGCTTTATCTATAAGGTAATTTCGGTAAGCTGTATAATTAGTCCAGAAATTTTTAAGCTTCTCTAAGTCTTTTCCAAAAATAAGGAACAAAGGAATAAGAAATATTAAAGTATGGGGGCAACTGAACCTTCCTCCAATATCTTCCCCAGAATTTACTTGAATAGAAAGACGTCTTATTCTCTGCCAGGTTAGCTTGTCTAATATTTCAAAAGAAGAAGGGTCAGAAAGCCACAAAAAATTATCCTCATTATTAAAAAAATCTCTTAAAGTTCTGGAAATAAGCTGAGTCTCTAAAGTAGTAGCGGATTTACTTATAGAAATAACCAGAGCTTTAGAAGGATTTTTAATTTGAGAAAGGACTTCTTCTATTGCCTGAGGGTCTAAGCTATCTAAGGTATAGAATTTTTTTCTTTCTTCTAAACTAATCAAAGCCTTAATCCCATTTATTGAACCACCCATCCCTACAAAAATAAATTCTTCTTTATCCTTTGCTACTTCTAAAAATTTAGAAAGAGCTTTCTCAATTAAAGAGAAATCTGGAGGGATAAACCAGCCTAAACGGGGTTTATCCTGGTCAAACCCAATCTCTCCAAAAATATTCTCTGAACTTAAAGAAGATTTCTCTGAAAACGCTGCTTCTTTTAAAAAACCTAAAATTTCTTCCTTATTCATTTTAACTTTTTAATGATTTCTGAAGCTGCCTTTTTTCCCGAAAGAAGCATCCCTCCAAATATAGGCCCCATCCGGGGAGAACCAAATACAGCATTAGCTGCCATTCCACAAACATATAAACCCGGACAAACCTCTTTAGTATTTTTAAGAATAGTAGTCTCAGCAACTTCAGCCCACATAGATTTTTCTCCTAAAATTTTTCCTGTAGAAGTCTTAAGTTTAATATCTGCCTTTTTCTCTGCCACTCTTACTACTTCTGCAGCATGGCCTGTAGCATCCACTACATACTTTGCTCTTAAAGTTAAAGGGTCTACATCTAAATTAGCCAATTCCACTGCAGTCCAGTTTAAAACCAGACCACAAACCCTATTTTTCCTTATTAAAACATCTTCAGCCGATATTAAATTGAAAATCTTAACTCCTGCTTGCATACATCTATAACCCAAACCACAAACAGCCTCTATTGCCTCAGCCAAGTAATAGTCCTCTTTATAAGGGTGAGTGGCTATTCTCAACTCATCTAATATAAGTCTGGCTTTCTTTTGAACTACAATCTCGTTAAACATCATACCCCCACCCCACATACCTCCTCCTATAGAAAGCTTCCTCTCCAGTAAAACAATACTCCTTTTAGCTTTAGCTAAATAGTAAGCACAGCTAAGCCCTGAAGGCCCTCCTCCCACTATAGCTACATCTACATCCAGAACTTTTAGAAGTTTTTTCTTATAAGAATTAATAATTGCTTGAGAGATTTTTATCTCATCTAACATCCTAACCCCCCTTTATTTACTTATACCAAGGTAAAAGATAAAATACCACAAAACTTAAAAAAAGTAAAAGAATTGTCGAAGAAAAACCAAAAATCAACCACCTTCTTAATCCTATCTTAGTAGCCTTTTCTTTTTCCAGAATCCCCAAAGCCACGATGTTGGCAGTTGAACCAATGTGAGTAAAATTTCCTCCCAAACAGGCTCCATACAAAAGAGCCCACCAACAAACTCCCGAAAACTCCGGATGAAAAACTAAAACTTCCTTTATTATTGGGATAAAGGCAGCCACTACCACTACATTATCTACTAACCCTGAAAATAAAGAAGCAAAGAGAATAACTGCTATTATAAAAATCATTCTGTTGCCGGCTATAATATTGTAGAAACAGGAAGCAAAAGCTTTAGCTACGCCGGTATGCTGAAGAACCCCTGCTTGAGCAAAAAGAAATAGAAAGAAAAGAATAGTCCACCATTCCACATCTCTCTCTATATAGAGACGGGCTTTCTTCCTCCTCCAGATAATTAAAATTCCTGAAATTACTAAAGGAGAGATTAAGAGAATGGTATTTTCTTTAAGGCCTAATAATAATTCTATCCGGTAATGAAAAGCAATTATCAAGATTGTAGATATAAAAAAGAGCATACTTACTTTTAAATTAAAATCAGCAGGAATTATAACTAATTGGGAGAACATTTCTGAAGGCCCAAATTTTTTAATTTGTCTGTCTAAAAGTTTAAGGTGCTTTCTAAATAGGAATAAAGATACAAAGTAAAATAAAAATAATAAGACTATCATTAAGATAAAAGAATGTTTCAAAAAATCCTCAAAATGAAGACCAACTTTTGTAGCTATAAGGATACCTACAGGATTGCCCAATACTGTACCTGTAGAACCAATATTTGTAGCTAAAACAGCTATTAAAACATAAGGCCAGGGTTCTACTTCAAAGTAGTCAGCTATACTAAAGATAAAGACTATTATAAAGATTATTGAAGAAACCTCACCCATAAGACAGGAAGATATAGCTGAAAGAAAAATTATTATAAAAAGAAGTTTCTTAGCTGTGAAGGCTTTAATTTTCAACAATTTAGAAAGAGACCAGTCAAAAAAACCCATCTCTTTCAAATTTCCCAAGAGAATCATCATCCCGATAAGAAAAAGGATAATCTCTAAAGAAGAAAAAAATAGAAACTTTTCTAAATCCACTATCTTAAAAATGATAAGTAAAGCTGAGCCTAAGAGAGCAAAACTCAGTCGAAACTCCCAAAAAAGCAAAGCCCCCATTACTGAAAGGATAAACACTACTAAAGAAAAACCTTGAGAGAAAGAAAAATTAAATAAGGAATAACTCCCGTAACCAGTTAATAGGGCAAACCCTAAAAGAAAAAGATATTTTAAGAAAAGTTCTTTTCTATGCATCTTTATTTAATAGTTTCTTAAACTTTAAAGCAGACTCTTTCATATAAATATTATTAAAAAGAATGTAAGAAGGCCTATCTAAAATAGCTTTTAACTCTTTTAGTTCTTTCAAAGTGTATTTATAATTATAACTTCCTTTACCGTGAAGCCGAAAATAATAAAACTCACAGTCTAAGGGCTTCTTCTTGAAAGGGTCAATCCCGATAATTAAATGTAAGTCTTTATAAATCTTCTTTAAGGTCAGGTAAGAAAAATTTGCTCTCTCCTCCCAAACAAATTTTAAATTATCTCTTTCTATCTTAGTAAAAAATTTGTAAAGATTATCGATATTCTCCTTATTCTCCTTAAAACTGGGGGGAGTTTGAAAAACTACTACTTTTACTTTTAAAATTTTGGCTATCTTAAAAATTCTCTCCCAAGCAGAAAATACTTCCTTACTACCTTTAAAAAATCCATAATTTTCTCTTCTGCCGATATTTTCTTTAAGTCTTCGGTAAGTAGGTAAGTTAGCAGGGTGAGTGATTATCTGCCAAGCTTTGAGAGTAAATTCAAAATGCTGGGGAGCAAGTCTTCTTAATTTCTCTGCTGAAGAAAATTTCTGAGGAGGCTGATAGAAGGTATTTTGAAGCTCTACTAAGTTGAATTTTTCAAAATACTTCTCTCTCATTAAACAAAACCCACAACAGCCAACTTTTATATTTTTTCTCATATTTTTTAGAATTATACCACATAACATGATAAAATATTAGAAAAAAATGGAATAAAACCTTAATAAAAAGCGTCTAATAGTATGGTGGAAAGAAAAGATAAAGAGATTTTAAAACTTTATTAAAATAAACCTGCTTTTAACAGAATATCCTGAATTAGCAAACCTCTCCTCCCTAGACTTCTTTGAGTGACTATTTTACTCCCCCTTTAAGAGAATTAAAAAGCAGAAATCTGATGAGCTATTCTTAAAATCTCAGGCATTCTGAATTTGCCTAAGAGAGGTAATAAAACATTTAAACAATCCTTAATAGTTAATAAATTACCAGGAGAAATAAATAAAGGTCTGGTATTATCTTTTGTTCTTAAGACTATACCTATTTTCTCTTTAGTCTGGGGATGATAGATAAAAGAAAAACTCCCCCTTCTTAAAGGAAGTTGCTTATAATAACCATAAAGATTAGTTTTACTTACCCCTAAAGAGGGAATATTTAAAACTAATCCTACCTGAGAAGCTAGACCCACACCCTGAGGATGAGCTATTCCCTGAGCGTCTAAGATTAGTAAATCAGGTTTATTTTTTAAAGAGTAAAAAAGTTCAATTATTACTGGGCCCTCTCTGAAAGCAAATAATCCCGGAATATAAGGAAACCTTGTTTTTCTTATTAAAGACTTTTCTTCTAATACTTTTTTACTCTTAAAGTCTATAACTGCTGCTCCTCCTTTAATAAGTCCTTCTTTAAAACTGGCATCAAAACCAGCAATTTTTTCAATCTTTCTCTCTAAAGGTTCTATCTTCAGCTTTCTTCTTAATTCTTCTTGAATTTTTAAGGCTTCTTCTAAATTTTTAGGAGAAAAATAGTTTTTGATGAGATAACTACTTCTTTTCACCTAAATTAGAGAAGAATTAATAGTAAAAACGCTATTATCACTATAATACTTACCCAGATTATCCATCTGGGTCTCTCAACTAAAGAATTTCCGCAGTAAAGGCAGGAGAGAGAATTTTGAGGGATAGGTTTTTTACAATGTGGACACTGTTTAAGGTTATCAAAATCTAAATCCTCAGGCTGTTCATCTACAGTCTGAAAATCAAAATAATCCTCACTCATAGCTATTCCGATTTAATTACTCTATCAACCGGAAGAGTAAAGATAATTCCTGCTCCCGGCTTAGTAAAATCAATGCCTTCCTTTAATAAAAGTTTATTTAACTCTGAAAGAACCCCAGGGTTGTCTATCACTGCTAAGATAGTCCGATTAGCCTTTCTTTTTTCACCTACCAGTTGTCTTAACCCAGCAAATATAGGAACTTCATAAGCTAAAAAGTGACCTAAACCTTCACTCTCTAAAATAGTAGCTCTACCAATACCTGCTTCTACTAGCAAAGAAACAACTCTCTCAAAATATTCTTCTTTACTAATGATAATAACTAATAACTCCATCTCTCCCCCTCCTTATTATAGATTTATTTCTCTACTCTTCAATAGAGAGAAACGGGTAGCTAAAGCTCCCAGAGTCTCAGTAAAAATAGTAGTAAATAAAAGAATATTTATTGCCAGATTAGAAATAAGAACTCCTTCTTTACCTAAAGAAGAAAAGTCTCTTTCAATAACAATGGCTAAGGCTAAAGCCACCCCTATCTGGGGCCAAAGGCAAAACCCTATATACTTTCTGATATTTAAACCAGCTCCCCCTATTTTTGCTCCTAACCTTGCTCCTAAATACTTACCCAGAATCCGGAAAAAGAGATACACAAAACCTAAAAAGCCAATCTGAGAAATTAAGTGAATATCCAAACGAGTAGAAGCCAAGCAGAAAAAACTGGCAATTATGGGAAATCCTGCTATATTCAAACTTCCCAGACTTTGTTCAACTTTACGAAAAGAAAGATTTACTCCTACCATAGCCATAACCATAACCACCAGAAGTTCAGAAAGATTAAACTCCCAGCTTAAACCTTCTCCTATCAAAAGAAACCCTACAATTAAAGAAAAATAATCCTGCCTCTCCTTACATTTATTTAAAAGATAACTTAAAACTATTCCTAAACCTGCTCCTAAAATTAGAGAGAGAGAAATTTCCTTAAAAGGATAAATAATTGCCTGTTTAAAAGAAATACCCTGATGGGCCATAAAACTATAGGCTATAGAAGAAGCAAAAGCATAAATTATCAAAGCTATAGCATCGTCACTACCTACAACTCCTAACAAAGTAGAAGTAAGCTCACCTCTTGCTCTATACTGGTTTACCACTGCCACAGTGACTGCAGGAGCAGTAGCTGAAGCTACAGCTCCTAAAATTAAACCTAAATATAACTTATGAGTTAAAAGAGAAACTGATAAAAAAACTAAAAAGAATGCTCCTAAAGACTCAAATAAAGCTATTAGAATAATAAGCTTACCCAAGTTTCTTAATCTAGTGAAATTAAATTCTGCTCCTATAAGAAAAGCAATTACTCCTAAAGCTAAGTCATTTATAAGAGAAGCTCTCTCTACTACCTGAGGAGTTAATATCTTTAAAAAAGATTTGCCCAGAATTATTCCAGCCAAAACATAACCAATAACTACTGGGAGCTTAAACCGGTTCAAAGACTTCCCGGCCCACAGAGAAATAACTATTGCCGAACCAATTACTAAAAGAATGCTTACATCTTCCATTGTCGGTAATCTATCTCTTCCTACCTGCTTCCCCAGCCTTATAGATAGCTACCTTAGTAGTAATAGGACCAACTATCTCAAAGATAATGGTAGTAGCAGCAATTACATTTATAACCAATAAAGACAAATCTTGGCCTGCTTCTCCTAAAGAAGAGAATTCTCTACTTACCAAAATTGCTAAACCTATTGCTACTCCAGCTTGAGAAAGTATTCCTAAGCCCAAGTATTTACGGATAACTTTCTCTGCTCCTGAAATTAAAGCCCCTAAGTAAGAACCTCCCATAAGCCCTAAGCTCCTGCAAATTATATAAATCAATCCTAACAAACCCATACTCTTTAAGAGGCTGATTTTTAAATAGGCGCCAGCAATAACAAAGAAAATAATGTAGATAGGCAAAACAACTAAATTAATTGTATCTACTAACCTTCTATTTGTAAATGGAAAAAGATTGGAAAAAACCATGCCTAAAGTAAGATTAGAAAGTATTAAAGAAAAATGTAAAAAATTAGATAAGCCTGCACAAACAATAATTGTTCCCATAGAAACAGCTAAAAGATCTTCCTTTCTTCTTATCTTCTGAACAAAAAAGCCTAATCCCCCTCCTAAAACTCCTCCCAAAAATATTGCCCCTAAAATCTCTATTAAAGGACCTTTCATAAAAGAAAAAAGAGAAAAACTCTGATGAGTAATAAGAAGTTTGGCTAAAGCTGAAGCTAAAGCATAGATAATAATGGCTAAACCATCATCTAAACCCACTACCGCATATAAAGCAGAAGTTAGAGGTCCTTTTGCTCTATATTCCTGAAGAACAACTGCTGTCCCTGCAGGAGCAGAAGCAGGAGCTAAAGCCCCAAATATTAAAGCTAAATAGAGTTTCTTAGTTAAAAGATAGGCTCCTAAACCTACTAATAAAAATGCTCCCAGTGATTCAGAAAAGATAATGGTGATTATTTGTTTACCTACTTTTCTTAAAGAAGAAAGTTGAAGTTCACTGCCAATTATAAACGCTACTAAAGACAAAGCTAAATCATTAAAAACTACTAATTTCTCTAATAAAGAAGGACTCAATATATTGAAGAAGGAATGTCCTAATAAAAGTCCGCAAATAAGATAACCTACTACTCCGGGAAGCTTCAACCTGTTAGAAAACTTTCCAGATATAAACCCCAGAATAATAACTATTCCTACGAAAAATAAAGGCTCCATCTTATTTCTTACCTACAGGCATTATACAATAGATTTTCTCTCTTATCCCTAAAATTTTTTAACCTCTTCTTCAGAAAAGGCAGAAATCATTATAGTTCCTTAACTTGACACTTTATTTTCAAAACATTTTGTCAAGTTAGCCAGCATAAGGGGTCAGAAGCCAGATAATCCCCTTTTAAGGCATAACTTAAAGCCCTGCATCCTGAACATCCTTGAACATTACAATTTCCACACTTACCTTTAAGGTTTCTTCTCTCTCTAAGAAGGTTTAAAACCGGAGAACTCTCCCAGATTTTAGAAAGCCTATCTTTAAGAAGATTACCAATTTCTAAAGGAAATCTTCGACAGGGAAAGACTCCAGCCCCCGGCATTAAAGCACAGCCAAATTTACCTACCACACATTCTGCTCCAAATAATTCCTCCTGGAAATTTTTAAATTCTACTTTTAAAGCAGGAAATTTGACTGCTTCCTCAAAGAAATCCACCCCTACTTTAGAAAATATTCTCTGATACACGCTTTTAAGTTCCAAAGGAGAAATCATCTGAGTATCTTTAATCTTCAAAGAATTCCCTAAAGGAATAAATCTCTCTAAGATAACCCCCTTTATACCTAAGTCTTTAGAGAAATCCACCAGATAGTCTACTTCCTTTAAGTTTTTCTTAAGGAGAGTAAACATTAAAATTAAGTTAAAACCTTCTCTCTGTAAAATTTTCACATTCTTTAAAACCTTATTAAACACCCCTTCTCCCCGGAAATAGTCATTAACCTCAGGAGTTACTCCTTCTAAGGAGAAAAAAATTGTATCTATCTTATCTTTAACCTTCCTCAAAGGGCCTATAAATCTATCTACGAGAGTTAAATTAGTAATTATATTTAAAGAAGATAAAACTTCTGAAGAAGAAAGATAATCTATAAGTTTAAATAATTCTTTCTTCAAAAAAGGCTCTCCGCCAGTAAGAGAAAGACTTAAACTACTTCCCCATAATTTCATAGTCTCTATTAAATTATCAGCCACCATTTTAAGATCCTGCCAGTTTAATTCTCTCTTTTGAGAAAAATCATCCTGATAACAATGTTTACAGAGTAAATTACAATTATCGGTTATATGCCACTGAATATGAAAGTCTTTCTCCATTATTCGGAAAACTTCCTGTATCGGAAAAATCTTTTTTGTTGGGGTTAATTTAACAAGTTAATGCTCAACCTGAGAAAAACCTAAGAACCCCAAACTCATTACTTTTAAAATAATTATTAACAAGAGAGTACTCTTTAAACCTAAGAGAGGGAAAAAAATCACTCCTCCTAATATCCCTCCTAAAAACCCTCCTAAAAGGTCAGCTGAGTAAAGAAAGCCTGCTGAATACCCTAAGTTAACTATACTGTATTTATCCTGGTATAATTTATTGGCTAAAGGAAATTCTGCTCCGATAAGAAGACCAGAAAAAAAACAAATTCCCAAATATAGACCCTTGAGAATAAAAAAACTTTGCGACTTTTCTAAATAAGGATAAAGATAATTAAAGAAGAAAATTAAAAATAAAGAATAGGTAATTATTAAAAATTCAAGGAATAAGAAAAATAAAAAAACTTTCCTGAGTTTAGTTAAAGAAAGAGAAGAAGTTAACCCTCCTGCAGCTAAACCAGCCATAAACAGAGAGACCAACACGCCTATCCAGTAATAGAGATAACCGTAAAGAACCTGAAAAGAAAAGATTAAGATTAAACTGAAAACCATCCCGGCTAAACCACTACTAAAAATAGAATAAAAAATACTGAAACTAAAGTTAGGTTTAAATTTAAAAAAGAGTAAAGTCAGAATAAAAAGTGAGGATAAGAATATAGAGATTTTCTTCAAATTCAACCCTTTAAGTTTAAATAAAATCTTATTAACTTGCGAAGAAAAAGAAGAACCAAAATAACTTAAGCCGTAAAAAAGACCCAGAGGTTTAAAATCCTTATTGACATCTTTTGTTCCTACCTGTAACTGCTGAGTAATCCAATCTTCCCAGTAAGAAGAGAGCCGGTATTTAATATGGCCACAGCTTAAGAGAAGGGTCTTTATTTTTCTCTCTTTAAATCTTTCAATTAAAATATCTGAACTTACAAAACTTTGCTGAGAAGCTAAAAAGATATTATAACCATCAGAAGCGATTATCTTCACAAAAGGAAAGACTTTCTGGAGAGTAGAAAATATACAGGAATTTAAATCTTTTAACTCCTTACTCAAATAAGTCAAAGACCCAGGAAGCTTAAATACCAAAATCCCTCCCTTTCTTAACTTAGAACTACTGATTTTAAAAAACTCTTCAGTAAAAAGACGATCAGATTGTAAATCTAAAGGAATACCCACTCCTAACCAGATTAAATCATATTTTTTCCTGGTAGTCTTTAAGTAAAGCCTTCCATCAAGATTTTTAAGAAAAACTTTTTTATTTTTAAGCTCATCCTTAATAAGGGAGAAAAGTTTTTTTTCAGCTACTTCAAAAATAAGAGGGTCAAGTTCAGCATAATCTACTCTTTTAATCTGAGGATACTTTAAAACCTCCCTTATAAACCCGCCCAAACCTCCACTTATAATAAGGACATCTCGGGGGTAAGGATGAAAAAGTAAAGGAAAATGCACAAGTTCTTCTATTTGAACGATATCAGAATAAGGCAGAGAAAATAAATTAACTCCATTATAAAAAAGGTTAAATTGAGTTTTATATTGAGTAAGACAGATATTTCCGTAGATAGAATTTTTATAGTAAATAATTTTTTGATAAGGCCATTGCTTTCTTAAAGAGAATTGCTTCAAGGCTTCAACTTGGACAAGAGAAAAAGAAAAAATCAAGAAAAAAATAAAAGTTAAAAACTGCAAGAAACTAAAAGAAAAACTTTTCTCTTTAAACTTTAAGAAGAAAAAACATAAAATCATATTGACCAAACCCAAGAAAAGAGAAATCTGGAAAGAACCCCAGTAAGGAAGAAGTAAATAAGTAAGGATAAACCCTCCTAAAATTGTTCCCGAAGTTTCTAAAAAATAAACTTTGCCCAGAGTTGCATCTTCTTTAAAAAATCTTGAATATAATCTACAACTCAGAGAAAATAAGGCTCCATGAGGAAGACTTACCGGAATAAGAATTAAGAGAGAACTTAAGAAAGCTTTTTCTACTGTTATTGCTTCTGAAGGAAGAACCCCTATTAAAAGCTTTAAATCCCTTACTAAGAAGATAGCTAAAGGAAAAGAAAGAGAAAAAATAAAGGTAAATACTACAAAATTTAAAACTTCCTTTTTTTTAGAAAAAAGCCTTCCTCCTAAGAAACTTCCCAAAGCCTCCAGGATAAGCCAGTTAGAAAGGATTATGCCGATAGTTAATTCATTACCTAAAAAAACTATAAGAAATTCCCTTAAGATAAGGATTTGGGCTAAAATCCCTCCTAAACCAGTAATCAAAATTACTATATTAAGTCTCTTTTTCATCAGGAGAAAGAATTCAGTTTTGAGCTGAAATATTAAATAAGATAATTTCTCATAAAATTAACATTGCGTCTCCAAAGCTGTAAAATCTGAACTTATTCTTAATAGCATAATCATAGGCTTGAAATAGAAATTCTTTTCCAGCGAAAGCTGATACTAACAGAAGATTTGTAGATTTAGGAAGATGGAAATTGGTAATTAAAGAATCTATAATCTTAAATTTAAATCCGGGATAGATAAATAAGTCAGTAAATCCTGAAAAAGGTTTAATCTGGGCTAACTCCTCTTTTAAAAAAGCAATTGATTCTAAAGCCCTAACTGTACTTGTCCCGCAGGCAAAGATTCTCTTTTTCTCTCTTTTAGCTAAATTTATAATTTGAACAGCTTCCGGAGAAACCTCAATGTATTCCTCATCCATTTTATGAGCTTCAACTTCTTCAACTTTTACCGGGCGAAATGTTCCTAATCCGATATGAAGACAAATATAAACTATCTTTATTCCTAAAGAAGATAATTCTGACAAAAGCTGAGGAGTAAAATGTAAACCGGCAGTAGGAGAAGCTACTGCACCTTCCTTTTTAGCAAAAACAGTCTGGTATCTTTGAGGTTCTTTCAATTCTTTCTTTATATAGGGAGGAATAGGAATCAAGCCCTGTTTAGAAATTAAATCTTTAATTTCTAAAGGGAAAAACTCTACTAACCACTTACCTTCAGGGCTTCTTTCTAAAACTTTGACCTTAAAACTATTATTCTTAAAAAATAGTTCTTCATAAAGCCTTATTCTCCGGGCAGGCCTTATCAAGGCTTGCCACTTACCCCTGGAAATCTCTCTTAAAAGAAGAATTTCTATCTTTGCTCCAGTCTTTCTCTGAACAAAAAGCCGGGCAGGAAATACCTTAGTATTATTTAAAACTAAAACATCTCCTTTATTGAAAAATCTAACTATATCTTTAAAAACAGTTTCAGTAATATTACCTGAATCTCTATGGAGAATAAGAAGCCGGGAAGAATCTCTCTGAGAAAGGGGCTCCTGGGCTATAAGTTGAGAGGGAAGATAATAATCAAAATCTTTTATTTCCACTAAATTCTCCCTTAGTCCTCACTGCTCAGGATTAAACCTGCAATTCCTCAAAGATTTTAAAACCTCATTCTCCAATAATTTTTACTAAAACTCTCTTGGGGCGTTGGCCATCGAATTCTCCATAAAAAACCTGCTCCCACGGACCAAAATCAAGTTTACCTCCAGTTATAGCAATTACCACCTCTCTACCCATAATTGTCCGTTTAAGATGAGCAGGGGCATTATCTTCTCCGGATAAGTTGTGTTTGTATCTCTTTCCCGAAGGAACGAGCTCCTCAAGCCACCTTTTAAAATCTTCCTTTAAGCCTTCTTCTTCATCATTAATAAAAACAGAAGAAGTAATATGCATAGCATTAACTAAACACAAACCCTCTTTTACTTTACTTTTTTCTACTAACTCTTCTATCTGGGAGGTTATATTTATAAACTCAACCTTACTCTTAGTATTAAACCATAGATATTCAGTAAATGACCTCATACCCCCCCTTCTTAGAAACTAATTTTATCACAAAGCCTAAAATCTGTAAAAGGAGATTCCTATCTTGGTTATTATATCTTGACTATTGTATCTTGGTTATTAGTTATAGTTACACCGCCAGGTCTAATTAAACTTATTCATTGGAAATTGGAAATTTACATAGCTGTAACTTGACATTTTACTTTCGAAGTATTTTGTCAAGTTTACACGTTTTAACGTTTATATGTTTTCACGTTTCTATAACTTTAAACTATCTTTTTCTAAACAAAGCCAAGAAAAACCCCTCCATAACTTCTGTGGGAAGAATCCTCTTGGTAAACTTCAAGCTCTGAGAAAAACTCTTATTTCTCCATTTAGTTAAGCCGTTTTGATAATTGGGAATAGGCAAATTTATCTCTTCTAAATAAACCTGGGGCTTAAACTTCTCTAAAGTCCAGTTTACTACTTCTTCGTTCTCTTCAGGAGAAAAAGTACAGGTAGAATATAAAAGCGAACCTCCCTTTTTTAAAGACTCAATCCCCGAAAAAAGTAAGCGTCTCTGTTTGTACTGAGCTTCTTTAATTTTCCTATAAGACCAATAAGAAAAAGTTTTCCAATCACTAACTAAAAAGTTAGCCTCTGAAGAACAGGGAGCATCTAATAAAACTTTATCAAAATACTGAGGATACTTTCTATAGATTAAGGCCCCTTCTCCCAGATAAATCTTAAGAAGTCTTTCCTGAGCCTGTTTTCTTAGATTAGCCAGAAGTTTATAATAGCGGGGCTTTATCTTTTCTACAGCTAAAACTTCAGCCTTTCCTTGAGTATCAGAGATTATTTGAGTAGTCTTTCCTCCAGGAGCTGAACACAAATCTAATATCTTATCCTGTGGCTCAGGAGATAAAACCCAGACTGCCAATATACTGGAAAGATTTTGAAAATAAACCCAACCTTCCCGGTAAAAAATCTTCTCCTCAAACTCTCTTTGAGAAGGTTTAATAAGAACAAAACCTCCTTTATACCAGCTTACCTCTTTAAATTTTATATTTTGCTTCTTTAATTCTCCTGCAAGTATCTCATAACTTACTTTTATCTTGTTTATCCGAAAAGTAGGTAGCTTGGGGGTTAAAAAAGAATTCAGGATAGAAAAGTATTTATGAGGATAAATCTCTTTTATCCTTTCTCTAAACTCAGAAGGAAGTCTGTAAATAAGTTTATCCATAAGGATGAGAAAAGCCCCTTCCTAAACCCCTCTTTAAAGCATAATCTACTACCTCTTTATATTCCTTAAGAGTTATTTTTCGAGAAAGTTCAGAGAAATTATAAGCCTTATAACAAGGCCAGTATTGGTCCATTATATTCAGGTAAGTATTTTTAGAAATCTTTTCAGCAATAAAATCTATAACTTTAAAAGAGCCTGAAATATTATTAGGAAGAACTAAATGCCTTATAATCAAACCTCTCTGAGCAACTCCCTGGCTATCTATTACTAAATCCCCCACCTGTCTATGCATCTCTAAAACTGCTTCTTGACAAACTTCCCAATAATCCTCTACTAAAGAATATTTTTTAGCAAGTTTATTATCCGAATATTTCATATCAGGCATATATATATCAAAAACTCCTTCCACAATCTTTAAAACTTGTTTAGAATCATAACCTCCGCTATTATAGACCAAGGGAAGCCTTAAGCCTTTATTGCGAGCAATAACTAAGGCTTCAATTATCTGGGGTAAAATATGGGTAGGGCTAACCAGGTTCATGTTGTGAGCTCCCTGACTTTGAAGATAGAGCATAATCTTAGCCAATCTCTCAGAATCCATCTCTTCTCCTTCTCCTAACTGAGAAATAGTGTAATTCTGACAATACTGACAGGCTAAATTACAAAAAGAAAAAAATATTGCACCTGACCCTCCCCTTCCTACAAGTTCAGGTTCTTCTCCAAAATGAAGGTTAAAACTGGAAACCAGAGCAGATTTTCCTGTCCGGCAAAAGCCTTTCTCTCCTCTGAGCCTGTTCACCTTACAGCTGCGAGGACAAATTACACATTCTCCAAGAAGTTCTAAGAGACTATCTTTAATCTTTTCTAAGGAGGCTGAAGATAACTGGAGGTAAGAAGGGGTAAAATTTTCCATATTTAGATTGCTAAATCTCCTGCCTCAGCTGTTTCTCAGCGTCTACTACATCTCTGTTTATCCGAGTTAAGATATTTTTAACTTTCTTTTTAAAGTCTTCTTTAAAGCCTTCAAAAGAAAGAAGTTCTCTTAAGATTTGAATATCCATCCGAAAATACCTTACTAATTCGCCTTCATCGATTTCAGAAAATTTAGAAAGTTTTGAAAATCTTATTCCCTCAAACCAGAGAGAGTTCACTTCGGCTAAGTGGTAAAAAAAGCGTTTAGATAGGGGGAATATTTTGCAACTTCTCTCTTTCTTATGGATTCTTCTGATTACCGGGTCCAAAACCTTCTGTAACCTTTTTAAATTCTTAGTAAGCTTGGGCTTTTTCTCTCCCTTGCGGGGTTCATATACTAAAGAAGAAATAATAATTAAGAGTTCCTCCTCTTTAACTTCTTCTAAAACACCTTCCTGATAAAGTTCACCCAGAGGAAGTTCATAACTGTAAAGCCGGGAGGCTAATTCTCCTTTCCAGGTAAGGACTTTCTCTTTACTTATATACCCCAATTCCTTAAGAAGTTCTATTTTTCTCTTAATTAAATTAAGGGCTTCTTCCTTTTCTTGCTTCTGGGAGGAGAAAAAATGAAAGGATAAAGGATAAATCTGATATATTTTTTCTCCCATATCCTTATAAAGATTAAGGAGAGTAGCATAATTGCTTCTCAACTGGCTTTTTATCTCTTCAGGGTTAGCGTAGAGTATCCTTTCTAATTCTTTCAGTTCTATTGCAAAAGGATTAACTTTTACAAAAACATAGCCTTTTTTATCAATACCTCTCCTTCCTGCCCGCCCAGCCATCTGGTAGAAGTCTCGGGTCTTTACGTTCCGGTGAAACCGACCATAAAATTTTCTTAAATCATCAAAGGCTACACTCTTTGCCGGCATATTTATCCCCAAAGCAAAAGTTTCGGTAGTAAATATTACCTTTAGAAGCCTGGAAGTAAAAAGCCTTTCTATTACTTCTTTAAGGGTAGGGAGAAGGCCGGCATGGTGGAAAGCTACCCCTCTCTTTATTAAGTCATAGAGGTATAAAGAAGTAGGTTCTCTTTCTAAATCAAAAGTCTTAAGGAGACGGGTATAAAGACTGATTATTTTCTTCTTTTCCTCTTTATTGAGAAAATCAAAAACCGCCACCTCTTGAGCAAAAAGTTCAGACCTTGCCCGGGAGAAACTAAAATATATGCAGGGTAAAAGCTGATTTTCTCTTAAGTATCTAAATAGTGTACTTATCCTGTTGGGTCGAGTATGGAGGATTTCTTTTAGCCTCCTCCTTCTTATTCTCCGAATATCTTCTAAGAGAAAATTACTTCTTTTTAATTCTTTAAACCCCGAGAATATCTTATCATTACACTGAAAGTAAAACTTTAAAGGAACAGGCCTCTTGTCTTCTTTTATCACCTCTACAGGGATACGATGAATCTTATTTATCCAGGAAGCTATCTCCTCTATATTAGGAACAGTTGCTGATAAAGCTAAAATCTTAAGATGTCGGGGCATAAGCATAATAGCCTCCTCCCAGACTGTTCCTCTTTCGGGATCATCTAAATAGTGTATCTCATCAAAAATTACCCATTCTTTGTTTTTAAGTCTTTCCGGTTCAGTTAAAATTACATTTCTGAATATTTCAGTAGTCATTATTAAAACTTCAGCCTGAGGGTTTATACTAACGTCTCCAGTTAAAATACCTACTTTCTCTTTATAAGCCCTGCGAAAATCTCTATACTTCTGATTACTCAATGCTTTTATCGGTGCTGTATAAATCACTTCTTTTTGGGAATTTTGAGCTTTTTCTATGGCATATTCAGCAATCAGGGTTTTTCCTGCACCGGTAGGAGCAGAAACTATTACTGATTTTCCTTCCTCTATAGCCTTGATAGCCTCTTCTTGAAACCTATCTAAAATTAACTCTTTATAAATTTTCATATTACTCATTATTATGGAGTATTTTTCCTTTTTTCAAATAAAATCTTCTAAACTAAATTACCTGTATGAACTATAAACCATAAACTACTCCCAGGAGTATTCAAACCGTCTTGCGAATTACTCTCGGTTTCGTCTGTCGTCTTTACACGTTTATACGTTTACACGTTCACACGTTTCTACGTTCACACGTTTCTACGTTTTTACGTTCATACGTTTTAACATATTATTTTGAAAACATTTTGTCAAGTTAGGGGGTTAAAAAAGATTGTTTACCTGGCGGGCCCAATTACAGAATTCACAATTCTCAGAAGAAGGAGGCATTTCCTTTTTTAGAAGCCTGACTGCCTCAATAAATACTTTTTCGGCTCGTTGAGGGTTGGTTTCTACTTCTTTTACTTCTGCTTTAAAAGGGAAACCATTATGCAAAACTCCCTCTTCAGGAATATAGTAAACTAAAAAAGCTAAATTCCTGCTCTTAAAATTATTCTTTTCCAGTAGAAAAGTGTAGACATCTAACTGAAACTGAAAAGCCTCGTGAATCAAAGAAGGAGCTGAACTGCGGGTCTTATGGTCTAAGGCTAAGTAAAAACCCTCCTCATCTACTATACATTCGTCTAACTTTCCCTGCAAAGAAGCATTGAGTTCTAAAGAATTATACCATAAAGTCTTGGGGAGAATATCTATTAACCTCCCTTTAATCTTTTCCTGCAAGATAGGAGGTAAAATATTCTTTCCTCTATAACTATCAAAATACTTTTTAACTACCAAATCTAAACCAGTTGCTATGGAAGGAAAAGGGGCTCTTGGCCTTCTTAAACCTCTATTAATAGTAAGCCAGAAACACCTTGGACATTCTAAGTAAAGATTTAAAGATGAAGCTGAAAGGACTATCTTTCTATCCACCCCAACTTTCCCACTTAACTATATCTTCTAAAGAAAGCCTATCCCGGAAAGAAGGCTCCTCATCAGGATAGCCCAAGGTGAGCAATTCTACTACTTTAATTTCCTCAGGGATATTAAGAATCTCTTTTACCTTATCTTCATAAAAAGCCCCTATCCAGCAAGTCCCTAAACCTTCTTCTACTGCAGTCAAAACCATATGTTCTATAGCAATAGCTACATCTATAGGATAAGAAAGCTGCCCACAAGTCAGTCGGTATTCATTATTCTGGGCACAACAGGCAATTACTACCGGAGCTTCTTCTACAAATTTCTGGTTTCTGGCTGCTTCTGATAACTTCTTTCTCTTCTCTTTATCTCTCACTACTATAAACCTCCACTCCTGAAGGTTCTTAGCCGAAGGAGCAAGCCTGGCTGATTCTAAAATCTTTAAAATCTTTTCTTCCTCAACCTCTCTATCTTTATATTTTCTTATACTTCTTCTCTTTTTTATTGCCTCAAAAATATCCATCTTACTTAAAAAGTCCTCTTTAGCAAAGTCTTCTCTTTACCACCACAATACCTTCTTTTACAAAATAATTTTTCTTATCTTCAGTAATATTAAAACGGTCAATAATTGCCTTCTTTATTTTACAACTTCCTTCTATCTCTGTAAAGTCCATAATAATAGAATCAATAATCTGGCTTTCTTTTATTATTACCCCTCTTCCTATAATAGAGTTTTTATATAAGAATTTTCAACCTGACAGCCTTCACTAATTAAAGAATTAACAAAAGGATAAAGCCTTTCTCTCCCGCCTCCAGCCATTACCATAGCTAAAACTTTATTTTCCATCTTACAATCTACATTTTACGTTCACACGTTCATACGTTTACACGTTTACACGTTTTTACGTTTACACGTTTTTACGTTTACACGTTTTCACGTTTACACGTTCATACGTTTTTACGTTCATACGTTTACACGTTCATACGTTTACACGTTTTAACATATTATTTTGAAAACATTTTACCAAGTTACGCTGGTTATTGGTTATTATCTCTCTATAACAGTCTCTAACCTGTGTTTTACTGCCCTTACTCCTGAATATTCTGCCTCGGTTATTACTTCATAAACATCCGAACGGGTAGTAATAAAAGGGCAAATCAATTTAAAATTATTAATCTTTTGAAACTCAGTTAAGCCTAAAGCTGTGGTTTCTAACAAATCTCCTATACCCAGCCTACGTTTGCTTCTTTCTCCAAAGGGCCTCTGTGAAATTATTCCAGAATTAGAGGGTAATAGAAGATTCAAAATCTCTTTTCTTGCTGTATTTATATTTATCCTCCCACTGACTATAAATTCTGGCTCCAATATAAAATTTATAATCTTAAGAGGTCCGTCTTCTTCATTTCTCACTTTAATTTCTAAACTACCTCCAGACTCAATCTCAATATTTCCGTAATAAAGGCAACCCTTATGAAAATAAAAAGGGCCTAAATAGTCAAAAGTATCTGCCTGCTCGGTTTTTACTGCTATACTTACAGAAGAACTATCTTCCTCGGCTAAAATTTTAAGAAAATAACTCCCTTGAGGAATATTAGAAAATCTCCACAATCCCCATTCCCCTCTGCGAAAAGAAAAGAAACTATCGTCTTCTTCTTTAAAATTGCCTTCTACAAAAGAAGATATCCCTAAATGCTTTACAAAAGAAGTAAATCTATCTGAAAGAAGAGCTATATCCCTTAAACTAAATCTCTTCCAGGGAAGACTGGAGGGAATTTTCTCGGCATAGCCAATATTTATAAGAGGCTGATTTAAAACGACTTGTTCTCTTACATTATGATAAAAAACCTCCAGAGTTTTGGGGTCAATCTCTTTTATCCCTGAGTTATCATTATGCTCTGAAGGTGTAGCTTTTGCCTCAGCTTCAGAAAAAAACCAGCCATCGAATATTCCATCTCCATCAGCATCAGTAAGAAGAGTGGGATCTGAACGCTCTAAACTTACATAATTTCTTATCTGAGAAGAAGTATATTCTACTATATCCACAATTTCTCCCTGAGGATTCTTTAAAGCAATAGTGGCTGAGCTGTCAGGGATAATATCATCACACCCTTCTATCTTACCGCTAAACTCAAGTTGAACTGCTTTCGTTCCCCAGCTCTCCTGGAAAGAAATCCCATTACTTCTTAAATAAGAAGGAGAGCTTCGGTCATCTTTATCTATAGCCAGGATTAAATGTTCATAGGGCCTGATTTTTGTGCCTTGAGGAATAATTGCCGGCCAGCCTAAGACCGCTTTTTTTTCTTGAGTTACCTCTATACTGAAATTGCCTATATCTATCTCTCGGGGAGTAATATTCAGAATTTCGATGAATTCGGCATCGGGTTCTTGAGAAACAACTATTTTTTTAAAAGTAGAAACTTCAGTAAGAGAATTATTCTGAATTTTTATTAATAAATCTCCATCTATATATACCGGGTAAGGAAAAACCATCCCATCTCTAACCCCCTTTAAAGATCTTCCGGAAATAACTACATCTCCAATATAACCTCCTGTTGTATTAGCAAAAAATTTTATATAGAAATAACCCCTTCTCCCTACTGAAAAAACCCATCTTCCCTCACCCTCAATTCCACTGGCTAAATCTTTATTCTCGTAATATCCACCCTTCCAGACCCAGCTTCCTCCAGGATTCTGAGATTTCTCTACCAGAAATTCTAAAGAAGGCTTAATCATCACCTCGTTTATCACTAAAGATTCTCTTCCTCTTAAAGAGGTATGAACCAGCCCTTCTCTATTTTCAGGACTTACAAGCTCTATATATTCCAGAGCACAATCTCTATCTTCAAAAGGTTTTATCCTAAATTCTAATTCACCTCCCTCTACCTTAACAGGCAAATACAACCCCTCTCCATTGTAAACATCACAATCTTCTATATCCTGAACTGAAACATAACCTATACCTAAATCCTCAAAAGGAGAATAAAAAAAGCAAAAATATTCTCCATCGGGGATATTTAAGTTCTGGAATTTAAAAGTAGAAGGGGCTCCTCCCCGGGGAGCATAAAAATAATTCCCGCTCTTTCTAAAACTTCCTCCTGAAGAAGAAACAGGCTTTATCCTCTTATAAAACTTGTCTAAAACAGTCTGGGATAAATCTTTATCCTGAAAATCAATAAAATTAGCTGCTTTTTGGAAAGGAAACCTTACTCCTGAGCTCAAAAAACCCATAAGAACATCCTGAAAAGAAGCAGATAAAGCAATCCTCCTCCTTCCAAAACTATCTAATTCCTTATCTTTAGAATAGACCGTAAAATAATTCCTGAATCTTAAACCTGAAGGTAAAGTTAAAAACTCCCGAGTCTCCTCGGGAGCTAAAAATAACCTATCGTCACCAAAACCTTCCTCATCAGGCTCATCTATTCCTTCATCTTTTTCATCAACAACTCCATCTAAATCATTATCAATCCCATCAGAAATTAATATCAAATTATCAGAATCATCATCGTAATCTTCCAATCCTGGTTTCTCATCAGAACCCCGCCTTAACCTTATTAAAGAAGTGCTTTTAGAAATTCCCAGAAAAGAAAATAGAGAATTTATATTAAGTTCAGAAAGGTCCAAGCCATAGCGGAAAGAGCTTTCTCCACAATAATTCAAATTAAGCTTGGAAGCCTCATCTAAAATTTGAACACCAAATCGGCCGTAAAGCCTTCCCTCGAAATTTTTAACTTCAAAGTATCTACTTTCTTTTATCCCATCCTTATCTAAATCTAAATCTTCACCTTTCAGCTGAGTGTAAAAAGAATCTTCAAGGCTATCAGAAAAATTTTCTTTTTTATCCTGCTTCAAGAGTTCTCTGCCCAGAGTTAAACCTGCCTCTGCTAAATACTGAGCTTTAACATTATCTAAGTAGATGCGGGAATATCTTACTTCATAAAGGCTAAAAAGAAGAAGAGAAAACCCAGTAATAGCAAGAACAGAGAGAACAGTTATAGTAATAAGAAGTGCTTGAGCCTTTCTAATCACTTTTTTCCTCAAAAGGTAAGTAAGTAACAAATTCTTCTGAAAGCTTAGGAGTAGTTGAAGAATTAGATTCTACCTTCAGGATAAGTTTTTTTAAATTCACTCCTTCTAAGACTTCCTCTTCTCCTAAAGAAATCTGCCAATCGAAATTTCCTTCTTTGCCTTCTGCTTCTTCAACTATATTATAAGTCTTTAACTCTTCTAACTTCTTCTTTGCTAAGAAAGCAGTATCCATCAATAGTTTTGATAATCTAAGTTGTTTCAGAGCCAGAGGAAACATATAGAAAACAGAGAGAAGCCCTCCAGCCAGGATAGCTATAGCAACCAAAATCTCAATAAGGGTAAAACTCCGCTGGCTCCTAAATCTTATCTTCCCCATCCTCATCTCATCCGATAAAGGCCTTAAGTAAATGGGCTAGGATAAACTCTCTAAAGAGAACTCCCTAACGAATTAAACTACCCATAGAAAATATAGGAAAGAATAAACCAACTACGATAAAACCCACTATCACCCCCATAAATACAATTAGAAGAGGTTCAAGTAAAGAAATAATTCCCGATAAAGAAGCAGTAACATCCTCCTCATAATCCTGAGCTATTTCTAAAAATACTGAAGAAAGTCTTCCTGAATCTTCAGCCACTTCTACAATCTTAACTAAAGAACCTGGGAAAATCTTTGCTTCTTCCATACTTTCCGAAAGGCTACTACCCGATTCAATCTTCTCTATTAAAAAATCTATAGACTCTTTAAGAAGAGGGTCTACTACCACTTCTCTAGTGGCTAATAAAGATTTAACTAAAGGGACCCCTGAAGAAAGCATCACTCCCAAAGAATGAGAAAATCTCTCAATTGCTATATCTTTTAAAAACTTACCTATTACAGGGAGTTTCCATCTATAAATATTAATCTTGTAAGCTCCGGCAGGAGTTCTTTTAATTAAATTATAACCAGCTATCATAAGCACTACTAACAGAATAAAAAGATAACTCCACCGGGCTAAAAACTTAGAAGTATTTATCAAAAATAAAGTAAGTGGCGGAAGTTCTCCTCCTAAGTCTTTAAATATATTAGTTAAAGTAGGAACGACAAAAATCATTAACACCGCCAATACAATAACTGCAGTCACCAGAATAAGTATTGGGTACATTAAAGAAGTGATTATCTTCTGCTTAAGCCTCCGACTGCGCTGAAGAAAATCCGAAAGCTCCCGAAGGGCAGGTGCTAATTTTCCGCTAATTTCTCCTGCCTTCACCATATTTATATAAATTTGAGGGAAAATATTTTTGTGATGTTCTAAAGCTTCTGAAAGAGGCTCACCTTCCTGAATATCTTCAACCAATCTTTTAACTACTTTCTTAATTCGTGAAGGGTCCATCTGCTCATAAAGAGTCTCTAAACTCTTTAATATAGGTATGCCTGATTTCATAAGCATAGAAAAGCTTCTGGTAAAATCTATTACATCTTTTCTCATCTTCCCACAGGAATATTTATTAGTTCCTGATAATTCTCTCTACGGCCTTTATAACTTAAAGTAAGCTCTGTCTTGACTGCTAAAGGTAATTCTTTATAAGAATTTTCCCATTTTTCTCCATCAAAAAAACTAAAGTTCAGACTCTCTATACTGGAGCTTAATACCTCTTCTTTATCAAAAGTATTGAAGTTAAAATCACATTTTGATTCTCTTCTTACTAAACTTTTTTTCTCAGGAAGAAAAATATAGCCTATCTCCCTAAGTCCTTCGGAATCAGGATAAACAAAAAATAAAGCCTGCTTATCTCCTTTAAATATTTCTCCTTCCCCCCGGATAATCTCTTCATTTGCTCTTAGAGCAGAAGAAAGTTCTCTGGATATCACCCAGAATACCCTCTTTAGATTCTGGTATCTCTGGGCTAAAACTTGAGCCTCCTGATAAGAAAGAAGGGCACTTCTAAAAATTGTGCCCACAATAGTTATCACCGCAACAAAAATCCCTATAGCAATTAGAACCTCTATTAAGGTGAAACTAATCTTTCTCAGAAAAATACTCATAGCTAAGGATATAACTTTCAAAACATTTTGTCAAATTACGCTTATTTTCTCTTAAAGAAAAGTATTTTCTGGAGTTTTTCTATAAAGGTCTCTTCTTTCACAGTCCAACTCCATTGAGCAGGGGTGGGGTCTTCCTCATAGAGAGAAATTAACCCATCTCCATCTATATCTAAGCCAGCTTTGACTTTGAATAAGTGAACTCCCAAACTTAGACCAGAAAAACTCACGCTTTTTTCTTTCTTCCAGGAAGACCACTCCGAACCATCTAAAGAATAACTGAACAAACACCCCTCACGGGAAGCCTGATAATAAAATGTAGCTTCTTTCTCAGGAGTTAAACTGGAAGGACCACTTATTATTCGAGTATCAGGAGCCAATACTACTAAGTCAATATCATCAGAAAATACAGGAGATACATTTCCAGCATAATCTTCAAACTTAATATAAACTGTCTTCTTCCCGGATATATCCGGCTCTTTCAGAAGCCAATCCTCTATTAAAGCCTTGAATTCCAGCGGATTATCCATCTCCGTATCAAAAACACCATCATTGGATATGTAGATATACTTTATTCCACTTACCTCATCAGAAGCTGTAATTTTTAGAGTAACATAAGGAGAATTAGTTACAGGGTCATCATTATTTATCACCACACTACCCTGAGGGGAATGAGTATCTACAATAAAGCTCCAGGCTTTGCTAACCTGGTTTCCTATGTTGTCCTCTGCCTTTATTAAAACTATATTTTCTCCATCGGGCAAACTTCCCTTATAGGAATAAATATTCTTATCCTCAGCAAACTTTCCAGAGACTTCTTCTCCATTCAGGAAAAACTGTAAACTACTTAAGTTGACCCCTGAATGTAAATCTTCTACCTTACAACTTATCTCCACAAAGCTCTGGTTAATAAGCTCAGAAACAGCCGGGGTTAACTCAGTTACAGAAGGATGAGTAGTATCTACCCAAATCTCAAAGCTTAGAGGTTGCCCCCAGACTTTTCCTCCTCCATAAGGGGCTACATAAAAGATATGTTTTCCATCAGAGAGGCTGTCCTGAGGATACTGATAAAAAGAAAACTCTGTATCTACCTCCCCATCAGGAAGACTATCTAAAGAGAAACTAAACCCTTTTATTAAAACAGGTGGGTTAATAACAACAATCCAGTAAAAATAGGGGTCATTATCTTTCTGCCATACTGACGGAGAAATTTCAAAGCCACCCAGATGAGTTTTTGCACGAAGTTCAGCTATTTCATAGAGCACTTCTCCTACCAGGACAGGCCAGTAACAACTAAAATTAATCCCTATCTGAGTACTTGCAACTTCTACAGGCACTGAAAACAACTGTCCGACAACAAAGTAAGTAAGGCGGCGCTCACTAAAAGAAGCAAAACCCAGACTGGTGCCTATACTTATAAGCTCAATCTCATAATTAGAAGAGGCAGCCTGCTCAGCATATACCCCTGATACAATATAAAGGATAAAGAATAAAATAATAATTTGAAATTTGAAATTTGAAATTTGAAATTTATTACTTTGAAATTTGAAATTTGAAATTTGAAATTTATTACTCATCCTCCCAACACCCTTAAAACTTCCTGAAGAGAAGTTTTAGCTTCTACTATTTTGGAGAAGCCATCTTCTTTCAAGGTTCTAAATCCTTTCTTCTGAGCATAAACTCTAATCTCATCGGAAGAGGCTTTCTCCACAATTAAATTGTCAAAACCTGAATCAAGCTCTAACACCTCAAATATAGCTACTCTGCCCTTAAAACCTGTCCGGCTACATTCCTGACATCCTGAAGGTTCAAAAATACCCACCTGTTTGTCAGAAGGTAAAGGCTCCAATCCCAGAGATTTCCTCAATTGACTCAAAGATATACTCCTTTCTCTTTTACAGTTAGAACATAAAACCCTCACTAATCTCTGGGCTATAACCCCTTTTAAAGAAGAAGCTACCAGAAATGGTTCAAGGCCCATATCTATAAGTCTTGTTACTGCTGAAGGGGCATCGTTGGTATGAAGGGTTGATAAAACTAAGTGTCCGGTTAGACTTGCCTGAATAGCAATCTGGGCTGTTTCTCTATCTCTAATTTCGCCAACCATCACAATATCAGGGTCATGCCTTAAAATTGAACGCAACCCGGAAGCAAAAGTAAGCCCTACAGCAGGATTAACCTGAATCTGTTTGGCAAAATCTAAATGATATTCTACAGGGTCTTCAATAGTAATTATGTTTTTTTCCACACTCCTTATTTTTAAAAGAGAGGCATAGAGAGTGGTGGTTTTTCCTGAACCAGTAGGACCGGTAACTAAGATTATTCCTGCGGTCTGCTTTAAAAGCTGTTTATATTTAGTTAAGTTTTCCTTAGAAAAACCTAACTCCTCAAGGGAAAATAAACCTTTCTCTCTCTCTAAAAGCCTTAAAACAATACTCTCTCCTTCTACCAGAGGGATAACTGAGATTCTTACATCAATAGGCCGATTGGAAACTTGAACCTGAAATCTTCCATCCTGAGGCCGTCTCCTCTCAGCAATATCTAAGTTTGCCATAATTTTCAAGCGGGCAATTATGGCATTATAAAGATAAAGAGGAGGCGCTTTAAAAGAATGAAGAACCCCATCAATCCTGAAACGGATACTTACCTTATCTCCTCGGGGCTCAATATGGATATCTGAGGCTCTTAAATTCACTGCTTCAGCAATCAATAAGTCTACCAGCTTTATTACTGAAGGCTTCTCTTTCTGGACTTTAACTTCTTCTAACTGGCTTTCTTCTGAGGGGGCAAAAAATGTCTTAATAAACGAATCTAAATTATCCTTATTAACAAGGTATAACTTAATAAACAACCCAGTATGAAACCGCAACTCTTCTAAAGGCTCCAGTTTGAAGGGGTCAGATAAGCCCACTTTCAAAATATTTCCTTCCTGCTGAAGAGGAATGATCCTGAATTTAGTTATAAACTCCTGAGGAACCAGTTCTAAAACCTCCTTGGCGGGAATAAAATCCTTCAAGGAAAAAATCTCTATATGAAGTTTGCTCGACAAAAAATTTATTAAAGTTTCTTCGTCCATAAGCCCCAGGGTTCTTATAGAATCGGCTAAAGTAGTCTGACTCCTCTCTTTTTCTATCTCTAAAGTTATTGCCTGTTCCTGAGTGATAAGGCCTTCGGAAACTAAACTCTTAACCAGAGAATCTCTCAACTCTCTTTTTTCTAACTCCATTGCACTTACTCCTTTCTACGAAACCCGGGTAATTGTTCATCTCTGAAAACCTATTGACAAAGAATAAAAATTAATACTATACTTTTTGCTAATATGAAAATAAGTGATAATATTTTTATCTCTCAGTTACTTTTTTCAAAAGGAGTATAAACCTATGTGGTACGGAATCGCTGCTTTTTTAGCTACTATCGTTTTAGCTATCTTTGCCTATCTTACAACACACAAGTCTCATACTACCAAACATTAAACTAAAAGTATAGGCCGTCTCTTCTCCTGCTCAACGTCGGCAGATTCACACGTTCACACGTTCTCACGTTCACACGTTCATACGTTCTCACATTCACACGTTCACACGTTCTCACGTTCATACGTTCTCACGTTCATACGTTCTCACGTTCATACGTTCACACGTTCACACGTTTTTACATTTATACGTTCTACGAAACCGCTTTAAACTTTTATCCCAATTATTATAATACGAGTTCTATTTTTTGAAAAGTGCTTAGTTTTTGGATACAGAAAAAAAGACGCCGGCATACACTTAAACTCAAACTCCGGAGTATTCTACCAACTATTAGTTATTGATTATTGATATTGATTGAGGATCGCCCTCGATTCCTCAAAAATTTATTGAAAATTTACATAGCTTGACATTTATTCTGAAAAAATTCTGTCAAATTACGTTCTTAGACTATTAGCAAAAAATATAATAAATTCTTGACAAAATAAAGAGGCTAATATATAAATATTCTACAGGGCTTAAAAGATTGGTAGTTTAAAGCAAGAAAGGAGGAAGAATGAATAAAGCCCAGTTGATAGCTAAGGTGGCTGAAAAAACTGAAACTAAAAAACAAGCCCAGGAAATAGTAGAACTTATCTTAGATACTATTAAGAGTACTCTTAAGAAAAGAGAGCCAGTAGCAATTTCAGGATTCGGGACTTTCAGAGTAAAAGAGACTAAGCCCCGAACCGGAAGAAATCCTAAGACTGGTGAAACTATTCAGATCCCTGCTAAGAAGAAATTATCCTTCAGAGCCTCTAAGGAACTTAAATCAATTATTATCTAAACAGGTTTTAGCCCCTTCTATCTCTTTAGATATCTTAAATAGGTAGAAGGGGTTTATTTTTAAACTAAATAGGGAGCCAAACGATGGGAAGGATTTATCTTACAAAAGAAGGCTACGAAAAACTCTTTCAGGAATTAGAATATTTAAAAAAAGTCAAACGCAAAGAGCTAAGCAAACGGATAGAAGAAGCCCGCTCCTTAGGAGATATCTCTGAAAACGCTGAATATGACTCAGCAAAAGAGGCCCAGCTCAATCTGGAGAAAAAGATTAGAGAGCTGGAAACTAAGCTATCTTCAGCAATTATTATCTCACCTCAAGATGTAAACTTAGAAAAGGTAAGTATAGGAACAAAAATCCTCTTAAGAGACTTAGATACTGGCGAAGAATTCTTTTACATAATCTTAAGTGATGAAGAGGCAGATTTTGAAAGAAATGAAATTGGAATAAGTTCTCCGGTAGCTTGTGCTCTCTTAGGTAAAAAGAAAGAAGATGTAGTAGAAATTAAAGTTCCTCGCGGAATTTTAAGGTATAAAATATTAGACATTAGCCTGCCTTAACTTTCAAAATATCCCCTGTTTTTTCAAGTGCCTATCTTCAGAGAAGAAAACATTTTTCTTAAAAGAGCCTGAGCTGAAGCTATGGCTAAACTGCTGGTCTTAGGATTCAGAGAAGAAGGGATATTTTCTACTTCAACCTCTATTTTTCCTATCTGAGAAAGTAGATAAATTTTGTGAGTATTTCTTTTAAGTTTAGGCTCAAGAACAATTTCTACCTGCAAATCTTTAAATTTAGAAGCAAAAAGTAAGGTAGAAGCTACATTAATATTCTGAGGAAAATATTTAAAAGCCTGTTCTGCCTTCCCCCTGAATAAAATCTTCTTCTGGGAAGTATTGAGGTTTATTTTCTTATTTTTTATATATTCAACACCCTTAAAACCCTGAAGAGGTTTAGAAGTAATTAGTAAACATTTCTTTATCTTAGCACAAGAAGAAGCCAATATCCCGTCAACCCCACAGATAGCTCCTGAAGGAAGATAAATGTTTATACCTTTCTTTTCTGCTTTCTCAAGAAGCTCCTCTTGGCTGAGTAAGCCTCCCACACTTAAGATTATCAAATCTTTTCTATAGCTAAGAGCTTTCTCTAATAAAGGTTTTACTACTCTCCAGGAAGCACTCTCTAAAATTAAGTCAGATTTCTCAAATAGGCTATCTAAAGAATCTACCACCACCGGCTTAAGTTTCCTCAGTTTAGATTTAAGAGCCTGGGCTTTCTTTCTTTCTCTATCTAAGAGGCTAATCAGTTTTACCTTAGAAGAAAGTTCTTTTTCTACAAACAAAGCTACTCCTTCACCAATAGCCCCACAACCTAAAAGACCTAATTTCTTCATCTAAACTTTAGCCTTTTTTTTAGGAGAAACTAAAAAAGCATTATCTATAAGCCTGGCTCTACCCACATAGACTCCTAAAGCTAATAAGCCCCTCTTCTCTATTCTCTCTAAAGGCTGCAAAGTCAAAGGGTCTACTATCTCTACATAGTCTATCTTAGTATACTTCTTTGAATTTATAAGTTTCTTGACCTCTTTTATAATCAGCCTGCTCTCAACTATATCTCTTCTTACTAAATTTTTAGCTAACCTTATCGACTGAAAAAGCACCAAAGCTGATTTTCTCTCCTCAGAACTTAAATAGCTGTTCCGCGAGCTCAGAGCTAACCCATCCTTATCCCTAACAATGGGAAGAACTCTTATTTTAATGGGAAAATTTAAATCTCTCACCATCCTTTTAATAATCTGAGCCTGTTGATAATCTTTCTGACCGAAATAAGCAATATCCGGCTCTATGATATTAAAGAGTTTAGCCACTACTGTGGTTACTCCTTTAAAATGCCCCGGCCGGGAAACTCCACATAAAACCCTGCTCAAATAAACTTCCTCCACATAAGTAGAAAAACCCTCTAAATACATAATCTTGGGAGTAGGGTAGAATATTAAATCTACCCCTTCTTTCTTCAAAAGAGCCTCATCTTTCTTGAAGTTACGGGGATAGAGTTTATAGTCTTCCTGAGGCCCAAACTGAAGAGGATTTACAAATATGCTTACCACTACAAAATCACTCTCTTTTTTAGCCCTCTTCACCAAGGAAAGATGCCCCTGGTGAAGAGCTCCCATCGTAGGAACAAAGCCTATCTTCTTATTTTTGACTCTCCTTATAACTTCTTTTACTTTCTTTATAGTCTGGGCTATTATCATCGCTTCCTAAACTATGATTAGCGAAAACTCCCCCTGCTCAATCTCTCCTTAATAAATTCGTAGGCTCCCAGTATACCAGCTGTATCTCTCAATTTAGACTTCTTCACCTTTACTCCTCTAAGAAAAGGAGGCATCGTTCTCTCTTCTATTGCCTCTTTTAAACTTCTCATAAAAAACGTGCTGGCTTCGGCTATTCCTCCGCTTAAGACTATTAGTTCTAAGTTTAAAAGATTTATAAGGCCTGCTGAAAAGACTCCCAGTTTATAGCCAAAATCTCTCCAGATTTCTAAAGCCTGGCGATTATTCTCTAAAGCTAACTGATATAGCTCCTTAGGAGAAGAGATCTTTTTTCTTAAAATCCTGTTGGCCTTCTTAACTATATAATTGCTTCCCAAAAATGTCTCTATACACCCCCTTGAGCCACAACCACATTTTCTTCCTTTAAAATCCATAGGAAAATGTCCAGCTTCAAACGAAGAGGTTTTTGCCCGGAATACCTTCCCCTCTAAAACTAAACCTGAACCTAAACCTGTGCCCAAGGTAAATAATACCGCATTCTTTACTCCTTTTATCTCTCCTTGCTTTAATTCGGCTAAAGCAAAGAGATTAGCATCATTATCTAAAGCTAAAGGAAGAGCAAATTCTTTCTCAAATATTGCTTTAAAAGGAAAATTTTCCCAGCCTTTTATATTAGGAAGATAATAGATAAAACCTTCTTTTGTATTGATTACCCCCGGCGCACCTATCCCCACACCCTTAACCTTAGATAAGCTTAGTCCTTTCTTTTTAAAAATGTCCTCGAGTCTCTTTCTAAGATATTTAAAAAATCTTGAAGGCTGAGAAAATTCTGGTGAGGATAATCTATACCTACCTAAAAGGCTTCCCTTAAAATTAAATATCCCTAACTTAATAAATGTGCCTCCCCAATCTATGCCTATTAATATCTTCTTCATTACTTAAACTCCTCTTCAGAAAAAACGCAAGCTGTAAATACATAAAGCTCTGTGTCTTTATCTTTCCAGCAATCAAAGGGAAGCCCAGCTTTATGGGCACAAAGATAAGATAAAAATTCTCCTTTACTCCAGCCAGTCTCCTCAGCTACCTGAGGAAGAAATACCCCCTGTCTAAACCCTTTCTTTACAATTACTCCGTGCTTTCCTAAAATTATCTCCTCAGAAGAATCTACCTTCTTTAAAGGAGAAAGAACTGATATCTCTATATCTATATCTTTTAATTCCTCATACTTAACTGGAGGAAACCGAGGGTCAGCTGTAGCTGCCTCAATAGCCATATCTCTCACTGTAAGATATAAAGGTTCTCTTCCTGTAATAGAACCAATACAGCCCCGCAGCTGTCCTTTCTTCTTTAAAGTAACAAAAGCACCCTGAACTTCTTTTAATCTCGAAGAAACTTCTCCAAATTCAGGTATTTTTCTCTGAGGTAAATAACTCTCTAAAGTCTTACGGGCTATCTCTAACAAAGTCCTTTTATCTTCTTTAGTTAGCTCCATATCCTCCTCCTTATCTTTTATATCTTCTTGAGGAGTAGAATCTTCTTTCACTACAACTGCACTAAGATAACCCACTACTCTTTCTTTATCTCCAGTAATATCTCCTGAGTTAGCATAATGCAAAATTTCCACTTTATTGGCTCCCAGCTTCTTTAGAACTAAAAGGAAAGAACACACCGCTCCATAACCGCACATCCGGTTGCCATTCATTACAGAGCTAGTATAGAGAGAAAAGGGATTAAATTTCTCTATCTCAGAGATAGTAGAAAAATCAAGCTTCTCTGCCTGTTCATAAGGTAAATAATGAGACATATCCGTAGAAGCAACCAGTAAGAAATCCTTCCTCTCTTTAAGAACCTCAAGAAGAGCAGAAGCTAAAATCTCACAATTCTCCCAAGTTTGTTTCCCTAAATGAATAATTACTAATTTAAAATCTTTCAATACCACTTGAAGAAAGGGTATCTGCATTTCGGAAGAATTCTCATTATGAAAAGCTTCTTTTAAAGAATAAATATTTTCATTTTGAGCTATAAGCTGGTTAACTATATCTTTGTCAACTTTAACTCTGCCTAAAGGTGTCTGGTAATAATCAAAATCAGCCACAGCTATACCTCTATGAGGGTATCTATGGTTAAAACCTATCACAATTACTGTCTTTATCTGGTTAGCTCTTTCTTTTATAAGTTTATAACCAAAGGCAGCTACTAAACCTGAATAGAGGTACCCAGCGTGAGGAGAAATTAAACCTAAAATTTTCCCTTCTACTTTTTCAGGTTGAGCTGAATTTAAGAAATTCCTGAGAAGAATCCTGAGCTCCTCTTTATCTGAGGGATACCAAAAACCAGCTAAATCTGCATCCTTAACCTCTTGAGAAAAAATCCCCAGATTAAAAATGAATAAGGAGAGAAAAATAAAAAAAATCGTTCTTCTCATAACTTCTGTGTTCCTGGAGCGGAGGGGATTTGAACCCCTGACCTTCACGTTGCGAACGTGATGTTCTCCCAGCTAAACTACCGCCCCAAATTTCTAGTTAAAAGGCAAAAACTCTGTTTCTTCCTTTCTGCTTAGCCTGGTAAAGAGCCTTATCAGCTATTTCAATGAGTAAACCTTTATCCCGGGAATCTTCAGGAAAAGTTGCTACACCTATACTTATACTCAATCTAACTTTCTCATCATAAGCCTGAATTTCTGATTCAGCTATTTTCTCTCTTAATCTTTCGGAAACTGAAATAGCCTGCTCTTTAGAAGTCTCGGGCAAAAATATAGAAAATTCTTCTCCTCCAAATCTTCCTACAAAATCTATCTCTCTTATATTTTCCTTTAAAAGATTAGCTACTTCTCTCAAAATTACATCTCCTACTAAATGTCCGAAAGTATCATTATAGTTTTTAAAATGGTCTATATCTACCATTAAAAAGGAGAGGTCAAACTTAAATTTTTCTGAACGGCGAAATTCGTCCTCATACCTTTCCATAAAATATCTCCGATTAGGTATGTGAGTAAGTGAATCAGTAAGAGAAATCTTCTCTAATTTCTTATAAAGATTAGCTCTATCTATTAAAAGCCTAAATTGAGAAACAAGATAAGGAAGCTGTTCTTTCAGATCCTCCTCAGAGCATTTTATATAAAGATATTGAGGAGTCAACTCTCCTAAGGAAAAAAGTAAATAATCTTGTTTTTTTTCTTCTTTTTCAGCAAAGTAAACATCCTCTATCTGTTTAATTCTTTTAAGTTCAGCCAAGAAGGCTCTAATTAATTGTTGGGGGTCTAAAAAATTAGCTAAACTCCTGTTTATCTCATACAATTTCAAAATATTATGATTTCTTTCTTCCTGCTGGGAAATCTTTTCAACCAGAGAAGTAAACTCTTCCTTAAGTACCTGTAATTTCTTTCTCATTTTTTCAGCCTGAGAAGAAAAATTATTCACTTCTCTTTTCAAAAAACCTCTATAGAGAAAAATTATAAATAAACCAAGAAAAATTACTAAGCTATACATACTCTATTCCTGCCCTCTCTCTTAGCTTTATAAAGAGCCTCATCTGCCTTTTTAATTAAATCCTCTAAAAATTTAGCATCTTCAGGAAAAGTTGCTACCCCTAAAGATATAGTAAATTTAATTCTCTTCCTTCTAAAGACTACCGGAGTGTCTTCTACTCTCTTTCTCAAAATTTCAGCAACCTCTTTAGTCTTTTCTTTAGAAGAAGCTACTAAAAAGGCGATAAACTCCTCTCCCCCAAAACGAGATATTACATTGCCGCAATCCCCTATTACTTCTTTCAAAATATCTGATAGTTTCTTTAAGACCAAATCTCCCACAATATGGCCTAACTTATCGTTTAATCTCTTAAAAAAATCTATATCAACCAAGATTAAACCTAAAGGATTCTGGGCAGCTAAAGACCTTCTCATTTCCTCTTTGAGTCTATCTAAAAAATAACCTCTTAAAAATAAACCAGTCATACCGTCTTTTATGGCTAACTCTTGAATTCTCTTAAACATATTAGCTCTATCAATAGATACGGAAGCTAAATCCGATATTACTGAAAAAACTCTCAAATCTTCAAAATTAAAACCTCTTTTATCTTTAGACTCAGCTCGCAAGACGCCAGTTACTTTTCTATTCAGAAATAAAGGAGATAAAATTAAAGAGTTTATCTTTCTCTCTTTCAAAGAAGAAACCTTTTCTAAGTCAAAACGGAAATCAGCGGAAATATCTTCTATTAAAAGGGGCTGGTTATATTTCAAAACCCAATAATCAAGAATATCTCCTTTCTTACTCTTTATAGACAGATTGGGAGAAGTTTTATAGGAAGCTGTCAGTTTAAGCTCTCCTTCCTCTACCATATAGACTAAAAATACATTTAATTTCTTAAAAACATCCTTAATTTTCTGACCTAAAAAAGAGTAAATTTCCGAAACCTCCTGAAATTTCAACAATTCTTCTATTAGCTCTTTAAAAAAGTTAAGCTGCTGGCTGCTCTGAGGTAAATACTTAAGATAATCTTTTTTTGCTTCTATTTCTGAGGTTAAACTGTTAATTTTTTCTTGAAGCTCCTCTAATTCTAATTTTATTTTCCTAAAAGGAGCTCTATATTTTAAATAAAGAAGAATTAATCCTGAAAAGAATACCAAGAATATAAAAACAACAAAAGAAAAACCTACAGACTGAGAGAAACTAAAGAGAATCTCGCAGATTAAGAAGAATATTAAAGAAAGAAAAAAGAGGAATTTAAGTCTAAACAATTTTTTTCTCAGTATCTTTATCAAAAAAATGGGCTTTATTCATATCTAAAACCATCTCTATATATTCACCAATCAAAGGCTTATCGTGGGCATCAACCCGAGCTACTATAGTCTGGGTATTTACAGAAAAAATGAGGTGGTTCTCTGCTCCTACCGGTTCTACTACCTCGCACTTTAATCGGACTGTGCTCTCAGAAGAAGCTCCCGGAAAAAAAAGTTTATCATAGATATCTTCAGGCCGTATCCCCAAAATTACCTCTTTATCTAAATAATTCCTTAATCTTTCATACATTGACTCAGGAATTTTAACTTGAAACTCACCCTGGTCAAAATATAATTCTCCTTCTTTCTTAATGATTCTACCCGATAAAAAATTCATCGAAGGAGAACCTATAAAACCAGCCACAAATTTATTGGCAGGCTGTTCATATACTTTTAAGGGATAGTCAAATTGTTGAATTTCTCCATCTTTCATTACCGCTATTCTTGAACCTAAGGTCAGTGCCTCTATCTGGTCGTGAGTTACATAAATCATCGTAGCCTGAAGCCTTCTATGAAGCTTATGGAGTTCTGTACGCATCTGAACTCTCATCTTAGCATCAAGGTTACTTAAAGGCTCATCAAATAAAAAAACTAAAGGCTTTCTCACAATAGCTCTTCCCACTGCTACTCTCTGTCTTTCTCCGCCGGATAACTCTCTCGGCTTTCTCTCTAAAAGATGGGTTATCCCTAATATTTGGGCGGTCTCTTTAATTCTTTTGTCTATCTCTGATTTAGGATATCTTCTTAATCTAAGAGCAAAAGCCATATTTTGATAAACCGTCATATGAGGATACAAAGCATAACTTTGAAAAACCATAGCTACATTTCTATCCTTAGCTGGAACATCATTTACTAATCTATCTCCTATAAACACTTCTCCTTTACTGGGAGTTTCTAACCCGGCAATAACTCTCAAAGTGGTAGACTTACCACAGCCGGAAGGTCCAACCAGAACTACAAATTCCTTGTCCTCTACCTCTAAATTTATATTCTTTACTGCCGGGATATTAGGCGGATAAACTTTGCTAATCTCCCTCAATCTTACTTGAGCCATTACAAACTCCTCAGGGGTATAGTATATTAAGAAATAAAGAGATGTCAAGGACAACTCCCCAATCAATCATATTGTAACTTGACATTTAGTTTTCAAAAGAAAATGTCAAGTTATGTAAATTTTCAATTTTCAATGAATAAGTTTAATTAGACTTGGCGGTGTAACTATAACTAATAACTAAAACTCCCGATATTTTAAAAGTTGTAAGGATTCAAAGGATGTGGTATTTTAAAAAGATGAATTTTAAAAAACATCTTTTAATAATAATTATCTATTCTCTTGTTACTGCAGGGTTTACCTGGCCGTTAATCCTTAATCTGAATAAAGCTACCCCCTCAATAATTCCCTTCTATCCTCAATATAAAAATATGACTGATGAATATTCAGAAATCTGGGTGACCTGGCAACTTAAGAAGGCTATAGAAAAGAAAGAAAATTTTTTCTTGGTAAAAGAAATATTTTATCCCTTAGGAGCAAACTTTGTTCTGGCTGACCATACCTTAATCCAATCCTTACTGGTATCTCCAGTATTATTTCTGCTTAAAAACCCTGTGGTTGCCTACAACTTAATTATTCTCCTTTCTTGCCTATTAACTTCTTATGCCAGCTTTTTATTAATTTATTATCTTACTAAAAATAAAGAAGCTTCTTTCCTGGGAGGTTTAATTGTTTCTCTCTCCTCGATAAGAATTGCCCACATTTTAGCTGCCCATATAGGAATATTTTCCTGGGAGTGGACTATTCTCTTTATCCTCTATTTCCTAAAAATATTCAAAGAAGGAAAACCTATCTATTTTCTAATAGGGGCTTTCTTTTTTCTTCTCAATACTCTTACCTCCTATTATCTGAGTGTATTTCTAACAATTTTTATATTCTTATACCTACTCATTCAGCCTAAAATTGAAAATTTTTTGAAAATAGTTAAATTAGGAGGGATTATAACAATTATTCATCTTCCCCTTTTCTTTCTTATCTTTAAAGCCATAAACCAAGGCTACTTTCCTCAGGGAAAAGGGGTATTTGAAATATCTTATTTTTATGGAGCTGACTTATTAGGGTTTTTTGTGCCTCCTTTTTTTCACTCTCTTTTTAAAAACTTAGTAGAAGGCTTCTATAAAAACTTATCGGGAAATGCCTGGGAACATACTACTTATATAGGTTATACGGTTTTATTTTTAGCCTTATTTTCTCTCTTTAAATTTAAGAAAAACAGAGAAGTAAAAAAATTTGCTATTATGACTTTTATCTTTCTTATCTTATCCTTAGGAGCTGTCCTCTGGATTGGAGGAAAACCGGTTGTGATTAAAAATAACCTCTTATATTTACCCCAGTATCTTTTTAAATTTATTCCTATCTTTAACAATGTAAGACTTCCTTCCCGTTTAGCTATTATGGGGGCTATCTTCTTAACCATACTTTCTTGTTACAGCCTTAAATATCTCTTTGAAAATTACAAAAGAAAAAAAATGATATTTACTATTATTTTATCCTCAGTGTTCTTAGAAAACTTAACTATCCCTTTACCCCTCAATAAAGAATTAAATATACCTCCAGTATATACTAAAATAGGCAAAGAAAATGAAGACTTTACTATTCTGGAAGTACCTTTTTGTTTAGCCAGCGGGGTAAAAGCTTTAGGCTCTTACTGGACCAGTTTCCAGTTCTATCAAACCATTCATAAAAAAAATATCTTGGGAGGAAACTTAGGAAGAATCCCTGAGTTTATATACCAATATTACCAGAAAATACCTCTTGTATCTTCTCTGATAAAGCTTCAAGAAAAGAAAAAACTTTCTTTACAGGAAATAGAAAAAGACAAAAAAAACATAGTTAAAACTTTAGCCTTTTTAAATTTAAGATATGTGATAATTCACACTAATCTTATTAAAAACCCTCTAAT
>JAGGWS010000067.1 GCA_021163425.1 Candidatus Omnitrophota bacterium
AAGGCCCAGTGGTGGCCAAGAAAAACATAATAGTAGTAGGAATAAGCCAGGATTTGGTTAGGTAGCCAATAATAAAGGGGATACCTAAAACAAGACTATAAACAAAAGCAAATATCCCTGCCCGGGTTACAGCTACCTTTATATCCATAAGGTGGTGCTTGATAATGGCGTAGGCAATTAGCCCTGTATATCCTATAAGAAGAAAGTCATGAGGAAAAGGTTCTATTCTAAAAAAGGCTGCTGTAAAATGAAGAACTCCACTTAAAAAACCAAGAATAAAAGAAAGTAATATAAATATCAGCTGATTCTTATGGTAACTTACCGAAACTTTAAGATTATCACAAATTGTTTTTATAATATAAGTAAATATTATTACAAATCCAACAACAAAATAGAAGTAGAGTTCTCCAGGAACAACTGCAAAAAAAGGAACAAACTGAATCGTACCTTTAATAAAAAGGGGGCTAAAGTTGAAAAATAGAAATATCCCCCCAAAAGAATAACTTAAAATTAAAATAAACCTCTGACCTTTAGATAACTTTTCTCTTACTACTGTGAATACAAAATATAGCCAAGTAGGAGCCACAAAAACAGCCGGTATGTAAATTAGGCGAGCAAGAAACAAAGCTAATTCTTTACTCTTACTAAGGCTTAGGGCAAAAGGTAATAAAGTCCACACTCCAGTAAGAATACTTGCTATTCCAAAAGACTTACATTTTCTATCTTTATACCTTTTACTAATTACAAAGATGCCTAATATAAAACAAAAAATTGATGCACTAAGAGAAGCAAATGAATAAATATTCATGGTAACATCCTATTTTTCAATATACCACTTCGAAACCATATCGAGTTGACATTTCAGCTACTTCATCTAACTTACCCACATCTATATTATCTCCTAAGGAAAAACACTCAAATCTTTTTTCTAATGCAAGGAGCATCGTCTCTGCTATACAAGCAAATACCATATTCTTAGGCAATCCAATATCAATACCTAAGTCTACATCAAAAGGGATTCTTATAATTCCGCCTTTTAAAAAAAATATATGTCTCTCGGTTCCCTTCTCTAAACAAACATTTTCTGGCAGAGAAACGTCACAAACAATAGCGCCCTTCTTAAATTCGTCTCCAGTTAAAATAGCTTCAGGAGTACTAGTAGTTACAATAACTATATCGGCTTCCTTTACTGCCCTATGACTATCTTTTTCTATAATTACATTTGTGGAATTAAAATGGGAAATTTCCTTCTTCAATACTTCTAACTTTTCTCTCCTCCGACTAGTCAAAATAATTCTAGGAACATAATATGCTAATTTTTTAGCACACAATGAACCTATAGAACCACCAGCTCCAATTATTGCTGCAGTAGCTTGACTTAAGTCTTTCTTTTCCCTTTGTTTAGCAATATCAAAAATGGCTTTCAAGACAGAATAAGCAGTGTAAGTATTTCCTGAAGTTACCGGAACTCGTGTATTTTTAGCAATAAGCAACCCCTTATTTCCTACTATAGAAGTAAACCCCCCTAACCCCACAATTTTAACTCCTAACTTTTCTGCTATTCTAACGGCCAAGATTATCTTACCTAAAACAGAATCTTTATCTAAATCGAGAATTTGTTGAGGCAAAAGGGGACAACCAATAAAATAACCTCTCAATATCTCCTTTTTAGAAGAATTAATTTTAATAGTGGAAATCTTATAAGGAGGAATATATTTCAGAAATTTTTTTAGAAATCGGGGGGGGCATATTCTTAAAATTTTATTGACCCGAAACAAGTCTCTAATATACAAAGGATGAATAATAAAACCAAAAGAATCCATTTTTAAGCTATTAGTTAAATCTTACTTTATATTTTAATTTAACCTTCCTCTCCTGTAAAGAAAAATCCTCACCCTTAAAAAGTAGAATCTAAACACAGGGATAACACCCTTTTAATTTGTTATAATTAAAGGGTAAACAATTTTGTTCTCTAAAATTATATCTGGTCTAAACGTAACTTGACATTTTATTTTGAAAAGATTCTGTCAAGTTACAGCCCTAACTTGACATTTTACTTTCAAAGTATTTTGTCAAGTTACAGCCCTAACTTGACATTTTACTTCCAAAGTATTTTGTCAAGTTACGAAGGCGGGCGGGGGAAATATAACAAAATTTATTGCTATAGCAATTAAATTTGTTAACATTTGTTTTGGGCTGAGATTTTCTTATCAAAGGTTTTTTCTTCTTTTCAACAAAAATTCTTAATATGTTGTTACAATAACAAAATGTTAAAAATAATTACTACAATAAAATGTTTTTCAGCCTGGTTTTTGCAGGAAATACACTTCATCCTATTACTTATTTAATTGAGAAAATTTTTCTTTATAAATATTAAAAGCAGGCTTCTCAAAAAGGACAAATCTTATTCTTTTGACCTTTTTTAATTTAGGAGCTAATTCTTTTATAGTACCAAAAACCACCTCTACCGCCTCTTCTAAAGGATAGCCAAAAATCCCGCAGGATATAGCAGGAAAAGCAATAGAAACAATTCCTTTCTCTTCAGCTAACTTTAAAGAGTTTTTATAGCAATTAGAAAGTAACGCCGGTTCAGATTTGTCTTTTCCATAGATGGGACCTAAAGTATGGATAACATATTTATTAGGAAGATTATAACCAGAGGTAATGACTGCTTCGCCTACTTTTATCGGAGCAAGAGTCTTTGCTTCTTCATAAAGTTTCCGACCGGCTGCTTTATGAATAGCCCCTGAAGCTCCTCCGCCAGGAGTTAAGTAAGCATTAGCTGGATTGACTATAGCCTCTATATCTTTTTGGTCAGTAATATCTCCTCTTATAATCTCCACTACTAAATCAAAAACTTTTACCTCCATAGCTAAACCTCCCTAATTTAGAAACTTTCTGTTAACTTAACATTCTAACTATAACCCTACCATTAAAACTTTATGCCCCATAATCCCATAATACAGAAAAATAGATTTTAAGCCTGTTTTACCAGGAATATGGTTTTTCAGCTTTTTCCATTTTAAGTTAAGAGCTTCTCTAAAAAATATTATACCAGATTTTACTCAAGATTATAGAGTGTTTATAACTTTGAAATTAACCTGATAAACAGCTTCTCCTTTCAAAGCCCACTCTAACGTTAAAACGTATGAACGTGTGAACGTATAAACGTTAAAACGTGGGAACGTATAAACGTTAAAACGTGGGAACGTCTCCCAAATACTTGACACAGTGCGAACAATAGATATTTTTGACAAAAAAAAGATTATGTGTTACACTTATCTTTGCTTATGGATACTCGAAAACTTAAAAAATTTATAAAACTCCACTGGATAAAACTTACCCTCCTAATAATAGGAAGTATCCTCCTTATCTTAGTTACATATATGGTAATTCTGGGGATAAAATCCTTTATCACCTTAGAATCCTTCTACAAGAAAATGACCTTAGCAGGGATTCCCATCCAGCTTCTTTTTAGTATTGTAACTGCCTTTATCTTTGCTACAATTTATACTTTTATGTGGATACATATGATTTACGGAGGAGGCTTAGCCAAATTAGGCCAGAAGAAGATAAAATCCACCCAGGTAAATGTAAAGTGGGAAGATGTAGTAGGTATGGAGTCAGTAAAAAAAGAAGTAGCTGAAGTAGTAAACTTAATAAAAGATAGAGCCTATTTAAGAAAAATTGGCGGTAAAATCATAAAAGGAGTTTTAATGGTAGGACCTCCCGGCTGTGGCAAGACCTACTTAGCTAAAGCCATTGCCACTGAAACCGGCCTTCCCTTCTTAGCCGCAGTGGGAAGTGAATTTATAGGGATGTTTGTAGGACAGGGAGCGGCCCGGATGAAAAATCTTTTCAAAGAAGCTAGAACCTTAGCTGAACTTCAGGGAGGGTGTATTATATTTATTGATGAAATAGATAGTATTGCCCGGCCCCGGGTAGGAGTAACTGGGTTAGGAGGAGGTATTTCTTACAATGCCACCATAAATCAGCTTCTAACTGAATTAGATGGTTTGCGTCAGGAAGAAAATAATATCGTGGTAATTGCTGCCACTAATGTAAAAGAAGATGAATTAGATCCGGCTTTAATGCGGGCAGGAAGATTTGATAGGAAAATATACGTGGGAAAACCAGGCTTAGAAGATAGAAGAAAACTCTTTGCATACTATCTTAAAAAAACAAATTATGAGACTTCTATAGACTGTTCAATATTAGCCAGAAAGACTGTAGGATTCTCTCCTGCAGATATTGCCAATATGGTAAGAGAAGCTTCTTTAATTGCAGTAAGAAACCAGAGAGAAAAAATAATTTACAAGGACTTATCTGAAGCCTATGATAGGGTAGTATTTGGCTTAAAGTCAGAAATAACTCTATCCGAAAGAGAAAAAGTCTGGGTTGCTTACCATGAAGCTGGCCACGCCATAATTGCCTACCTTACCCATCCTACTGACGATGTAATAAAAGCTTCTATTATTCCTCGCAAAGGAGCTTTAGGCTATACCGGGCAAAGACCTCCTGAAGAAATCCATATTTATAATAAAGAGCATCTTTTGGCTAACATTAAAACTTACTTAGCCAGTTTCGTAGCTGAAAAACTCAAATTTGGAACAACTTCAGCAGGGGTGGACCAGGACTTTGCTTATGCTTTACAGCTTGCCCATCAGATGGTCTGGCGCTGGGGGATGGGAGAATCAGGCCTATTAGGAAATTTCTATACTTTAGGAAGCTCCTCTCTGTGGAGTCAAAACTTTCCTCTAAACATCTCTGAAAAAACTAAAGAAAAATTAGACGAAGACACCCAGAAGATAATCCAGACCTGCCTAAAAGATGTTGAAGAAATCTTAACTCGGGAAAGAGAACTCTTAGAATACTTTGCTCAGGAACTCCTCAAAAAGGAAGAATTAGAATACGATGAGATTATAGAGATATTTAAAAAGTATGGCAAGGAGAAACCTAATAAAGATAGCCTTCCTGCTTAGCCTCCTCATACTTTTCTCTTCCTGTTTGGATATTGAACCTACCTACCAGAGAAAAAATATAGAAACCGCTATCAAAAATCTATGCAAAGAAGAATATAATCTAAAAGTAGAAGTTAAAGAAGCAGAAGACACTATCTGGATATATGCCCCTTTTAATAACTTAACTGATGGGAAGGGAGAATTGGACAAAAAAGTTACTGAAGAAATTGGAGATATAATCCTTTCTTTACAGAGAGTTATTTTAAGCATTGATAAGCCTCCTAAATTTTATATTTTTGTAGCTTCCGATATTAAAAATACAGGAGCAGACTTAATCCTGATAGGTTTTGTTCCTGATTTGGTAAAGTTTCAATTGCGATTTATCTCCCGGGACGAGTTTTTTAAGAGGCGCTATCTTAACTTTAGAATTAACCCTCAGGCTTTAGGAGATGAAAAGGGTTATCATATTAAGAAATTTAATTTAGACTTAGAAGACTTTACAGCCTTGATAATAGGGCAACAAATAAGGAAATTCTTTACATCTGCTGAATATAAAGAATATTTTGAAGTGAAAAAAGTTGAAGCTGGATTTAATCCTCAGAATAAAGACTTAACCATCATCATAGATATAAAGAAGAAAAAACATAAACCCCCTCTCCCCAATCCCCTTGAAGAAACCTTAAAGATAGCTCAGTATTATACCTGCAAAGTCTATGAACTAAAGAATTTCAGCTCTCTGCGGATAGAAGATTTAGACTCAGGAAAAATTAAAATTCTCAGTAAAAAAGCCTTACAGGAACTATCTTTTGATTAAAAAAACTAAGCTTTAATCTCTACTTTTCTTCCCTTTATCTTTAATCTTCCCTCTAAAAATAACTTTACGGCTAAAGGATAAAGCCTGTGTTCCAGTTTATGGATTCTCTCTTCTAAGGATTGTAAACTCTCCTCCTCTCTTATTTTTAAAGCTTCCTGTAAAATTATTGGGCCAGTATCTATCCCCTCATCAACAAGGTGAACTGTAACCCCGGTAACTTTTACTCCGTAGTTATAAGCTCTCTCTATAGCATTTACTCCTCCAAAAGAAGGCAAAATTGCAGGATGGATATTTAAAATTCTATTTTTAAAAGCTCTAACAAAATAAGGGGTAATTATCCGCATAAATCCGGCTAAAACTACTAAATTTATCTTTTCTTTTTTTAAAATCTTTACTACTTCTCTATCAAAATCTTGGCGACTTTTAAAATTTTTAGGGTCTATAAAGATGTCTTTAACTGCAAATTTTTTAGCCCGCTCTCTTACTCCGGCATTTTCTTTATCAGTGATTAAGAGTTTTAATCTTGCTCTTATAAAGCCTCTCTTTACTGCCTTAGCTATTGCCTCAAAATTAGTTCCTCTTCCTGAAGCCAAGACCGCTATATTCATTCCTCCTCCTTTCTTGCTACCTGGCAAAAAACTCTTTTTCTCAGTCGATAATTTAAAAAAAAGAAATAGATAAATAAAATACTTATACTTAATAAGAAACTTAAAAACACTCCTAAATTTTTTAAAAAAACAAGAACTAAAATAAATAAAAGAGAAGGGACAAGAAAAGTTAGTATAGTTAACAGAAAGAAAGAACTACTTCTTATCCTTAATTCTACTTCTTCTCCTATCTTAAAATCTCCCTTAGCTTTAACAGTCAGCTTACCCTGGCCTACCTTACAAAAAAAATTTCTACAGCCCACACAACCTCCTTCTCTTTCAAAACTCAATACTAACTTATTACCCTCCTTAGCAACAACTTTGGCTTTCTTTTTAAGCATCTTTAATTTTGGTAAAGCCAGCAGGCTACTTTTCTACCTTCCTTTAAAAATAAAGGAGGTTGATTTTGACAAATATTCATCTTAAAAACACACCTGTCTCTAAAAATACAACCTTCTTCTGGAAAATCTTCTTCTAAACTCAAAGAAAAATCTCTTTTAGCTGAACTTACTAAAAGCTGAGAATAAGGGTGTAAAGGTTTTTTAAGAATATCAGAAGTTGGGCCTTCTTCTACTACTTTTCCCTTATAGATTACTAATAAATCCTCAGTTATGTAAGAAAGAAGACCTAAATCATGAGAGATAAAAATATAATTTATCTTAAGCGTTTGCTTTATCTTTAAGAGGTTGTCTATTATCTTCTTAGAAACTACTACATCTAAGTTAGAAGTGGGCTCATCTAAAATTAAAACTGAAGGATAAGATGCTAAAGCTCTGGCTATAGCTACTCTTTGACACTGGCCTCCGCTAAGCTGAGAAGGTAACCTATCTATTAAAGAAAAGGGAAGTTCTACCAAAGAAAGTATTCTCTCTAGTTCTGCTCTCTGAGAACTTAAGCCCTGATAATAAAGAACTTCTTTTAATGCTTTTCCTATTCTCATTTTAGGGTTTAGGGAAGTATAAGGATTTTGAAAGATAAGCTGGACTTTTCCTTTTTCCAATAAATTACCCTGGTAAATTAAATTGCCTTCTGAAGGTTTAATCAAACCTACCAATATCTTAGCTAAGGTAGATTTGCCTGAACCACTTTCTCCAGCAATCCCTAATATCCGCTCTTCTGACAAAAGAAAACTCACCTTGTTTAAAGCTTTTATAAAAAAAATCTGCCAGCCTCTTCTTAATTTAAAGGTTTTAGAAAGAGCTTCTCCTTTTATAAGAAAGTTCTTGCTCATAATTTAAAAACTGAATTCAGAAGTTGCCGGGTGTATCCAGTTTGAGGATTCCTAAAAATATTTTCAGTTTCTCCTTCTTCTACAATTCTTCCCTGATGAAGAATGGCTAACTTTTTAGAGAACTTTTCCACTAAACTTAAATCATGAGTTACAAAAAGGATAGAAAAACCCAGCTCCTGCTGTTTGGCTTTAAGCAATTTGAGAATCTGGAGTTGAACAGTTAAATCCAAATTAGAAGTGGGCTCATCACAAATTAAAAGATGAGGTTCAGAAGCTAAAGCCATAGCAATCATTACTCTTTGAGCTTCTCCTCCACTTATCTGGTGAGGAAAACTTAAATAAACTCTTTGAGAATTCTTAAACCCTACGCTCTTTAAAAGTTCTAAACTCTTTAAGTAAGCAGGCTTCTTACTAAACTTTTTATGGTAGATTAAAACTTCCTCTATCTGATAGCCTATTCTTAAAAAGGGATTCAAAGAAGCTAAACTTTCCTGGAAGATATAAGAAATTTTTGTTCCTCTAAATTTTCTTAATTCTTCGCCAGAAAGATTTAAAAGATTTATCTTTTTATCAGGGAGATAAAAATTCACTTCTCCCGAATAATAAGTATCTTTAGGTAAAAGCTTTGTTAAAGAGAGGCAGAGCAAAGTTTTACCTTCGCCTGACTCTCCTACTAAGGAAAATACTTCACCTTCATTTATATTAAAACTTACCCCTTCTAAAACAGGTTTTTTGGAAAAACCCAGCTTTAAATCCTTTACCTCTAAGATAACCCCCATAGTTTTATTTAAGTTCTTCTCTTATGGCTTCGCCTAAAAGATTAAACCCTAAAACTGTGATAAGAATACATAATCCCGGAAAAAAAGTAATCCACCAAGCTACTCCTAAAGTAGACTTTGCTTCCATTAAAATATTACCCCAGGAAGGTGTGGGAGGCTGAACCCCCAAGCCTAAAAAACTTAAAGAACTCTCCACCAATATTGCTGAAGCTATACCTAAAGTAGCATTAACCAATACTGGAGACAAGGCATTAGGGATCAAGTGTTTTAAAATTATGGCAGGAGTAGGTATTTTCAATATTTTCAAGGCTAAAATAAAGTTTTCCTCTTTCAAAGAAAGAATCTCAGCTCTTATTAACCGGGCTGGTCCCATCCAGCTGGTCAAGCCAATTATTACCATAATAAGATAAATTGAAGGTTTAGCTAAAAGAGCCACTAAACTTAGAATCAAAAAGAAAGAAGGAAAACAAAGCATAATATCAGTAAATCTCATAATTACTGCATCTATTATCCCTCCAAAAAAACCAGCTATTGAACCTAAAATTATCCCAATAACTACTGCTATACCCACAGCTACAAATCCTACAGATAAAGATATCCTTGCTCCATATGCTATCCGGGAAAATAAATCTCTCCCTAAAGAATCCGTGCCTAATAAGTGTTCTGGACCGGGAGGTAATAACGCTTCTTCAATATTTAGAGAAATAGGCTCATATTTAGTAATAAAGGGAGCCAATAATGCTAAAGAAGATATAAATAAAACAATCAATAAACCTGACAAACCTAACTTATTTTTTAAAATTCTCTTAATCATATCTTTTTACAGCCTGATTTTTTACTTACTATATTTAATCCGAGGGTCAGCCCAGATATAAGCTAAGTCAGCTAAGAAATTTCCTAAAAGAGTAAGAAAAGCTCCAATAACTAAAAGCCCCATAATCAAAGGGTAATCTCTCATCATTACTCCCTCATAAAAAAGTCTGCCCATGCCAGGGATAGAAAAGATAGTCTCAAAAATAACACTTCCTCCCAAAAGCCCGGGGACAGATAATCCTAAAATAGTAATTACCGGAAGAAAGACTGGCTTTAAGGCGTGCTTATAGATTATCTGAGAAGAAGGAAGCCCTTTGGCAAAAGCTGTGCGAATATATTCCTTATCTAAAACTTCTAAGAATTTCTCCCGGCTATACCGTGATAAACCTGCTAATGACCCAAAACTGGCTACTAAAACTGGAAGGCTTATATGCCATAAAAAATCTAAGACTTTCTTATACCAGGGAAAATATTCAAAATCTATAGAAGTTATCCCTGAAATGGGAAACCAGCCTAATTTTACTCCTAAAAACTGCATAGATAAAAGAGCTAACCAGAAAGAAGGCGTAGCAAACCCAATAAAAACAAAAATAGTAGTAAACCTATCAAAGAAACTTCCCTTTCTCCATCCTGAATATAGCCCTAAAGGTATGGCTGTAAAGAAAATTATCAATAAAGAGAGGATATTTATAGTCAAGGTTACTGGAAGCCTCTCTAAAATTTTAGAGGAAACTTTTCTTCCATCAACTAAAGAGTAGCCAAAATCAAACTTTAAGATGTTTTTTAGCCAGTTAAAATACTGAATATGGACAGGTTTATCTAAACCATAGAGTTTATTTAACTTTTCTCTTGCCTCCAGACTTATCTTGGGGTTAAACAGAGAAACACTGACAGGACTCCCCGGAGCAAGGTGAATAACTAAAAAAGAAATAAAACTTATTCCTATTAATAGAGGGACCATATTTATTAGACGCTTAATTATATATCTGAGCATTTACCTTCTAAATTCTATTTTGTATCTCTGTTCCTTTAAAGGGACCCACCAATCAATAAAATTATACCAATACCCGGCTTTAGCTGGCTTCACCCCCCTAAATCTCTTGTGAAGGCAGGATAAGCTATTAGGGATATATATAAACATATAAGGCTGATCCTCATAGATAAGCCTGTTTATTCTCTGATAAAGTTGTCTTCTTTTCTGGCGGTCAAAAGTTTTCCGGGCCTCTACTAATAGTTTATCTACCTCAGGATTATTATAACCTACAAAATTAAAATCAGAAGGAGAAGTTTTTGAAGAATGGAAAATATCATAAATATCAGGGTCCCGGGATAAGCTCCAGCCTAATAAAACCGTTTCAAATTTTCTCTTTCTTATAATCTCATCAATAAATACTGACCATTCCACCACTTTAATCTCTACCTTTATCCCGATATTTCTAAGTTGAGCCTGAATGATTTCAGCAACTCTCTGTCTTTCTAAATTCCCCTGGTTAGTAATTATAGTAAATTTAAAGGGCTCCCCTTCTCTTTCTAAAAACCCATCGCCATCCTCATCTTTAAATCCTGCTTGAGAAAGCAAAGTTTTAGCTTTTTCAGGAGAAAATTCCGCTGGTTTAAAGTCTGGGTCATAAGCCCAACTTTCGGGAGTAAAAGGACCAGTAGAGACTTTTCCTTCTCCTAAAAGCACAGCTTTGATTATCTCTTCTTTATTTACAGCATAATTTAAAGCTTGCCTTACTTTTTTACCTTTAAACAGAGGATTGTTTAAATTATAACCTAAATATAAGAAACTATTAGAAGGATAACGGAATTTAATATAGTTTTTCTTAAATTGAGAAGCCTGGCTATGCCTTAAAAATTGAAGAGGGCTAAGCCCAGCATTATCTACACCTTGGGCTAATACTTCTAAAAATAAGGTAGCGGTATCAGGAATAATTCTGAAAATAACCCTATCTATATTAGGTCTTTTTTCAAAATAATCCTCATTAACAACTAATTCAATCTTTTCCTGGGCTATCCATTTTTTAAATTTGTAAGGACCGGTACCAATGGGACTCCTGGAAAATTCAGAGTTTAAAAGATTCTCTTCTTTTTCCAAAATATGTTTAGGAATAATACCTATAGTCCAGCTATCTAAACCTGGAGAAAAAGGCTCTTTATAGGTTATTTTCACAGTGTATCTATCCAAAATTTCTAAATTTTCAATCCTTTCAAAATCTCCGCTGTAAGGAGTAGGGGTATCAGGGTCAATTAACTTTTTATAAGTAAACTCTACGTCATAAGCAGAAAACTCTTCTCCATCATGCCAAAGGACCCCCTTTCTTAAATGAAAGATTATGACTTTGCCTTCAACTTCCTCCTGCCAACTCTGGGCTAAATCTCCTACTAAATTTAGACTCTTATCATATTTAAGAAGCCCATTAAAAATAAAAGAGCATACCTCTGCTGAGGCTGAATCAGAAGCCAAGATTGGGATTAAAACTCGAGGAGAAGCAATACTCCCAATAATAATAGCATCTCCCCTATCCTGGGGAAAGACTAAATAAGGAAGAAAAGAAAAAATGAAGAAGAAAAAAAAATTCTTCACTGATTTTTATTCTTCAGAAGGTTGAGGATTTTTTCCTTCTGTTTTTTCTTTAACCTGGGGAGATTCTTTCTTTTGTTCAGGAGAAACTGGTTTTTCTTTGGACTCTGTTATCTTTTCTTCAAACTTCTTTTTTTGAAGTAAAGATTTGCCTCTCTCTTTAGAAAGGAAAGCTAAACTGGTAGAAGTTATAAAGAAAATAATAGCTAAAGTAGTTGTAGTCTTTACTAAAAAAGAAGAAGTCTTCGTACCAAATAAGGACTCAGCTCCAGCTAAAGCTTCCACTAAACCTCCGCCTCTTCCTCTCTGAATAAGGATTACTATTATCAAAAGGACGCTCACTATTATATGTAAGGCTAAGACTAAATTATACATTTTTAGGCTTTTATAGACTTTTCTACAATTAGAGAAAATGCCTCTAATTTAAGAGAAGCTCCACCCACTAAAGCTCCGTCGATATCTTCTTGAGAGATTAAACCTTCTATATTCTCAGGATTCACGCTACCCCCATAAAGAATTAATATATTCTGGGCTAATTCTTTTGAATAGAGCTTTTCTAAAAGTTCTCTTATAAACTGGTGAACTTCCTGAGCTTGAGAAGGAGAAGCAACCTTTCCCGTACCAATTGCCCAGACTGGTTCATAGGCTATAATTACCTTTAAAGCTGAATCTTCAGGTATATCTTTAAAAGCACCTCTTATCTGCTCTTCTATAATCCTGAAGGTGGAGCTTTCCTCTCTCTCCTCTAAAGTCTCTCCTACACAAACTATGGGAGTTAAGTCAAAAGATAAGGCAGATTTTAATTTTTTATTTACAATCTCATCAGTCTCAGAAAAATACTTCCTTCTTTCGGAATGTCCAATTATCACAAAACTACACCCTACATCTTTAAGCATCTTTGCAGATATCTCACCAGTAAAAGCACCTTCTTCTTCCCAGAACAAGTTTTGTGCTCCTAATTTTATAGAAGATTTCTCAATTATTCTCTTAACTTCACTTAAAGCAGTAAAAGGAGGGAAAATAGCCACACACCCTTGAGAAAAAGGTCTTCCTACCCTCTCTGCCAATCCCCGGGCTAAACTCTTAGCCTCCTCTATTGTCTTATGCATCTTCCAGTTTCCGGCAATTACCTTTATCCTCATCTTTCTAACCTCGCACTTTTTATTTTCAAAACATTTTGTCAAGTTTTCACGTTTTCACATTTACACGTTTTAACGTTCATACGTTTATACGTTTTAACGTGACATTTTCTTTTCAAAAGATTTTGTCAAGTTAGGAAGTTTTATCAGGAATAGCTGAAATACCTGGCAATTCTTTGCCCTCTAAAAACTCTAAAGAGGCTCCTCCACCAGTAGAAACCCAGGAAAGTTTATCAGCTACTCCAAATTTCTTGGCTGCACTTGCTGAATCCCCTCCTCCTACTACTACTAAAGCTTCTATTTGGGTTAAAAATTCAGCTATTTCTCTGGTGCCTTGAGAATATTCAGGGTTTTCAAAAATTCCTAAAGGACCATTCCAGAGAACGGTCTTAGCCTGAGAGATTATTTGTTTATACTTCTCTATAGTTTCAGGACCAATATCCACACCTTTATATCCTTGAGGAATATCCACAGATTGGCTAAACTTTTTGGTTTGAGGCTTTTCTATATCTTCTACACATAAATGGTCAAGAGGGAGAAGAATCTCTACCTTTTTTTCTTTTGCCTTTTCAAGAATATCTTTAGCTAACTCTAATTTGTCTTCTTCAACCCGAGAAGCACCTACTTCTATGCCCTGAGACTTCAAAAAGGTATAAGCCATTGCTCCGCCGATTAGAATCTTATCTACCTTCTCTAACAAATTCTCCACTACCCCTATCTTGTCAGAAACCTTTGCTCCTCCCAAAATAGCTATAAAAGGTTTCTGGGAAGCTTGAGAAACTTTACTCAAATAATTTATCTCCTTCTCCATTAGAAACCCTATACAAGAAGGCAGAAACTTAGCAATAATTGTGGTAGAAGCATGGGGTCGGTGGGCTGTTCCAAAAGCATCATTTACATAGATATCAGCTAAACTGGCTAATTCCTGGGCAAAATTTTCATCACCAGCTTCCTCCTGAGGATAAAACCTTAGATTCTCTAAAAGGATTACCCTTTTATCAGTATTTTCAATAGCTTCTTTTACCTTTTCTCCTCTACAATCATCCAATTTCTCAACTTCCTCACCTAAAAGTTCTGAAAGCCTCCCTGCCACTGGACCCATCCTTAATTCTTCAACTACTTTTCCTTTAGGCCTTCCTAAGTGGCTCATTAAGATTAATTTCTTTACACCTTTATCTAAAAGATATTTTATTGTCTCTAAAGCTGAGATTATTCGAGAATCATCTTCAACTTTACCTTCTTTTAAAGGAACATTAAAATCTGCCCTCATTATAACTCTTTTATCTTTAAAATCAAAATCTCTAACTGTAAGCTTAGCCATTCCTCCCTCCTTTTAAGAGCTCTAACTATGAACTATGAATAATTTATAACCCTTTAGAAGCAATATACTCAATCAACTCTACAATTCTTAAAGAGTAAGCCCACTCATTATCATACCAGCCTAAAACCTTTACTAAATTACCTTCTATTACTCGAGTTAATTCCGCATCAAATATACAGGAATAAGGATTACCCACAAAGTCTTTAGATACTAAAGGCTGTTCATTGTAAAGAAGAATTCCTCTAAGATAAGTCTGAGAAGCCTGTTTAAACAAATTATTTACTTCCTCTACAGATGTGGCTTTTCCTACGTTTACAGTTAAATCAGTAATAGAGACTGTAGGAGTAGGCACTCTTATAGCTAAACCATCTAATTTTCCTTTAAGTTCGGGGATAACCAAACCAATAGCCTTAGCAGCCCCAGTAGTTGTAGGTATCATTGATAAAGCAGCAGCTCTGGCTCTTCTTAAATCTTTATGAGGCAAATCTAAAATCTTTTGGTCATTAGTATAAGAATGTACAGTGGTCATTAAACCCTTAGTTATTTTTAGATTGTCATTTAAAACCTTAACCAGAGGAGCTAAACAATTAGTAGTACAAGAAGCATTAGAGATAATATGATGGTTTTTAGGGTCGTACTTATCCTGGTTTACTCCTAAAACAATAGTAATATCGTCTCCTTTAGCTGGAGCTGAAATTATAACTTTTTTAGCTCCTCCTTTTTCTAAGTGAGCAATAGCTTTTTCTCTTTCTCTAAAAACTCCTGTGGATTCTACGACTACCTCTACCCCCAAATCTTTCCAGGGAATCTCTCCAGGAGTCTTGCAACTTAAAACCTTTATTTCTTTACTTCCTACAGAAATAGCCCCTTCTTTAGCCTGAACTTCTTCAGGTAAAGTTCCGAAATTTGAGTCATACTTTAAAAGGTGGGCTAATACCTTGGTAGGAACCGGTAAATCATTTACTGCAATAAATTCAATATCAGGATTATTTAATCCTGCCCTAAAAACTAACCTTCCGATTCTACCAAAACCATTAATACCTACTTTTACTGCCATCTCTCACCTCCTACTTTAATTACATTTCTCCTCTTAAAAATTTAGCTGCTACTTCCGGAGGGGTTCCTACTACATAAAAACCTGAACCCCACTCAAAACCTGCAGTTCTACTCAACTTAGGCATAATCTCGATATGCCAGTGATAACCTAAAGGCTCCTCACTGTTTACTGGAGAAGTATGGATAATATAATTGTAAGGAGGATTAAACAAAACTTTTCTTATTTTGGAAATTATCTCCTTTAAAATCTTACCTAAGTAAGGGATTTCCTCATCTTTTATATCCATAAAGTGGGTTCTGTGTTCTTTAGGAAGAATCCAAGTCTCAAAAGAAAACCTGGCCGATAAAGGAGAAAGAGCAATAAACTTTTCATTTTCAGTTATAATTCTCTCTCTATCATTGGTTAATTCTTGAGAAATTATATCACAAAATATACATCTTTCATGATAACTTATATAACGGGTAGAGCCTCTTATTTCTTCAGAAACATTTTTAGGCACCATCGGTAAAGCTATAAGTTGAGAATGGCCATGTTCTAAAGAAGCTCCTGCAGCTAATCCCACATTTTTAAAGATTAAGATGTATTTAAACCTTCTGTCTTTAACTAAGTCCTGACTCCGGGAACGATAGGTTTTTATCAGAAATTGCACTTCTTCGTCTTCTAATTCGTCTAAACCTTTATAATGGTAAGGACTATCAATAATAACTTCGTGGGCTCCAATCCCATTAGACATATCATATAGTCTAAGACCTCTCTTATCTAAATCTCCCTCAATCCTTAAAGCTGGATATTTATTAGGCACAACCCTTACTTTCCAACCAGGAGTATTGGGCTTGCTTCCATCTAACCTTATAGCTTCTATTTCGGGAGGAGTTAAATTTTCATTACCATAACAGAAAGGACATCCCTCTTCACCTTTCCATTTATAAGGCTCAATATGGAAATCAGAAGGACAAAGGGGAGATTCTACATTTACTATTACCCACCTTCCGGTAATGGGGTCTCTTCTCAATTCCGGCATTATTTATCACCTCTAAGATACTTTGCTGCTTCTTCCGGAGGAGTAGGGCAAATGTAAAACCCTGTACCCCACTCAAAACCAGCCACCCGGGTAAGCCGGGGAATAATCTCAATATGCCAGTGATAATCTTCCTCAATAGTAGTCCAATAGCCTCGGTGCTCCCTTCTAAAAGGGGCTGTGTGAATAACATAATTATAAGGGGGGTCATTAAGTAAGTTCTTAATTCTTGAAAGAATCTCTTTTAAAACTGAGGCTAAATTTTTCTTTTCTTCAGGCGTCAGTTTATAAAAATCCGGAGAGTGTTTTTTGGGAAAAATCCAGACCTCAAAAGGAAAACGGGGAGCAAAAGGAACAACTGCTAATATCCCATCTCTATCTAAAACAACCCTTTCTCCTAAGTCCAGTTCTTCTCTAATAATATCGCAGAAGACGCAACGCTCGTGATAATCGTAATACCTTTTTGAACCTTCCAATTCCTCTTTTACTCTCTTTAGATTCACCGGAGTAGCAATTATCTGAGACCGAGAATGTTTTACCCTGCCTCCTCCGGCCTCCCAACCATAATTTTTAAATATTAAAACATACTTTATCTTATCGTCTTTACTTAAAGAGTTTATCCTCTCTACATAAGCAGTAAGAACATCTTCAATTTGAGAAACTTCTAAATCACACATATTAGCTATATGTTGAGGAGTTTCTATTACTACCTCGTGAGAACCCCGGGCTCCTATAAGGTCGTAAAGGCCTATGCCTTTTCTCCATAATTCTGTATCTAACCTTAAAAAAGGAGCAATACTGGAAACAACCCTTACTTTCCAACCCGGCTTATTAGGAGAACTTCCTTCTTTCCTTATAGCAAAAATCTCTTGAGGGGTATGGTCTTCTTTACCCTCACAAAAAGGGCATTCTCCTTCTACCGGCCCACTCTGGACAGGTTTAAAATCACAAGGCCGTTTAGCTCTCTCTGTAGAGATTATTACCCATCTACCAATAATTGGGTCTTTTCTTAACTGAGGCATATCTTAAAAATCAGGCTAATTTTCTAAATAAGTTGAAAAGATATTATAACAACAATTATTTCTCTTGCAAGAGTTTTATTGCCTTAACCGGACACTTCTCTATAACCTTAACAACTTCTTCTGAAGATATACTCTTTAACTTTGAATAATCTATCTTAGCTAATCCTTCTTCCAGATAAAAAGGACTGTTTCTTATAAGCTTAGTACAAAGCCCACAACCAATACAGCCTTTAGAACAAACTTTCTTAGTAGAAACTCCTTTTTCTCGGTTATTACAACCCACATAAACCTTATCTTCTTTATCTATCAATTTAAGCACACCCCGGGGACAAACTTCTACACACTTCCCACAACCAATACATTTCTTATAATCTACATATACCCTCCCTTTCTCTACTTTTAAAGCCTGGGTAGGGCAAACCTCTACACAATCACCAAAACCTAAACATCCATATCTACAATCAATATTAGCTAAACTTATATTAGCTAAAAAACAAGTTTCTGGGCCCCTATATTCAAAAGAAGAGTATTTTTCACCTTCTTCAGCTGAGCATAAAACTACGACTTTTTTAGAAGAAAAACTCCTCTCTTTTATACCTAAGACTTTAGCTAACTTTTTATTTACTTCTTCTCCTCCCGGAATACACCCTCCAAAAATATTATTTTCCTTAACTACAGCCTGGGCAAAATCTCTACAACCTTTAAACCCACAAGCCCCACAATTTATCCCCGGAAGAAGAGATAGAACCTCTTCTACTTTACGGTCTTCTTCTACTTTTAATCTCTTATCTAAAATAGAAAGAATCAAGCCAAAAACAAAAGCTATACCTCCCAAACTAAATAGAGAAATTAAAATTTTACCCATACCTCAAGAACTGATTAAGCCGGAAAATCCCATAAAAGCTAAAGCTAATATTCCTGCGGTTATCAGAGTAATACTTGCTCCTTTCAGAATCTGGGGAATATCTGAAAATTTAAGTTCTTCTCTAATACCAGCCATCATCACTAAAACTAAACTAAAACCTAAACCAGAAGAAAAACCAAAAACCACACTCTGAATAAAATTATAATCTCTTATTACCATAAACAAAACTAAACCTAAAATTGCACAATTAGTAGTAATCAAAGGAAGGTATATCCCTAAAGACTGATACAAAGAAGGTGAATATTTTCTTATAAACATCTCCACTATCTGAACTAAAGAAGCTATAACTAAGATAAAAACCACATATTCTAAAATAAGAAGACCAAACTTGACTAAGATAAGATGGTAGAATATCCAACAAATAGAAGAAGCCAAACTCATCACAAAGGTAACAGCTAAACCCATACCCACTGCCTGCTCATAAGAAGAAGATACCCCCAAGAAAGGACAGATTCCCAAAAAGTAAGTAAGAACAAAATTGTTAACTAATACTGCACTCAAAAAAATTAAAAACAAATCTCTCATCTTCTTTTTCTCTCTATATAATTTATAACCCCTACTAAAAACCCTAAGACTAAAAATGCTCCTGCTGGCAACACCATAACCACCCACTTTTCAAAAAAATCTCCTAATACCTTAATCCCAAAAATAGTTCCTGCTCCTAAGAGTTCCCGGAGAGAACCTAATAATACCAGGCCCCACAAAAAACCTAAACTCACACCGAGTGAATCTAACAAAGCTAATTTAGGAGGATTCTTAGAAGAAAAAGCTTCAGCTCTTCCTAAAATTATACAGTTAACTACAATTAAAGGCACATAAGGACCTAAGGCTTTACTTATTGAAGGAAAAAATGCTTTTAAGAACAAATCAGCTAAAGTAACAAAAGTAGCAATAATAATTGTATACACTGCTATCCTTACCTGGGGAGGAATAAATTTTCTGATTAAAGATACTATTCCTGAAGAAAAATTTAAAACAAAGATTATTGCTAACCCCATAGATAAACCATTTATTGCTGAAGTAGTAACAGCTAAAGTAGGACACATCCCCAACAACTGCTTAAATATTGGGTGATTTTCCCACAAGCCTTTTTTAAACACATTCTTCATCTTTTCTTAAATTCCTTTCTTATTTGGTCTATCTTCTTATTTAAAATATTCACTACTGACCGCGAAGAAACTGTGGCTGCAGTAATAGCCTGAATCTGATTGGGAAGAGAAGGCTTTTTCTTTAAGTATTCTATTTTAGGTAAAACTCTAAGCCTTCTAAATTGCTGTTTAAACTCTCCACTATCAATTTTAGCTCCTAAGCCCGGTGTTTCCTGATGAGAAATTATTTCTATGCCTAAAAGTTCTTCTAAATTAGGCTTAAGCCCAAAGAGGATTTTTACTGGGCCCTGATAACCCTGGCCCTCAGCTAAAAAGATATAACCTAATAAATCACCTTCTTTATCAAATAGTTTATAATAATCTTTTACCTCTTCTATCTTCTCAGTTTGAGGAACTATAGTGAATATAGATTCTTCAATTTCTCTCTTTTCATTTTCAGCTATCCTCTTTTCAGCTAAAAGCTCAAAGAAAGATAAAGTTCCTGCTGAAAACACTGAGACTAAAGTTAATACTAAAACCACTCTTAAAGTCTTCATCTCCCTAGAGGTCTGGGTTTAGTAAGTCTGTTTATTAAGGGAGTAAAGCCGTTCATAATAAGAATTGAATACATAACTCCCTCAGGCAATCCCGAAAACTTCCTTAAAATTATTACCAAAAACCCACAAAACAACCCAAATAAAAACCTTCCTAATTTAGAGACAGGGGTAGTTACCGGGTCAGTAACCATAAAGAACATACCTAAAAGAGCACCTCCAGAAAAGAGGTGGAAAAGAATACTTCCCCCAAGAGGGTTAACCAAATAAAATATCCCGGAAAGAATACTCATTCCTAAAAACATCCCTAAAGGAGCCCGCCAATCAGCAATTTTTCTCATAATTAAGTACCCTCCTCCTAAAATTATGGCTAATGAAGAAGTCTCACCTAAACTTCCAGCTACATTTCCTAAAAATAAGTCTTTAAGAGGAGTAAATTCTTTAGAAAACTTCCATAAAGCTAAGGGGGTAGCTTTAGTTACTGCATCTAAACTAAAGGGCTCAACCCAGCTCGTAAGCATCACCGGAAAAGCAGCCATTAAAAAGGCTCTCCCTACTAAAGCTGGATTAAAAATATTCTGGCCTAACCCCCCAAAAACCTGCTTACCTAAAATTATAGAAATTACTCCTCCTAAGAAACCTACCCAAAGAGGAAGCTTAGGGGGTAAAACCAAAGCTAAAAGAATCCCCGTAATTACAGCTGAATAATCTCTAAGAGAAGAAGGTTTTTTTCTCAACCGCATCCAAACTTCTTCAGATATAACAGCTCCCAATAAGCAACTGATAATCAAAAAAACTGCTCTTATTCTAAAAAATATAATTGAAGCTAAGATAACTGGGGCCAACCCAATTAAAACCTCCTTCATTAACCAAGGAATACCATAGTCAGCCTTCTTATGGGGACTTACTTCTACTATTAACTTCATCTTAAGTCTTATTAAGACTCTTAAGCTTTTCTTTACCAGCCTTAATATAATTCACCAGAGGTATTTTAGCTGGACAAACAAATGCACAACTTCCGCACTCAATACAATCAGAAATATAGAATTCTTTTAATTCTGACCATAATCCTTTTTTAACCAGACGGACGAACTCTAAAGGAAGTAAATTCATAGGGCAAATATCTACACACCGACCGCATTTGATACAGTTAGATTCTTCTCTTAAATCTAAGTCCTCCCCAGTTAAAAATAAAACTCCAGAGGTAGTCTTAATAATAGGGTAGTCTAAAGAATCTAAGGCTATCCCCATCATTGGCCCGCCAAAAATAACTTTCTCAGGCTCCTTCTTGAATTTGAGAATTTCTCTTTCCACTAATTCTTCCAGAACTGTGCCAATCCTTATTAAGAGATTTTTAGGTTCTTCTAAAGCTGAACCAGCAAAAGTAACTATCCTTTCTATTAAGGGCTTATTAAAATAGACAGCTTCATAAACAGAAAAACAAGTACCTACATTCTGAACTACACATCCTACATCAAAAGGTAAACCTCCTGAAGGAACTTTTCTCCGGGTAAGTCTATAAATCAATTGCTTCTCAGCACCCTGAGGATAAAAACTTTTTAAAACTACAACTTCTGCAGAAGGAAGGGCATATTTTTTAGTGTGGAGCTTGGAATTAAATCTTTTTACCGCCTCAAGTTTATTATCCTCAATAGCTATGTAAACCTTATTTACTTGTAAAATTTTAGCTATTACCTCTATACCTTTTAAGATGCTTTCAGTGTGCTCAATCATTAACCGGTAATCACAGGTTAAATAAGGTTCGCACTCACAACCATTAACTATTAAAGTATCTACCTTCTTGGAAGGAGAAAGTTTCACATAAGTGGGAAACCCTGCTCCTCCTAAGCCCACCACTCCTGAGTTTCTTATCAGGGAAATAAGCTCAGAACTCTCCATATTTTTCACCTGCTCCTCTCCTCTAATATAAGGAGGCTCGAACCTCTCCGAGGAATTTTTTTCCGCTGAAATTATTACAACTTTAGCCTTTTTTAGAACAGGATGATTGTATATTCTGATATCTTTAACTTCTCCAGAAACAGAAGCGTGAATAGCTGAACTTATAAAAGAAGAGGGTTCTGCTAAAATTTCGCCCAGTTTAACCTTATCTTTAACTTTCACCAAAAGCTTAGGTAAGCTGCCTGTATGCTGAGATAAAGGGATAACTACTTTTTGAGGCAAAACCTTTTGAGTATAAAAATTTTTTTGAGGGCCTTTTTCTTCCTCTATTCTAAGCACTCTTTACCCCTTTTACCAGGATTAACCCCGAAATAAAGATTCCTATTATACCAACCAAAATAATAATTGAAAAGGGTGAATATATCTCCGCTAATAAGGAAGTAATAAACATAAAAATAAGGAAAGAAAAATACATAACTATTTCTAAACTGCTAAAAATTCTTCCCCAGAAATTACCCTTACTATTCTTATGGATCAGGGAATTTACTCCAATAACTATAGGTGAAATTAATCCTCCTAAAATAAAAGAAAACAGACAAACTAAAATTCGAGAAGGAAAAAACCTTAAACTTACCACAAAACTCAAAAGGAAGAGATTACTTAAAAAAAACATAAAACTGATAGTGTTATTAAGAGAAAATTTAGGAGCTATTCTTCCATAGATTAAAGAGCCTAAAAAAAGTCCTCCTCCCAAGAAAACCGCTAAAAATCCTAAATCTTTAGTGGCGGTATTGAGGGTTTCCTGGATAAAGACTATAAACACTACGTATAAAGCTCCTAAAGAAGAAAATAAAAGGCTAAAGGCTTTGATACTAAAAATAGTACTCTCCTTAGAGAGCAAGTATTTTATCCCTTCTTTAAATTCTCTAAATAAAGACTCCTCTACCCTTATTAAATCTCTTCCCATTTCTAAAATATCTTCTTTTTTAAATGCTCCCTTGGGTTTGGTAGCTATAAAAATTATAAATAGAGCGGAGAGGAAAAAGGTTATACTATCTATAATAAAACCTCCCTGAGCTCCCCATCTTTCTACAATTAAACCTCCTGCTCCAAACCCTAAGACAGCAGCCACATTAGCAGTAATAGAAACTAAAGAATTAGCCATAAAAATATCTTCTTCTCTTACCAAAGAAGGTATTATAGACATTTTTGCCGGAATAAAAAACCTCCCCACACAGAAAGTTAAAAATATAAGAAGGTATAAAGGAATAAAATTTTTAAGAAAAGGTACATATAAAGCTAAACCCAGCACAATCAAACCCCTTAATAAATCGGAAATATACATACATTTACGCTTATCCCACCTATCTACATAGACTCCAGCTAAAGGATTTATTAAAAATACAGGTAATATAGTAAAGAACATAACTTTAGCCAACCCTAAAGAACTTGCTCCTATCTTAGAATAGACTAATCCTACCAAGGCAATCTGGGTTAGCCTATCCCCAAACTGAGAGATAAGCTGAGCTAACCATAAAAAAAAGAAATTCCTGTTTTTTAGGACCTTAAAATATGTTTTTATCATCCGCGAAGAAATTAGCCGGGAGAGGGATTTGAACCCTCAACCTGAGCATTACGAATGCCCTGCTCTACCTTTGAGCTATCCCGGCAATTAAAAAAATTTTAACAGATTTAAAACTCCTACTCAAGGTATTCTTAAGCTTAAAGAAAAAAGTGTTCCCAGATGAAGAGTTATGTAGAATAACAAGTTAACTTCAGCTGAAAGAGACTTATTGAAAACCACTAAGTGGGCAGAACTGGAAACTGGTAAAAATTCAGTCAACCCCTGAATTACTCCTAAGATTATATATTTAATCATTGTTTAAAAGTTAAAGCAGTTCGCGGGCTACATAATCAGCAAGAAGAAAGCCTTTTTTAGTAAGCCTCAACCCATAAACCTGGGAATTCTTCCTCTTTAAAGCTACTAATTTTCTCTTTAACAGTTCTTCTAAGAAGGCTCTATCTTCTATCTCCAAGAAATCAAATCCTGTAGCTTTCTTAAACTCAGCAAAGTCTATACCCTTTCTCCTTCTTATATTTAACACAGCGGTCTCTTTAGCCTTCTGTAAAGGGTTTAAGCTTTCCTCCCCAGCAAAAACTCCTCTCTCCGGCCTGACTTTAGCTATGTATTCATAAACATCATCAATATATTTCTTCCTTACTCCTTTAATATAACTTACTGCTGAAGGCCCTAACCCTAAATAAGAAGAATTAGCCCAGTAAGAAAGGTTGTGCCTACATTCATAACCTCGTTTAGAAAAGTTGGATACTTCGTACTGATAAAACCCTTTCTTCTCTAAAAAATCTAAAGCGTACTTATACATCTCTGCTTCCTCTTCAGAATTTAAAGGAGTAAATTCTTTATTTTTAAGTTTAAGAAATAAGGGGGTGCCTTCCTCGTAACTGAGCGAGTACAAAGATATATGGGTTATAGGTAGACTGACAGCTAATTTTAATTCTTTTTTCCAAAGCTTAAAATCTTTATTGGGAACTGCGTAGATTAAATCAATATTTATATTTTTAAATCCTTTTTTCTGAGCTAACTCTATTGCCTTAACTGCCTGTTGAGAATTATGAGCTCTTTGTAAAAATCTTAATACTTTATCTTCAAAAGATTGAACCCCTATACTTAATCTGTTTATTCCTAAATCTAAAAGGAGCTTTAATTTTCTTTCAGCCAGACTTTCAGGATTTGCTTCTAAACTTACTTCTTGGGTAGGCTTTAAATCCAAACTCTTAAGAAGCTTGGCTAGCAAATCTTCGGTTAAAACTGAAGGAGTACCTCCTCCAATGTAAACAGTAGAGAAGAGATATTCTTTTTTGAAATACTCTATCTGATTTATTAAGACTTTAATATAACTCTGGGCTAAGCTCTGGCTATACTCTACACTGTAAAAATCGCAATAAGCACACTTCTTCCTGCAAAAGGGGATGTGCAAGTAAAGAGGAATTTTTAAAAGAGGCATAATTCCAGAATTTAACGGAATCTTGATTAAGAAGCTTTAGCCAGTTCAACTAACTTATAGATAAGTTCTCTTCCCAAGAATCTGCCCAAACTTCCCCTTTTAGCCTGCGACTCTCCAAAACTTTCAGTACTATCTTTAAAGTTTGGAGCAAAAATTAAAAGAGGAACAGGGTCAGAAGTATGAGCTTTAACTTTACAGACTGTGGAATGGTCAGCAGTTATACAAATTACAAAATCTTCTTTGTTAATTTTAGATAAGAGATTTCTAAAGAAGTATTTGTCTATTAATTCTATTATTTCTTTCTTTTTTAAGAAATTTCCGTCGTGGGCCGGCTCATCAGGTCCTTTTATATGGATATATAAACCATCAAAATCTTTTATCTTTTCTAAGGCTAACTCTGCCCATAATTTATAATCTCTTGGTAAATCGCCAGAGGCAAGAGGCACATCTACTACTTCCATCCCTGACAATAAAGCTATACCTTTTTCTACTGGCATCTGGACAAAGCAACCAAAGTTTAAACCGGTTGATTCTCTAACCGGCTTAAACTTAGGAAGGCAATCTCCAGCATCTCGCGAAAGGATAACATTAGCTAAGAGCTTTCCTTCTTCTCTTCTTTTTTTGTTTATCTCTGAAGCTTCTAAGACTTCCCTGGACTTTTTAGTGAACTCATTGAGAAGTTGGGCTGATAATCTTGCCTTTTCATCTTCTGAAAAACCTTCTATAGGTTCAGCTTCTTTCAAGAAAGGCTCAAAGCTCTCTAAAGCTACTCCAAACACCCCTTCTTTCTTGTAAGCAGGGTCAGTATTAGTGATATTTCCTGAGAGTTTTCCTTCTTTCTGAATAAGTAATACTCCTCTATGACCAATAGTATTCTTAAATATAAATTCTGCTCCTTCTAACTTAACTTTATCATTAATCTCTTTAGCTAATTGAACAGCTTCCTCAGTAGTTAAATTCCTTCCTACCCTTCTGTCTAAAATTTTCCAGGAGGCTTCTTCACAGGTAGCAAAATTAACTCTTAAAGCCAAATCTCCATCTTTAACCTCCAAACCTTCAGCAAAACACTCTAAAGGGCCTCTACCGGTATAGACTTCTTCTGCTGAATATCCCAAAAGAGAAATCACTGCTATATCTGATTCTGGAGCCACTCCTTCTCTTACCGGGTAAACTATACCCTGAGAGCCTTCTTTAGCTAAGGAATCCATAAAAGGAGTATCTGCTGACTCTAAAGGGGTTTTGCCTCCTAATTCCTCTAAAGGTAAATCTCCTAAACCATCCAAAACAATATAAAAAACCTTCTTCATCTTACTCCTTTCTTAACTTTTCAAAGTTAAACTATTTTAAAGGAAGGTAAAGTTTTGTCAAGATTAGTTTGTTGACCATAGTGTCAAGGAAATTGTGGACTTTTTATTTCATTGTTATACTTTTCTATCAAACTGGCCCCTTCAGCTTAAAATCAAATGTTAACAATTTATTTTGTCATATTTTTTCTAAGTGCCTTGTAACTTGACAAAATACTTTGAAAGTAAAATGTCAAGTTAGCGTAACTTGACAAAATACTTTGAAAGTAAAATGTCAAGTTAGCGTAACTTGACAAAATACTTTGAAAGTAAAATGTCAAGTTACGGCTATGTGTTACGTTAAAACGTATGAACGTGTGAACGTAAAAACGTGAGAACGTGAGAACGTATAAACGTGAGAACGTGACAGAATCTAATGATTTCGGGAAGAAGGAGGATAAGAAGTTGAATCCCCTATAATAAGCCGTGTAGGTAAAACCTTGGTTATTATTAGATTTGATTTAGAATTTATATTCTCCTCTAAAATCTTTAAAGCTTTCTTAACCATTTCAGCTAAAGGTTGTTCAATAGTAGTAAGAGTAAGTGGACCGTAAAGATACTGAGGGTTATTATCAAAACCTACTACGGAAACTTCTTCAGGCACTCTAATCTTCTTTTCTAACAAATATAATACAACTTCATAAGCCATATCATCTGAAGCACAAAATACAGCTGTAGGTCTTAACTTTTGCTGAAAAAGAAAATCTATTGCCTTGCGAGCTTGAACTCTGGAGAAATTTCCTTCTTGAATAAAATAATCCGGCACGGTTATATCCACCTCTTTTAAGGCTCTCCTAAATCCAGCTAATCTTTCCTGAGCACATTGAGTATGGAGATCTCCTGTGATGTGAGCAATCTTTTTATGGCCTAACTCTATTAAGTACTTTGTAGCTTCAAATCCTCCCTGCTCATTATCTATAGCCACGAAACTCACTGGAGGTTCTTTTACTTTTTTATTAATCACTACACAGGGAACCCCTTCTTGAACTACTCTCTGAAACTGGATTTCGTTTCTAATTATATCTGCAAATACCACTCCTTCTACATAGTCGGAATTAAAATTATCCTTTTCCCAAAAAATATGGAGGAACAAATCTTTCTTCAAAATTTCTAAATACAGACCCACTTCTCTTATTATCTCCTGAGCATAGTAAGAATAAAATATTCCTTCATAACCAGGGATAATTAAACCTATGGCTTCAAGTTTACCACCAGCAAGCTTTTGAGCAAATATATTAGGCTTATACCCTAATTTCCTTATAGTCTGCAATACTTTTAATTTATTTTTTTCCTTTACTGAAAGAGAATTATTTAAGACTCGAGAGACAGTAGCTATAGAAACCCCCGCAGCCTCAGCTACATCTTTTATGGTAGGATATTTCTTTTTCTTTAAAGATTTATTATCAGGGAGTGAACTTAACAATATCTCCTTCTTTAAGCCTTTGCTTTGTAACCTTTATATCGCAGGCAGAAATATCTTGCCGGGTTTCAATAACTTCTAAAGAACCGATTTCTTCTCCTCTTCTTACTACTGAGAACTTATTTCCGGGCTTAATTCCTGAAGAAGAACCTAAATCGATTATCACAAATTTTTCTTTCTCATTTACTGCTAAAATTTTACCCTCTAAAGTAGTTGTAGGCAGGCTAGCCTTAGTCTCTGGTTTTACCACAATAGGAGGAAGCTCTACAGCTTTGCTTTCTTCAGGTATCACTTCTTTAGCTGAAAATATAGCTTGAGAAAGCTGTTTCTGTAAAGCAGACATCTCCAGAGCTTTCTCCCTCAAGGTAGTTTCCATATCTTTAACCTTCCTCTCTAAGATTTGTTTCTCATCCTGAAGTTTAGAAAGGGTCCTTTCTAAATCTGCTCTCATCTTTTTAGTCAAGGTAAGTTCTCTACCTAAAGAAATGTTTTCTCCTTTTAACTTCCTAATCTCTTCCAAAATTGATTTCTTATCTTCTCTCTCTCTCACTAAATCCCTGGTAAGGATTTCTATAGTTCTACTATTAAAGTTAAGTTTTCTTTCCAGTTCTTCCTTTACATTTTCTAAAGAAGAAATTTTACTAACTAACTCTTCATTTTTCATCTTCAGGGATTTAACTTGAGCATCTTTCTCCTTAAGCTCAGAAAGAAGTTCTTCTACCTGAGCCTGGAATTCAGCCTTTTTCTGAAGAACATCCTGCCAATATTCATCAGATACTTCTCCCTTGACAGGAGAAGGTCTTTCTACTCTTATCTGTTTTAATTTCTTTAATTCTTCTACTAAGCTTTCTCTCTCTTCCTTTATATCTTCATACCTTCTCTTATACTCGTCTCGTTCTTTCTCTATTCTGTCTAAATCATCTTCAATCTTAGCTAACCTTAAAGAAAGCTTTTTATTCTTAGAAATAAGTCTTTGGTTTTCTCCTTTGTATCTATCTAAATCCTTACTAAGTTCTCTGTTCTCCCGGATAAGTGTTTGCTTTTCCTGAAATAATCTTTGAGCCTGATTATAATAATTAAAAGCTAAAAAACCACTACCCAGAAAAAGAACAATTAAGATTACTAAAATTACTTTGCTCTTCTCCATAAATCACCTCCTTCTTTAAAAAATTATACACAATCAATTAACTTCTGTAAAGAGATTTATTCAAAAATAATTCAGACGCAGGTAAAGATATTTCTCACTACTAAATTAGCAGCCCCTAAACTTACAGCTTCGTCACCTAAAGAAGAAGGGATAATCTTCAAATTTTTAGTCATCGCATCAAAAGCATACTTTTTAACCTGGGAATAAACTTCCTCTATAAAATCAAAACCACCTTTCTCCAGACCTCCACCAATAATTACCATTTGAGGATTAAGAAGATTAACTAACAAAGCTACTTTTATCCCTAAAGCTCGTGCTGATTCCCTTACTAAGTCTTTTACTCTCTTATCTTTCCTAGCCCAAAAGAAGACATCTTCTAAGTTGTCTATTTTATTATTAGCTCCCTCTCCTAAAATCCTTCTTGTTCTCTCTACAAGTTCTAAATCTGCCCTCCACTGTCTAAAAAAGGAGTACCCCCCTAAATAAGAAAAGCCTTTCTCCGAGAGATTAATAAAAATCTCTCCAGCACATCCATCTTGACCAGTATAAAGTTCTCCGTTTATCATCATCCCTACACCCACCCCCGAAAACATATATAAGAGATTCTTAATCTCCGGTTCCAGACAGAGCCAATACTCAGCAAAACAAGCTAAATTGGCATCATTCTCAATAAAAACTGGAAGACCAAATCTTTCCTCTAAATATCTCTTAATCGGGACAGAAATATAGGAATAAAAAAACTCGTGGTTCTGCTTCTGGGGCCAGCGAATAAGACCGCCTTTCTTATCGACTATACCTCCAATACCTAAACCTATCCCTTTTATCTTACTCTTTATACGAGAAGAACAATTTAAAAGCTCTTCAGTTATAGAAATGACTCCCTCTAAAATCTCCTCAGGAGAATTAAGAGGCTTTTCTTGTTTATATTTATAGAGAACTTTACCTTCCAAGTCAGTAATTAACCCCATACTGTTAAAAAGATTTATACCTATTCCTAGCGAATACCCTGCAGAAGAATTAATATCCAAAAGCATAGGTGGCCTTCCTCCTGAAGAAGTATCTAATTCTTTTTCATAAACTATGTTTTGAGAAATCAGCTTATCTAAGTAAGAAGAGATTGTAACCGGATTAATCCCCGAAACTTTAGAAATCTCTGCTCTGCTTAAAGGACCCCTCCTTCTTAAAATCTCTAAAATCAATAAAGTCCTTTTAGTGCGCTCGTTAAGTTCTTCTTCAAAGAAAGGATTTTCTTTCTCCATACTAAAACTTCCTCCTATAATAAATCCTGAATAAATGTTGAGTATCTAAACTAGACAAACTCCACTCTCCTTGCTGGTATTCATAATCATAACCCGGAGTTTCTCCAAAAATAAAATCCAAGAGAGAATTTTCATCTACTCTATATCTTAAGCCTATAAATATATTATGGTGCCCATCGTAATGAATCCCTTCTCCTTTAACCTGACGATATAAATCAATAAATTTTGAATATACATATTGAAACCATAAATTTATTTTTTCTGTGGGTAAATACTCAACTTCTAAACCCAAATGATTTATATTATCGTCTAAACCTGCAGAATATTTATTAGTATTTCTTGCGCCTTTAAAAATTATCCTCCAATTTTGATTAGGTTTCAAAATAAACTTTCCCTTCACTATACTGTAATAGTCATAGGGAGGCAAATCAAAAAAACCCTGGTTATACAAAAGGGGAACTACCTTATCATATAAAATTCCATTTATAGTTTCACTAGTAACATAAGTATTAGCTAAAAGAGCTCGGGGAAAATTTTCAGGGTCATTAGTACGCTCATAAATTCCTTCTAGGGAAAAATAATCGGTAAGGTCGTATTTGAACCCTAAACTAAAATGCCCTACAGAAGGGTTCTTCCCGTCCACCACTTGAGAATTCTCTACAAACTCCCACCTATCACTGAAATAATCAGTCAAGGAATAGACAATATCAGAAGTAATAATAGGGTCATATCCGGCTTTAGTAAGAGGTAAATCTCTATACCAGAAGAGAGTCTTTAATAAAAGAGAAGGGTTAACTCTGTAGTTGGTTTCTAACCTGGAAACTGTCTCTAAGTATTTACCATTATCCTGATGGGCGTTTCTTAAATTAAACAGGAAATCAAAATCTGAGGAAATTGCTCTCTGAAAAGTTAAACCCGCTACATATCTTCCCCGGTTTATGCTATCTCCTAAATAAATAGCTTGGTTCTCGGGACTAATCTCTTCAAACCTTATGTGTTTGGACCAAAAAGGGTCTAAACAAGTATAGCGATAATTAGAAAGAGCAGGATAAAAATCATCCTCTAAGTAAGCAAACCAAACTTCATCTCTGTAAACCTCTTTTTCTTCTTCTTTCTTAATACTCTTAAACCCTAAACTATAAGCTCCTCCCTCATAACTAGTCTCTATCCCATTTGCTTCATCTATATCAGTAGTAGAGTAAGCAGTCTGAAAGTAAAAAGAACTCTCTTCATCTAAGGAATAAGCATAATCAAGACTATAGACAAAATTCTTAGCTTCAAAACTCCCCCCGGTTATTCCTAACTTAGTAGTCTGAGTAAAACCTAAGGTATGGTTATCTAAAAAGTCATACTTAATTCTTAAAGCTTCTGCTAAGGAGTGAACTCTCTCATACTCATCCCAGAAATTCATTGGTGAAGCCAAAGTAAATTGGGTAATTAGTCTATCTAAATCCCAATCCCAAGAAAATCCTCTCAAAAAAGTTAATCTTTGTAAATCACTGTCTCGAGCTACAAAAGACCAGCGCCTTTGCCATCTTCCTTTTTTTAAAGGGTTACCTGTTCTAGTAAAAACCCGAGAAGGCTCATAATCATCAAGCCAGGGGCTTTCTTCCCACCAGATATGTTTATTAGAAAGAACAAGAGGGTCATCAGTAGTTAATGCCTGATCCTGATAAGCTATGGGGAAAAACCTGAACTTAAAACTTTCTCCTTTATAATCAATAAAGCACTGCCTAAAAAACCTGTACATCCTATCTATCTGAGTAGGAGTTATCTGATTAAAGTTAGTAAACCAGTTAGAAAGTCCACTAGGAGTAGTAGGAGTAGTTTTGCCATCTATTACCTTTATTTCACCTACTGTAACAATATTTCCTAATTCTGAGCGATAAACTTCATCAATAGTCTTTCCTGAGCCAGCCCAGTACTTTAAATCCATCTTTACTTTGTCATTGCCCACTACTGAACTCACTTCTACTCGGGTCTTTCCCACAAAACTCCAAGGGTCAACCACCATCTGCAAAAAACCTCCCCAACCTTCCTCAACCTCAGAATTTATATCCAGATTCACCCTTAATCTATCATAAATAGCCTCATCAAAGGTATTGTAACGCTCTTTACCCCAGAGATAACGCCAATTCTTTTCATAGGGGACTCCCGTCTTATCAGCATTTGCTTCTTTCCAAATAAAATCTGAAGAGTTTACCCCAAAACTCAATTGATAATCACCGCTAACTTTTACATTGGGGCTTTTCTTTTCAGGTTGCTCCTCTCTAATTTTTTCCTCTGGTTTTTCTTTTCTTCTCTCCAGAGGCTTTTGTACATAAACTTCTTTTTCTCCTGCAGGAGAAGGCGAAGTAATTTTTTCTTTTCCCGTATCTAAATAATCTAAGTAATTATTAATAACCTCTTTTCTCGCTTTCTCTTTAGCCAATTTAAGATATTCCTGAGATAACTCATCTGAAGAATCAGCTAAAACCGCTTTAGTAAACTCAGTGATTGCTGACTGATAATCACCTTTAAGGTAATATTTCTTCCCCAATTCCCGAAAATACTCCGAAGTAGAAGAAGAAAACCCTGCCTTCAGAAAAGAAAATAAAAAAAGAAATAAAAGGAAAAAGAGATTATTACTCCTTAATCTACCCATCAAAAAAATTTTATCAGAAAGGAGTATTTTTGCAACAAAATTATTAACTTTTTAAAAAATCAAGGGGAATCTCTTCAGAATAGATTACCTTTCCCAAAAATGAAAGATAGACCCGGAGAAGATAATCAGGAGAAAGCTCACCAGAAAAAGTCTTTCCTTCTTTCTCCCAGACTACTTTGCCCTCTTTCTCTGCTCTCCAGAAAACCTCTAAAAGACTTTCTGGTAAAGGCGGGAAAACTTTAACTTCTAATCCTATACTTTTTCCTTTAACTTTTTTCTTAATTACCTCCAACCTGTAAATATTGAAGAAACAAGAGTCAAGCCCAGAAAAAGTATCCCCAGTTACTACTTCTACTAAATTGATGATTTTAAAACCTTCTTTTTTAAAAGACGTTTGAAAACTGGGAGTATTGGTAGCTATCTTAACCCCTCCTAAATCTCCTGACCAGAGAAAAAGACCTTGAGGTTGTAAACACCCTGTATCCGGAGAGAGAGAAAGACTTTTTAAATTCACTCTTTGACCTAAAAAAGCTCTGGCTGGACAAGAATCTATCTGCAGTCTCCCTTTTAAAAAAAGATCTTTTTCCTTTAAGGCTCTTAAGAACATCTCCTCATTATAAGAGAGCTTTTCTAAATTTACTCTATCTTTCATAACATTTAAGTATCTATCTACCTTAAAACCTCTATCCTTTAATTTCAGAAAATACTCTTCAGCCTGAGAAAAATCACTCAATTTATACAAATAAATAAAACCTAACCTCCAGATAACTTCGTCCAGCAAAGGAGATTCAGGAAATTTGTCTAAAAAATTTTTGTAGGCTGAAACAGCCTTCTCGTATTCAGAAGCTTTCTCCAAGTTATAGGCTCTTAAATAAAGCCAATCAGAAGATATATCGTCTAAATCAGAAAATTCTTTAAAGAGTTCTTCAGCAAAATAAGGCTGACAATATTCTTTAAATCCATCACAGATACTCCTCTCAATAAAATTCTTAGCTTCCTCCTTAAATTCTTTTTCCCCTCTGATTAGATTAAGATAGCTCTTAGCCAATTTAGAAAAAGTCTCTATATCCTTCTGGTTGTAGAAAGATTCCAATTCTTCTCTAAGAACCTGGGAAGATTTACTCTTTTGGAGGAATTCTATATAGAGAGAGGTAACCTTTCTCTTAAATTGCCTATTTTCAGGAGGGATTTCTGAAAGAACTTTTTTTAAGAAAGAAATAAGCTCAGGGTCCCCTGTTTTTACTCCTTCTAATTCTTTAAGAAATAATTCCTCCTCCTGTTTAACATCCTTTAAGTCTAAGAGGTATTTTAATCTTAAAAGGAGGTAGTGAGCCTGGAGTTTAAGAAGAAGGGGTTTGTCTATCGGACTAAGAAGCTCAACAATTTCTTTAAAATACTTCTCTTTAAAAGAGAAGAAATTTTCCCAATCTTTATCTTCCTGCCATTTTTTAAGTTGAAGAAACAACTCTTCAGCTTTTTTAATATTCTCCCTAAAAAAGGTCAGACCTTGAGGATGTTGAGCTAAACTCTGAACAGAAAGATAAAAAAGAACGAAAAAGAGAAAACTAAACTTCCTAATCATTGTCTAAAAAGTTAGCGGGATTTTGAAAAAATTCTCTTAAAATATAGTAAGCTTTACGAGGCCTTTTCTTAAAACCTTCCTCAGACTTCTCCCAGGCTACAATCCCAAACCATTCCTCATTCATATTTAAATTCCGGGGTGCTTTTATATCAAAATAATAAGCTCCGTTTGACCAGCCTCCCAAAGTATCGTGGTAACCCCATAAAGACCTATCTGAAGGATTGTGTTTCCACCACTCATCTGACCACTCAAAGATAACCCCTCCTAAACAATTTCCCCTTTTTTTGAAAAAAGTACTATTTCTATAGATATCTATCCACTGAGAAAGCAAGAATTTTGCCTGAATATCCTGGTCTTCTCTTTTCCGGTAAGCATCGTAAGCATCACAACCTGTCTCAGAAATCAAAACTGGCTTATTAAAGATATGCTTTAGGGAATTGAAGATATTGCCAAATCTTTTCCCCCGGTAGAAAATTAAAGCAAGAAAGTCTACAGCTTTAGCCTTCTGAGAAGCTGTATCTAAAGTTATAAGCTCTCCATTCCCCAGACCTACTGGATGGTCTTTATCTATTTCTTTTATAGCCTTGGCTATCTCGTTAACAAAACTATAGTAAATCTCAGCTTTTTTATCTATTCTCTCCCGGGGAGATTCCAACTTTTCAACTTCAGGAGAGGTCCAGCCATTAACCTTTCCTGAAAAAGAATAATTGTTTTCGTTCCCTAATATCCAGCAAAGTAAACCTTCCTCTTCTTTTAAGGCTTCCACCATTCTTAAAACATCTTCTTTTACCTTATTTCGGAAATCTTTATCTCCATAGAAAGGAGAAGGGTAGTTCCAAAACCCCAACCAGTGACCCATTATGGTGTAGATACCTTCTTCGTAAAAAACCCCTATTACTTTCCTGGTCTGCTCTAAATCTAAACAAGGCTCATAAAATCTAACTGTATTAAACCCTGCCTGTTTTATCAACTTTGCGTCTTCTCTTATACTCTCTAAATCCTGCCAGAAGTTATAGGTAAAATCTTTTCCCGGAGGAATGGGATGGTAAATTACTCCTTTTACTAAGAAGGGTTTACCTTCCACAAGAAGCTGAAATCCGCCTTCTTTATTCTCTCTAATCTCTATAGGGATAGCCTCTAAGTTAGTTAAGTAAATAACGCCTGCTACCCAGCAGAAAATAAAAAATCTTCTTCTCATCTCTCCTCTTTTACAGGAAAATACATCCCTTCTGAAGAGACTTCTCTCCTTTATCTATTCTTTAATTTTAAACCTTACCTGCCTAAATTTTTAGTCTTTTTCGTACCTTATCTCGTCTAAATAAAAAACCGCACCTTCAGGGTTAACATCAGCATTAGTTGACCAGCAAAAACCCCCAATTATGTAAGATAAATCTTTTCCCCTTAAGTCTATGGTATATTTTTTCCATTCGGGGGTCAAGACTACCGGTCCTATACCTGCAGAGTCAGAGTCTGAATATTCTCCCATTATTCCACCTATCTTAAACTCTTCAATTCTTTCTCCACCTTCTTCTCCCCGAGCCCAGAAAGTAAGTTTAGTAGCTCCAGTTAAGTCATAACCTCCATCTTTTGAACCCCAGTTATTAGCAGGATTCTGCCAGTAGATACCAGCCCAGCGGGCTCCCTGCGAGGCTTTAGCAGTATAGACTATCTTTATACAGGAAGAACCGGAATAAGGATTATCTTTACAATTCTGGTCAAACTTTATATCCTGAGCATCACCCATCCAGCCTGAAGGGATATAGTGATTGTCTAAAGAGGTGGCATCAGCATAAACATAGAAAGGGAATTCCACTCTCTTTGATTCAGGTTCTAAATCAGGGTCAAAAGTAAAATAGATGTCATCTAAGTAGACAACCGCACCCTGAGGATTGTGGTCAGCAGTTAAAATTATACCTAAACCACCGCTTATATAAGATAAATCAACTCCTGCCAAATTTACTGAATACTCCTGCCAATCAGAAGTAAGTTGAACAGGTCCTGCTTCTTTTTCTCCAGAGTCAGGATAAGCTACCTCTGTGCCTATCCCAATACCCCCTACTTTTACTTTGCTTATTACCTCTCCTCCTTGAGCACCTCTGGCTCTAAAGACCAGCTTATTAAAACCGGTTAAATCAAATCCTCCTTTTCTGTTCCCCCAGTTATTAGGTGGAGACTGCCAGTAAATCCCGGCCCAACCTTTACCCTGGCTTCTCTTAGCTGAATAGGTTATCTTTATACAGGTAGCTCCGGAAAAAGGCTCTTCCATACTCTGATCATCAAGACCTATGTCTCCATAATCACCCATCCAGCCCGAAGGAGCATAATGATTAGAAGAAGAAGTCTTATCAGTATAGATATCAAACCTCTTCTCTTCCTGGCTATAACCAGAAACTCCTAAACCTACTAATCCCAAAATCAGCAACAACCTCAGATACCCCCTCATTTCTTACCTCCTTTTTTACTTTTACATCTTGAATTTTTAAAAACCCTTATCTCCACACCTCCTTTCTTACCTTATATATAAGTATTGCTCTCCCAACAAAACTATCTATTTCCAAAGTCTTTTGTAAGTAAAATAAGCTTTTCTCAGTTGCCTTAAAAAGGGCGAACTTCTTCCATCTCCCTGAGAACACAGGCCTAACCATTCTTCGTGCATATAACCATCTAAAAATGGCCCATTAAATAAGCCTTTCTTATCATGGTAGGAAGGTTCATAAGCTTTCCACCACTCATCCAGCCATTCAAAGACTATCCCTCCTAAAGCATTCCCTTCTCCAGAACCAGCCAAATTATTCTGAATATCCTCCCAACAACCCTGGTGGTACTCAGCCTGAAACTCTTCAGCTTCTGGTAAACTCCAGCCTTGAGCATAAGCAGGCGCGCCAAATTCAGTAATAACTACTGGCTTATCACAGCATTCTCTCACATCGCTCCACAAAAAGCCAAAACCATATTTACCTCTATAAGCATTCGTTCCAAATATATCTACATCCGGACAATACTTACTAAATACATCCAGATAAAGAGTATCTCCCCAGACTACACCTACCGGCCGAGTAGGATCCAATTCTTTTATTAACTTAGCGGCTCTATTTAAAAATTTAGCAAAACTTACGGGGTCTTTATCAGCATTACAACCTAAACCATAGAGATTTTCGTTGCCTACAACCCAGATTAGAATATAAGGTTCGCCTTTGAACTCTTCTACCATTTCTCGCACTGATTTAAGCATATTCTCCTGATGTTCAGGATTGGAATAATCTGTACCTTCTGACCACTCCGCTCCTGAACCCAAGGTATACTTACCCAAAAAATCACCCATTATTACCATTATACCATAATCTTTATAGAGCTTTCTTAAAAGCTGTTTGTCGGGTTTATGAGGCTGATGATAGACTCTTATACAATTTACTCCCATTTCTTTCAGTAAAGTAAAATCTCCTGTTTTCTTTTCGTCTTCATCTTTTTTATTATTTCTATTTTTATCTACCCAAGCCTCAAAAGGCGCATCTATTAATCCGTTATTATTTATATCCTGAGTCATCCATTGAGAAAGAGTTCCTTCGTCAGGAGATTCACCTACCCGGGTAGGAGCATAAGTTATGCCCTTTATTATAAAGGGTTTATTATCTACCAGCAACTCCCAATCTCCGGACTCATACTGGACTAATTTAACTTTTGAACCTATTTCTCTCCTGACTTTACCAAGACATCTCTTCTTTTTAAAATTGAAAAAGTTCATAATTCTTTTCTTAACAAATCTTCCTGGATTAACAATAAAAATATCGTTGCTTACATCGTGGTCAAAACCATTTATTACCTTAATATAACTGGACTTCAACTCTAATCCTAATTCGGGATGCTTTCTTAAAAGGTATTTAATTCTGGTGATAGCAGCTCTTCCTATATACCAGGGAGTACCCCAATAAGTCTTGCCATAAGCTTGAGGAAAATGAACTACTACTGCATAATAGGCTTTTATTGCCTGCTTTATCAAGCCTGACCTTTCTAATAAATCAGCTAAATAAAATTGTTTTACTCCCCAAGGTTCGGCACAGATATTCCATTTATAAAAAGCTAAGCTCAAATCTCGGGAATTCAAAATCTTCCAGTGGTCAAGTTTAAAAAGTCTCTTTTTTACTTTGACAAATTCAGGGTCATATCTAAAAGAAGTAGTATTGGGATAAACCCCCTCCCCACAGGCAGAACTTAATCCTTCAGGGTCTTCTATTAAATATTTATAATCTTTTGTGCCTAAGCCGGAAAACTTTCCATATTTTTCGTAATTTACTGGAAATTCCTCACCGGGATCAGCTAAGACTATTTTAGTAATAACTACTTTCTCTTCTTCCTCCTCTTCTATTATGCCTGTTTTAAGTTTTTTCAGGGTAATCTCTGCCTTCTCCTTTAAGGACCAGAACCAGCCCCGAGGATCCCAGGCCTGAGCATAAGGATACTTCTCTATAATTGTATTAAAAGCCTCAACTGCCTCCTCAATCTTACCCTGGCGCATCAAGGCTTCACCTTTAATAAAATAACAAGTAGCTAAATCATTCATTACCTTATATACATTCTCTTTTCCTTTAGGAGGAAAACCCCTTAAAGACTGAGAAATTTTATCTGCATCTTTTTTAAATTCAGCTATACACTCATCAGTAAGTTCATAAACCCTCTCAAAATTTCTTCTCCCTAACTCTTCCCAACTCTGGTTTACATATTCTCCTGAATCTTGCCCTTGAGAAAAAACCTTAAAGAGAAAACATAATATAAAAATAAAACTACCTCCCAGAAAACTAATTTTTAATTTTGAAATTCTCCTCATCTTAATCAACATCCCTTAAGGAAGACCGCCTCTCTCCTTTCCGTCTTTCCTGCTGGCGTCTCTCTATCTCTACTGGCCTTTTTTCTTTACGCCTCTCTACTCTACGCCTCTCTACTTCCTTTCTAATCTCATAAGCTCTATCTTCAGAAATCTTAAAAGTCACCATAATCAAAATAGCTATTATTGAGGCTACAATAGGAATCCCTATATCACAAAGACGCATATAAAGAAGAGTTTGGCTACTCTGGTCAAGACCTAATTTTACATCAAATCCGGTTAAGTTCAAGAGAATACCCGAAGCTAAAGAAGAAACTGCCAACCCCAACTTCACCATCCACCAGTAAATAGCTCCAAACAGACCCTCTCTGCGGGTCCCTGTAGAAAGTTCATCGTAATCACAAACATCAGCTATCATTGAACTGACTAAAGTAAAAAGAGAGCCTAACCCAAAAGCAATAAAAGGAGCTGATATTAATAAAAGATAAGGATAATCAGGGTTATACCCTACCCATTTCAAAGCATAACCTACTATAGATATAGAGAGAGTAGTTAGAAATGTCTTTCTTTTCCCAATCTTGGTAGAAAGCCAGGTAGCCAGAAAAATTACACAGAAAGTGCAAAGAGAACTAACTGAACCAAACCAGCCTAAAAGTGTGCCTCCCTGAGCATAGGCTTTATCTAAACTGGGAGCGTGTTTAAAAATATAGAAGAAAATAACATAAGCAGTAAAAGCTGAAGCCAGCATAAACCCATTAAAAACTAAAAAAGTAGCTGCACAAAGTTTAACAAAAGGTCTGCATTTAAAAGCTACCAAAAACCCCCGGAAAAAATCTTTAGTGATATTCCAGAGACCTTTACCTCTCTCCGGTTTAGGTAAATCAGCAAAACGCTCTTTAATGAAGACTGCCGGAAGTATACCCCCAAAAATAATAAAAGCTCCCACGCCTATAGAAAGAATTCGGGCTCCCTGAACAATATCAGTAAATAAGCCCTTGTTACTCATAACCTTAAAGAACCAAGGAGCTACCAGCCAGGCAATTTGACCTACAAAGTTAGCTGCTCCCTGTAAACGAGTCCTTTCATGATAATCAGGAGTCATCTCATAACCCAGAGCAATCCAGGGGATAGAAAAACAGGTAAACCCCAGAAAATAAAGGCACTGAAAACACAAAAAATACCAGAAATAAAAACTTTCGGAATACCCTTTATATAATTGAAACATTACTGCATAAAAAACTCCTCCCAGAATTGCTCCTAAAAATATTACTGGCCGGCGCCGGCCCCAGGGAGTGCGGATATTATCGGAGATATAACCAGTGACAGGATCAGAGATAGCATCAATAATCCTGGGAATAGCTCCTACTAAACCTACTAAAGCTGGATTTACTCCTAAACCTAAATTCAAGACAATAACCATAGCTCCCAAAGCAGCAGCCTGAATATTATTAACCAATCCTCCTATACTATAGACTGCTTTTTGAAAAATAGGAATGCGGTCCTCAGGAGCAGTAATGTGGTGAGTTTTTTTCATATCTTTCTCCTTTCAATCTAAATAATCCTCATAATCCTACTTCAGCAGTTATGCCCCGAACAATATACTTCTGAAACAAAAGATAGATTACAATTACCGGGAGAGTAGTTATAGTAAGTGCAGCCATTAAAAGAGGATAGTTAGTTAAATGCTCTCCTCTAAACACTACTAAAGCCCTCTGTAAAGGCATAAAGTATTTACTGTCAAATACAACTAAAGCTAATAAATATTCATTCCAAACATTCAAAGTATTAAAAATAGCTACCACTCCTAAAATAGGCTTAGCAAAAGGTAAAGCAATATTCCACCATATCCTCAACTTAGAACAGCCATCTATACGGGCAATATCTTCTAACTCCTGAGGCATTTTATCCAAGAAAGTTTTAAATAAAAATATACTTAGAGGCAGGCCTCCGCTAATCATACAGAGAATATAACCTAAAGGGGTGTTGCGGAGGTGGAGTTTATTTAATAACACATATAGAGGCACAAAATTTCCTGGAGTAGGAATCATCATTGCTCCTATAAAAATTATGAAGATAAGATTTTTAGCGGGAAAGTTGAGACGGGAAAAAGCATATCCGGCTAAAGAAGCAATAATTATTATTGAGAAGACCACACTCCCCGTATAAAAAATGCTATTTAAAAAATAGCGGCCAAAATTTTCTTGAGTAAGGACGCGATAATAATTTTCAAAATGAAATCTCTCAGGGATAAGAGAAAGGTTAGTAAATATTGTCTGTTGGGTCTTAAAGCTGGAGAAAACCATCCAGAGAAGAGGATAAATACAGCTTACTGCCACTACTAACAAGAATAGATGGATAATTGCAGTAAACCCTGCACCACGACTTAACCCCGCCCTTCCAAGGAAAGGAGAGGATGGCTTTTGGGCGTGACCTTTCAGAATCTTTCTCTTCATCTGCGGATTTACATCTTTGGCTTTCTGATGGTGCAGGGTAAAAGTGTATTTTTTAAGCCAGGAGTTTATCTCCATAATTTAAATTAGATCCCGTACTTTCTTAAAAAACTTATATTGAATAAAAGAAGCTACTACTAAAATAATCCCTAAATTAATACCCAAAGCACAGGCATAACCAAAACGCGAAGAATTCCGCATAACCCAGAGTATCCTTAGCACTGGCACTGAAGTATACCCGGCAAGCTCTCCTCCCACCAGACTAATTATCAATACAAATGACTGCATTGTTCCTAAAATAGTTAAGATAGCTACCAGGATAATTACCGGTACCAGTAAAGGAAAGGTTATATTCTTAAATACCTGCCAGCTATTAGCTCCGTCTACTCGGGCAGATTCATAAAACTCTCGAGGAATAGTCTGCAGCCCGGCCAGAAAAATCAAAAAAGCCCAGCCAAACCCTTTCCAGGAATGGACTAAAGCCACTACATTCAAGGCAGTATTAGGGTCAGAAAGCCAGGCCCGGACAAACTGGTGTAAACCTAAATAGGCTAAAACCTGGTTAACAATATTAGCTCCATCCACATCATTAATAATAAACCGCCAAACCATACCTACTACAACCTCCGAAAGAATAGGAGGAATAAAAAATATTATCCGGTAAACACCTCTTAAGACTATCCTCTTACTGCAAGCTAAAGCTAAGAGAAAAGCTAAACTATTCTGAAAAGTAAGAGCAATAAAAGTAATCCAGCCAGCATTACTAACTGAGCGCCACCAATTAGAATCCCGGAAAATTATCTCTTTAAAATTGGCTAAACCTACAAAAGTAGCTGAACTCAACCTTCCAATACCATCCCACTCAAAAAGACTTAACCGAAAAATAAAGAAAAAAGGGACAATATAGAATATAATAAATATACCCACTGCCGGGAGAATAAAAGTATAATCCTCCAATACCTGCCGCAATTTCATTTAATTACTCTTTTTAGCTAATTCTCTTTCCTTTACTCTCTGGACCTCTTCAGCTACAACCTCCGGGGTTTTTTTGCCCAGGATTATTGCTTGAATACCTCGGGCTAAGGTCTCATTAACCAACGGAGATTCCCAGACATCCCAGCTATTAGGGTGGGTGGATTTCTCCAATAACCGAGAAAAACTCACCAAAATCTGAGGTAAACTCTCCTTACATTCTTTAATTGCCGGTAGATTATTAGTCTCTCTCACTAAATAACTTTGTTGTTCAGGAGCAGTGAGCCACTTTAAAAATTTAACTGCTTCCTCTCTATAGGGAGAATGAGCATTAACCATAAAAGAAGAGCCCGCCCCTCCCCAGACTAACAAAGGAAACTTATTAGAAATGCGGGGAGGCAACATTACTCCGTAGTCTAAATCAGGATTCATACCTTTATAAACATTAACACACCAGGAACCATTAAAGGCAAATACTGCTTTTTCATTAGCAAAAATCTGCTCAGCAGTTTTATTAACCATACTTACCACTTTACTAGTAATAATCCCTGAATTCTTCATCTCTTCAAATAATCTTAAAACCTCAATCCAGGCAGGATCAGTATAAGGGACCTCTCCCCGAATAGTAGCCAAGACTTTTTCTTCGCCCATAATATTAAAAGCATAATTTTGGGCAAAACAATAAATCAGCCAGAGTTCGCCCCATCCCGAGACCAAACCCTGCAATTTCTCTTCTTTTATTTTTCTTCCTAAGTCTAAAAATTCCTCAAAATTCTGAGGTGGCTGAGAAGAATCAAGCCCCAACTTTCTTAATAAATTTTTATTATAAACTATAGTTATAGCTACCATATCTATAGGCACAGCATATATACCGGGATTCACTCCGTAAGTATTACCCTGAGAAAACTCATTCACAGCTAAAGCCTGAGGAAAAAATCTATTACGCCAGGAAGAATCTCCTTCTTCCATATAGGGGGTAAGGTCTAAAATATATCCAGCCTTAATAAGAGAGGCAAAATCTCTTTTTTCACTTAAAACCCCAAAAATATCGGGCAAATTCCCTCCTTGAGCAGCTGCCCGCACTTTTTGGGAATAAGCCTCGGAAGGTGCATAGAGTTGAAAATCTACCTGAATACCTGTTTGAGCCTGATAACTCTGGGCTAATTCTTGAAAGGCAGGCTGACGGTCAGTCATCCAGTGCCAGATAACTATCCTCTTTTTTCTGGCTTCTGGAGGAGAGCACCCTAAAAAGAACAAACTTAACAATAATATCCCCCCTCTTACAGAATTCACCTTACCAGGCTTCATTAAGCTTACCCAAAAATTTAAAAAAGTATTAAATTATACCATAAAAAGAAGCTCACTGACAATATCAAAATCAAATTTTTTGAAGCCTTATATTAACTTGACATTTTACTTTCAAAGTATTTTGTCAAGTTACGCTGGTGATTGGTTATTGGTTCACGTTAGAATTAAAGAGGGAAAATATCCGCAGAAAGGCTGAGGGTGTCTAAAATCGCTACTGTAGGTTTTCCCGATAACCAGCCACAAGCCTCTCCGGGATTAACAATAAGGGTATTTTCCTGTCTCTCTACCTGGGGTAAATGAGTATGGCCAAAAATTATTACTTCAGCAGGTAATTCCTGAAATTCGTGAATTAAGGCTATCTTCTTAGAATCAAGTTCTAAAAATAAAGGTCCCTCTTCAATCTTGCCTCCTGAGGCTTTTAAGAGCCCTTTTCTTTCTCCATCGTTATTTCCAAAAACTCCTCTCCAGGGAGACTGCAATTCTTTTAAGGGCTTTAGAGAAAAGGGGGCTACAAAGTCTCCAGCGTGAAGAACCAACTCCACTTTCCTTTCATTAAAAAACTCCACTGCCCTTTTAATTAAAGGAAGGTTATCGTGAGTATCAGAAATTAAACCAATCTTCATTTTAAGGAGAGAAAAATGAAGACTTATCCAAAACCTCTTCTTCTACAAATATAGGCGCTCCTGCTCTTACTGCTAAAGCAATACTATCAGAAGGCCGAGCATCTACTCTCCTGGTTAAACCTTTATCCGTTTTTAGTATTAATTTAGCATGAAAAGTAGAATCTACCAGCTTATCTATTATAACTTTCTCTAATCTGGCTTCTAAGTTATCAATTATTGATTTAAGTAAATCATGAGTAAGGGGCCGGGGTGGAGTAAACCCGCCAAACTTCATTCTTATGGCTGCTGCCTCATTTATCCCAATAACTATAGGTAAAAGCCTTGAGCCCTGTTTCTCCTTTAAAACAACTACCTGTTCTTGAGACTTCTCATCAATTATTATTTTAGATACTTCAACTTCTACCATTTCCTTAAATAAATTAAGAGAGTCTTCTTTTACTTAGAATATCCTTAAGTTCGCGCATAAACTCATTCACATCTTTAAATTGCCGATATACTGAGGCAAAGCGCACATAAGCAACATCATCTAAGCGGGCTAATCTCTGAATTACTAATTCTCCTATTACCTTTGACTCTATTTCCCGGTCGTATTTTTTCTGAATCTCCTTTTCTACCTCCTCTACTAAAGACTCAAGCTGAGCCATACTAATGGGTCTTTTTTGAGAAGCCTTAATTAATCCCTGCAAAATTTTATTTCTATCAAAGGGTTCTCTTCGAGAATCTTTCTTTATTACCATAAGAGGGATCTTTTCTATATATTCATAGGTAGTAAATCTCTTCCCACACTGAAGACACTCTCTCCTCCTTCTTATAGAGGAATCGTCCTGGATTGAACGAGAATCAATAACTTTATCCTCTTTATGACCGCAAAAAGGGCACTTCATCTCTAATCTACCTTTTTATAATTCTGCGTAATTTTACCCCTGCTTCTTTGAGGAAATCTTTAGCCATTTCATCAGGATAATTTCCCTCAAAGACTATTTCAGCTATCCCGGCATTTATTAACATTTTAGCACAGATTATACAAGGTGTCACGGTAACATATAGAGAAGCCCCCTGGGTAGAAACTCCGTAGAGAGCAGCCTGAAGTAAAACATTTTGCTCAGCATGTAGCCCCCGGCACAACTCATGTCTTTCTCCTGAGGGTACTTTAAGTTTTTCTCTCAAACAACCAGTAACTTCACAATGGGTTATATTGCGGGGCGCTCCATTATAACCTGTAGCTAATATTCTTTTGTCTCTTACTAATACCGCTCCTACTTTTCTTCTTAAACAGGTAGAGCGCTCACTTACTAAATAAGCTATCTTCATAAAATACTCATCCCAGTCTGGTCTCTTTGCCCTTTCCATCTTTTAACCTTAAATTTCTATATCAGGATACAAAGGAAATCTTTTCACTAACTCTCCTACTTCTTCTTTAAGTCTATTTAAAATCTGTTGATTATCAAAAGAAGTTAAAGCCTTATAGATTATCTGAGAAATCTGTTTAACCTCCTCTTCTCCCATACCCCGGGTAGTAATTACTGGTGTTCCTATCCTAATCCCGCTACTCAGACTGGGAGGTTTAGGGTCGTGAGGGATTAAGTTCTTATTAACAGTAATACCGATATCTTCTAAAACTAAAGAAGCTTTCTTACCGGAAATTCCAATCTTCCTTAAATCTAAGAGAAGTAAGTGAGAATCTGTTCCTCCACTAACTACTCTTAAGCCTAAATTTTTAAACTCTTCGCAAAAGGTCTTACAATTCTCTAAAACTCTTTTCTGATACCTCTTAAATTCTCCAGTTTGAGCTTCCTTAAAACATACAGCCTTAGCCGCTATTATATGCATAAGAGGACCTCCCTGGATTCCCGGAAATAAAGCTGAATCTATAGCCTTAGAAAATTCTTTTTTAGCTAAGATAAATCCTCCCCGCGGACCACGCAGAGTCTTATGGGTAGTGGCAGTAACAAATTCAGCATAAGCACAGGGGTTAGGATAAAGACCAGCTGCCACTAACCCTGCAAAATGAGCCATATCTACCAGCAAGAAAGCTCCTACTTTATCAGCAATCTCTCTAAAGCGAGAAAAATCTATTATCCGGGGGTAGGCTGAAGCACCAGCTATAATAAGCTTAGGTTTAAATCTCTTAGCTAATTCTTCTACTTCTCCATAATCAATCAACTCAGTCTCTCTATCTACTCCATAAGTAATCACCTTATAGAACTTTCCCGAAAAATTTAAAGGGTGTCCGTGAGAGAGATGACCTCCACAGGCTAAATCCATAGCCAGGATAGTATCTCCTGCTTCTAACACAGAAAACATAACTGCCATATTAGCTTGAGTCCCCGAGTGAGGCTGGACATTAGCATATTCAGAAGAAAAAAGAGATTTTACTCTCTGGCGGGCTAAATCTTCTGCTTCATCTACAAATCTACAGCCCCCATACCAGCGGGACTTAGGATAACCTTCAGCATACTTGTTAGTCAAAGGAGAACTCTGAGCTTCCAAAATAGCTAAGGAGGCTGCATTTTCTGAAGCTATCAATTCTAAAGTATTTTCCTGCCTTAAAATTTCCTTCTTTATTGCTGAAAAAATCTGGGGGTCTTTTTCTTTCAAATGCCTAAAGTCCATAACCCTCCTCAATTTTTCTTATTTGATTAATTCTTCTCTGGTGTCTTCCTCCTTCAAATTCAGTATTAAGCCAAATTCCTACTAATCTCCTGGCATACTCAAAACTAACAAAATCTGCTCCTAACACTAAAACATTGGTATCGTTATGTAAACGAGAAAACTTAGCTGCCTTTATATTATAAACTAAACCGGCTCTTATTCCTTTAACTTTATTAAGGGCAATACAAGAACCAATCCCGGTCTTACAGATAAATATTCCTCTCTGAGCTTTTTTAGAAGAAACAGCTTCTCCTACCTTAAAACAATATAGAGGATAATCACAGGAGGTAGAAGAAAATGTCCCCAAGTCTAATACTTTATGACCCTTCTTTTTAAGGTAGCTTACCAGCTCTATCTTTAATTCAAAACCACGATGGTCAGAACCTATAGCTATCCTCATTCTTTTATAGCCAGTTAATTATCTCCTCAATTGCTTTCTTAATAAGATAAAAAACCTCTTCAAAGTATTGAGGCGGCTTTCCTATAGGATCAGGAATATCATCTTGATACTCTTTCAAAAAATTACCCATCAAGAATATCCTATTTACAGCTGAAGCTTCCATACCAATTATAGCTTCTCTCTGCCTCTTTTCCATTACTATAATTATATCTGAAGAACGAATCAAGTATTTATTTACCCTTTGAGAAGTGTGTTGAGAAACATTTATACCTTCTTTAAGGAGAAGTTCTATTACTTCTGAAGAAGGAGGAATTCCTTCAGAGGCAGAAACTCCACAGGAAAGAATTTCTAACTTTTCAGCTAAAGAAGGTTTCTTCTTAAGATAAAGCTTTAACAAATACTGAGCCATTATTGACCGGCAGGTATTACCGGTACAAACAAAAAGTATTCTCTTACAATCTAAAACTTTAACAATCTCTTTTTCAGGAATAGCTCCTGACCTTATTACTTGAGGAGGTTTTAAAGTTAAATCAACTATAGTTGAAGAGACTTTAAGAGAAGGAGGAAGAGAATCTACAATAAAATCTATCTGGCCATTAAACATTCTCTGGGTTTCTTCTGAACTTACTGCTGGAGGCTCACCAGAAATGTTAGCTGAGGGCATAATTACCCGGCAAAGAGCCTCCTTCAAAATCAAAGAAGTTACTGGATGATCAGGGCACCTCAAACCAATATTTTGCGGTGAATCTTTTTGATAATAGATAATAGTCAAAGGACCTGGCCAAAACTTTTCTATAAGCCTATAACCAGAAGGAGGTAAAATATCTAAAAAGAAATCTACATCCTCAGGAGAAGCTATATGAATAGTGGAAGGTTTATTTCTATCTCTTTTCTTAAGAAGATAAACCCTGTTAACAGCATCTTGCCTATCTAAATTAGCAGCTAAACCATAAACAGTCTCAGTAGGCAAAGCTCCAACCTTGCCTTCTCTTATCCAGGAAGCAACTTTTTTAATTAAGTTTAAATCAATATTCTCAGGGTCAATGTGGATTAATTGAGGCTTCATCTCTTCTTAAATTTCTTTTTAACTTTTTTAAGCAGGCTTTTTTCTTTTCTGCCAGAAAGAGCTAAAATTCTTAAAGCTAATACTACTGCATTAACTATCCCTGAACCATCTACAGTAGTACAAGCCACCGGCACTCCCTTGGGCATCTGGAGAATAGAAAGTAAAGAGTCTATACCTTTGAAAGCTTTACTGTATAAAGGGACTCCAATCACCGGGATATCTACATAAGAAGAAACTACTCCTGGTAAAGCTGCTGATAATCCTGCACAAGCAATAATTACTTTTACTCCTTTCTTATCTATATTTTTAAGATAGTTTCTAAGTTTATCAGGGTCTCTGTGAGCAGAGATAACCTTAAGCTCATAGTCAACCTTTAAATCTTTAAGAAGTTTAAGTCCTTCCTCTACCTGAGGGAAATCAGAATTACTTCCTAACAAAATCAAAATCTTTTTCATAAATTACCTCTAAAATTATAAATACTTTAAGGCTTTATTCCCGATATCTTTGCGATAGTGTATACCTTCAAAATAAATATTCTTTATAGCTTCATAGACTTTAACTTGAGTTTCAATTAAACCCTCAGCTAACCCTACTACATTTAAAACCCTCCCCCCAGCAGTGATAAATTCTCCATCTCTTCTTTTAGTCCCGGCGTGAAAGAGAAAAAGGTCTCTTAAGCCCTCTACTTTCTCTAAACCCTTAATAACTTTCCCTTTTTCATATTTCCCAGGATAACCTCCCGAAGCTAAAACCACACAGAGGCAGAAACGCTCATCCCAAACCAGGTTAACCTCAGCTAAATCCTCCCCAATAGTCTTAAGCATAACTTCTAATAAATCGCTTCTTAACTTAGGGAGAATAACCTGAGTCTCAGGGTCGCCAAACCTTACGTTAAATTCCAGAACATAAGGTTGATTATCTTTAATCATCAACCCCGCATAAAGCATTCCTTTATAAACTTTACCTTCCTTCTTTAAGCCTCTAATTAAAGGCTCAAAAATCTCCTCGGTTATCTTTCTAAACACAACATCATTTACTACTGGAGCTGGAGCATATGCTCCCATACCTCCGGTATTAGGTCCCCGGTCTTCATCAAAAACTTGTTTATGATCCTGAGAAGGCACTAAAGGAAAAATGGTTTCTCCGTCGGTAAATACTAATACTGAAGCTTCTTCTCCGGATAAAAAATCTTCAATTACTATATTTTCTCCTGCTGAACCAAATTTTTTCTCAGTCATTATTAAGTCTATGGCTGAATAGGCTTCTTCTCTATTCTTACAAACTATAGCCCCTTTGCCTGCAGCTAACCCATCAGCCTTAATTACCAAAGGAAACCGTTTACTCCTTACATAATCTTTGGCCAAATCTGGCTGAGAAAAAACTTCAAAGTCAGCAGTAGGAATACCGAACTTTCTCATTATCTTCTTAGCATAAACTTTACTTCCTTCTAAGAGAGCTAAATCTCTTTTAGGCCCGAATATCTTAAGCCCCTTACTCTCAAACCTATCTACAATACCTCCCACTAAAGGAGCTTCTGGTCCTGCTACGGTTAAGTCTATCTTACTATTTTCAGCAAATTTTACCAGCCCTTCTAAATCCTGAGGGTTAATATCAACATTTTCTCCAATTAGAGAAGTTCCGGCGTTGCCAGGAGCAATATAGAGCTTATCCACCAGCTTAGACTCTTTCAACTTCCAGGCTAAACAATGCTCTCTCCCTCCTGAACCAATTACCAATACCTTCATCTCAACCTAAATTTATGGTTAAACTAAAACTATTCCTTCTTTTTCTCTCCTTACTACCTCACCAATAATATAAGTAGTAATCTTCTTCTTTAAGAAGTTAAAAACTTTAAAGGCTTCGCTTTTCCCTGCTACCACCACCATCCCAATCCCCATATTAAAAATAGAATACATCTCTTTATCTTCTAAGTTAGCTTTTTTCTGGATTATTTTAAAAATTTCAGGAACTTTCCAGTGATTCCGGTAAATTTTAAAAGAGAATTTTTCAGGTAAAATCTTAGTTAATTTATTATAAAAACTGCCTCCGGTATTATGGGCAATCCCCTTAATAGATAGTGGGTTTAAATTCCTGTTAGACAACAAAGAGAGGACAGGCTTAACATATATACGGGTAGGCTTAAGAAGTTCCCGGTAATATTTCCTGATTTCCTTCTCCGAAAAAACCTTTCTTACCAAGGAAAAACCATTAGAATGAAGCCCACTGGAAGCTAAACCTAAGACTACATCTCCTTCTCTTATCTTTTTCCCGTCTAAAACCCTTCTCTCCCCAATCCCTACGCAGAAACCTGCTAAATCATATTCATCCTTCTTGTACATACCGGGCATCTCGGCAGTCTCACCACCTAAGAACAAACAGCCCGCCTCTTCTAAGCCTTTGTTAATACCTCTTACCACTTCTTTCAAAACCTCAGGGTTAAGCTTTCCACAAGCTATATAATCTAAGAAGAAAAGGGGTTCTGCTCCCAGACAGACTACATCATTTACATTCATTGCTACTAAATCTATACCTACCGTATTATGAATACCTAACTCCTGGGCAATCTTAAGTTTTGTGCCTACGCCATCTGAAGAAGAAACTAATACTGGTTCGTGGTATTTCTTAAGCTTCTTAGATAAATCATAAACACAACCAAAAGCAGAAATCCCTCTATTTTTTAAGAACTTCTTAATGCTGGCCACAAATTCTTCAGCCTTACCTACATCTACACCAGCTTTTTTATAAGTGATTTTACTCATCAGAGAAGATTAAGCTTTCTGTAAATAGTGTTGATATTTTTTAAATAGTTGTGGGGTAAAAATATCTCTTCAATCTCTTCAGAACTTAAATACTTCTTTACCTCTTTGCTCTTAAGAAGTTCCTCTTTAAGATTAATGGAGTTTTTAATAACTTCAAAAGAAATTTTCTGAACTAAATCGTAAGCCCGTTCTCTTTCTAATCCTTTTATCATCAGTTTAAGAAGCACTGCCTGAGAATAGATTAAACCTTGAGAAATTTCCAAATTTTTAAGCATATTTTCAGGATAAACCGAGAGATCTCTTATTACCTCTCTAAATTTACGCAAAATATAAACAACAAGACTTATAGAATCAGGAATAATCACTCTTTCTGCTGAAGAATGAGAAATATCTCTTTCATGCCAAAGGTTTATATTCTCAAACCCTGCTAACATATTTGCCCTAAGAAGCCGGGATAATCCCGACATTCTCTCACAAATTATAGGGTTCCTTTTATGAGGCATAGCTGATGAACCTTTTTGTCCTGAATAGAAAGGCTCTTCTGCCTCTTTAGTCTCTGTTTTCTGAAGATGCCTTATCTCGGTAGCAAACCTCTCGATAACTGAACCTAATAAAGCTAAAATACTTAAAAGATAGGCTAATCTATCCCGAGAAACTACCTGAGAAGAAATTTTGGCCGGAGTTATGCCAATCTTCTTACAAACAAATTCTTCTACTTCAGGAGGAAGGTGGACGAATGTGCCTACTGCTCCGGAAATCTTTCCACAGCAGACAATACCTTTAGAATCTTTAAGTAATCTCCTTACTCTTACAAGTTCATCATAGAAGAAAGCAAACTTTAAACCAAAACTGTAAACTTCAGCATGGACACCATGGGTTCTCCCTGCACAGATTGTATCTTTGTATTTCAGAGCTTTCTTTTTTACTTCTCTTATTAAAGCTTCTAAGTCTTTTAAGATAATCTCTAAACAATCCTTTATCTGCCAGGCCAAAGTAGTATCTAAAAGGTCTGAAGAAGTTAAACCAAAGTGGATATATTGGGAAGATTTGCCTAAACTTTCTGACAAGTTAAGAATGAAAGATACTACATCGTGGTGAGTTTTTTCCTCAATCTTTTTAATCTTATCTACAGAAATTTTTGCTTTCTGACGGATTTCTCTGTAGGCACTTTGAGGAATTATCTTCAACTTAGCCAAAGCTTCAGAAACCAAGACCTCTATCTTTAAAAACCTTTTAAACTTCGATTCTTCAGAAAAAATACCAGCTATATCTTGAGGAGCATATCTTTCTATCATTGCCAAAACATCTTACCAAACCAAGCCCTTCTCGTCAAATAAAATAAGCCAAGAAAATTGTCTATCGGCTTCGTCTGTTGGTTTCGGCTGAGTATCCCTGCCTGCCGTCTTTTAACGTTCACACGTTCATACGTTCATACGTTTATACGTTTATACGTTCACACGTTCACACGTTTTAACGTTCACACGTTCACACGTTTTCACGTTCATACGTTTTTACGTTTATACGTTTATACGTTTATACGTTTATACGTTTTAACGTAACACATTATTTTGAAAACATTTTGTCAAGTTACGCTGGTTATTGGTTATTTATCTCTTTTTAAATAGCTCAAAAAGCCTTCTTTAAAAGAAATAGGGTAAGTTAAAAATGGTGTAATGGAAAACCTAAACTTAAAATAAACCAAGGCAGGTTTATATTTTTAAGAAATGGTTGCGGGGGGCCGATTTGAACGGCCGACCTTCAGGTTATGAGCCTGACGAGCTACCTGACTGCTCCACCCCGCGATTAAGTTTTTATTCTTCTATCTTAACTACTACTTCGTTTTCTTTCAAAAGGCCTAAACTTTCTCGAGCTACTTTCTCCAAATAAAAGAGGTCTTTATCCCAGGAACCAATCTGAGTTTTTAAAGTTTCAATCTCCTTTTTGGTATCTTCTATACTCTTAGATAAAATATTATACTCTTCTCTTAGTTCTTTTATTTTAGTATAACTTGGCAAAAATAAAAAGAAAATTATTAAAAATAAGATTACTCCTAAAAAAAGAAACCCTAAGACCTTAAAGAAATCTATCCTTAAGGGTTTTACCGGCATATTCCGCCCTCTTGCCTAATTCTTCCTCAATCCTTAAAAGTTCATTGTATTTACAAACTCTATCCGTCCGGGATAAAGACCCGGTTTTAATCTGGCCAGATCCGGTAGCAACTGCTAAGTGAGAAATGGTTGTATCTTCAGTTTCTCCCGAACGATGAGAAATAACTGCTGTGTAGTTATTTTTAAAAGCCAGATTAACTGTATCTAAAGTTTCTGATAAACTTCCTATCTGATTAACCTTTATAAGGATAGAATTGGCAACTTTTCTTTCTATGCCTTCTCTTAATCTCTTAGTATTAGTAACAAATAAATCATCTCCTACTAACTGAATTTTTTCTCCCAGTTCCTCAGTAAGAGTTCTCCAGCCTGACCAGTCATCTTCACTTAAGCCGTCCTCAATTGAAAATATAGGGTATTTTTTGATTAACTTAGAATAAAAATTTATCAGATACTGAGTGCCAACTTTCTTCTCCTCAAAAAAGTATCTTTCTCTCTTATAAAAAGAACTGGCTGCAGAATCTAAAGCAAGGCAAATCTGTTTCTCCGGAGAATAACCGGCCTTGTGTATAGCCTCTATTATCAATTTAATCGCCTGTTCATTCCCTTTTAAATTAGGAGCAAAACCTCCTTCATCGCCTACAGATGTAGAAAGCTTGCGGGACTTGAGGATACCTTTTAAAGTATGGAATACTTCTGAACTTGCCTGCAGAGCCCTCCTAAAACTATTAAAGCCAAAAGGAACAATCATAAACTCCTGAATATCTAAGTTGTTATCGGCATGCAGGCCTCCATTTAAAATATTCATCAAAGGAACTGGCAAAAGTTTTGCCCTAGAATCTCCTAAATATCTGTAAAGAGGTAAGCCCTTACTTAGAGCATCGGCTTTAGCTACTGCTAAAGAAACCCCCAAGACAGCATTTGCTCCTAAATAAGATTTATTCTCTGTAGCATCTAACTTTAGAAGTATCTTATCAATCTTTCGGAAATCAGGCTGAAGCCCCTTTATCTTAGGAAAAATTTTTTTATTTACATTCTCTACTGCTTTTAAGACCCCCTTACCTTTATACCTTTTAGGGTCCTTATCTCTCAACTCTAAAGCTTCATATTCACCGGTTGAGGCTCCTGAAGGAACCGCTGCCCTTCCTAACACCCCATTATCCAGAATAATATCTACTTCTACAGTAGGATTTCCTCGAGAATCTAAAATTTCTCTGGCTCTAACTTTCTTAATCCTAGGCATACCTTCCTCCCTTTCTATCCAAAGACTTTATTAACTATTATACAAACAAGTCCTGAGAAGTCAACATATTTGGCCACTTCGAATTGACTCATATTAAATGTTACCCAGATTAAATCTGAAATGTTTCGTTGACTCATAAACTCAGAAGATTAAAATCTTGTCTTAGTCTCTTAAAAATGCTATTATTTTTCTATGCTTAAAGAAGGTGATCTCATACTCCTCTATAAAGACCCTCAGAGAAACTATCTTTTAAAAGTAGAGAATAAAAAGTTCCATACTGATAAAGGATTTATTGATTTATCCAGCCTTAAGAATAAAGATATAGGCCAAAATATAGAAACCAACTTAGGAGAAAAATTCTATATCCTGACACCTTCTCTCTGGGATATAATTATGAAGATAGAAAGAAAGACCCAGATAATCTACCCTAAAGATATAGGGATAATCCTTCTTAAAAGCAATTTATTTCCAGGAGCAAGAGTTATAGAATGTGGTTCAGGAAGTGGAGGGATAGCTTTAGCCCTGGCTAATTTTATAAGGCCTGGAGGCAAGGTCTTCAGTTATGAAAGGAATAAAGAATTCTTAGAAAATGCCCGTAAGAATGTAAAAAAAGCCCAATTAGAAGATTATGTGGAATTTAAACTTAAAGAAGTAAAAGAAAGATTTGACGAAGAAGATATAGATTCAGTAATAATAGATATTGGGAGTCCCTGGGAGTTAATTCCAGCTAGTTTGCAGGCTTTAAAGCCCGGGGGGAGATTTGCCACGATTTGTCCTACTTTTGAACAATTAACCCAGACTGTATTCTCCTTAGAAAAAGCAGGCTTTACTCAAATAGAAACTTTGGAAGTCTTAACCCGGAGAATTCTGGTAAGAAGAGGAAAAACCCGGCCAGAACAAAGAATCCCTTCTCATACTGGTTTTTTAGTTTTTGCCTCCAAAGTAATCTAACCTAAATACTCTAAAAGTTGAGAGAAAAAAATATTAGCGGATTGAGAAATCTTAATATCAGCTATTGAGGATAAGGGTGTTAATTCGGGATTAATTTCTAAAATCTGGCAACCTCTTTCTTTAGCCTGAAAAGGCAAATTTACTGCAGGATAAACCACACCACTTGTTCCAATAATTAAAAGAAGTTCAGCTTTATCAATTAACTGGTAAGCTTTAACTAACTCTTCTTCGGGTAAAGGCTGGCCAAAAAATACTACTGAAGGAGCAAGCCTCCTCCCGCATTCACATCTTCCTATAAAAGATAAGAGCTTTCTTATTAAATCTTTGCGGGTGTGAAGTTTCTTAACCTCCTCTAAAAACTCAGCTACTTCCTTCTTATCTCTTGTCTCTTCTCTATTACAAACTCTACACCTGAATTTATAAGCATTACCGTGAAGTTCAGAAACTACCTTTGAGCCAGCCAACTGATGAAGGTTATCTATATTCTGAGTAATTACTCCTAAAAGACTGCCTCTCCTTTCTAACTCCGCTAAGGCATAATGGGTAGAATTCGGCTCAGCCTTGAGCAAGACCTCATAAAAATCTACAAAAAACTGAGAAATCTTATCAGGAGACTTCAGAAAGGTAAACAGAATCCCCGGGACACTAGCGTATATCTGAGGGTCATACTTTTCCCATAAACCGCCCTTTCCCCGAAAAGTAGGTATCCCGCTTTCTAAGGAAGCCCCTGCTCCAGTAAAAGCTACTGTTTTCTTTTCTCTGAGAAGCTTAGCTACTTTTTCTACCATACTATCTCTGAAGAATAAAAGAAAGGGTTCTATTTTGAGTCCTGTCTCTGCGAAAAGAATAAAAATTCTCTAAACAGTAGCTGCAGAATCGAGTATCTAAAACATTCTTTTCTTTAAAACCTCGCTTAATAAATTCATTCTTTACAAAACTACCCAAGTCTAAAAAGTATTTCTCCTTTCTTTTAAGAATAAAATTCTTAAAAAAATTAAAACCTATAAAATCTCTCTTAACTTCAAAACAGCATTTTCTCAGTCCTGGACCTATCAAGAGGTAAGAATTCTCTAATTCTATCTTAAACTTCCCAATTTTATTAAAAAAATTCTCTAAGATACCCTTATAAGCAGGCTTCCATCCTAAATGAAATAAGCCTACTAAGTTATCTTTATAAGAATAAAAGAATAGAGGTAAACAATCAGCAGTTCTTATTAAAAGAACTCTTAACTTTTCTAAAGTAAAGAGGCCGTCTCCGGAATAAATATCTCCTGAATCCCTCGCCCGGAAAATTTTTGAACTATGAATCTGCTTAAGGCAGGATAAAGCCTTAAAATCAAAGCCCAAAATATCAGCTACCTTTTTTACTTCCTTGCTTACATTAACTCCTAAAAAACTCTTATCAGTAAAACCCAATAAAACATTCTCCTCTTCAAAAAAATATACTCCTTTCTTATAACTAAGCCTCATCTTTAACTTCAATAAGTTTAAGAGGAGAAGTTGCCCCTTTAATTATTCTTAGAGAAGATTTCTTAACGTTAAAATAATCACAGAGAACTTCTAAAAGTCTTTTATTAGCTTTTCCTTTTTGAGGAGGAAAGGTCAGGTATATCTTTAGAAAATCTTCGGTCTCTATTATCTTTTCCTTAGAAGCAGAAGTAACAACTTTTACTTTTATTACTTTTCCCACTTTTTCTCGTAGGCTATCTTGGAAGAAATATTCTGAAGTTTCTGAGAAATCTCATTATATTTAGCTAAAGCATTATGAAGATGAGACCCCAAGATAGAAAAACTCTTTCTTAAATCCTCTATGTCTAATTCTAACTCTTTTATATGCTCTAAAATCTTTTTAGCTTCCTTCTCAATTTTTAAACCCTTAAAACCTAAAACAGCTGTAGTTAAGTAAGCATAGAGAGTAGAAGGGCTCACCACAAAAACTCTTTTAGATTTAGCATATTCCAAAGTTTGAGGGTCATTTACAATCTCATAATAGATGTTTTCTGAAGGCACATACATAAAAGAAAAATCAAAAGTGTTTTGTTGAGGCAAAATATATTTAGAAGCTTCGTCTATTCTTTCCCGGACTGCTGAGAAAAATTTTTTCTTTAGTCTTTCCTTCTCTTTTTCTTCAGAAGATAAGATATAATTCTCAAACGACTCTAAAGGAAATTTTGAATCTATAGCTACTAAACCCTGAGGAAAGAACAAAACAGCGTCAGCTGTCCGGCCATCTTCAAAAGAATACTGGAATTTAAAGCTGGAAGGGGGCATTAACTCTTTTATTATATTCTCTAAGAATGCTTCTCCTATACCTCCCCGGGGAGAAGGGCTTCGGAATACCCTTTCAAAAGACCTGCTTATTTCTAATACTGCCCGGCTACTTTCGTAAATACTGCCTAAATTCTTATACAGCTCTCCTAAACTCTTATTAATACTTTCCTGGAGAGTAAAAAGATTATTCTGAGAAGAAGAAATAGTTTCAGCAATCTCCTTCCTTAAAGAACCCAATTCTTTAGAGAAGAGGTATTTAAAGAAAAATAGGAAAAAGATAAACACCCCTATTATCAACAGGATAATAATCAAATTCTCCATAAGATTAAAGATAAGGCTTAACAGCTTTTAAAATATCTTCTAAGTCAGCCAGAACCCCTTCTCCTTTCTCTCCTGAGGCTAAAACTCCTTTTTTAGGAGGGATTATTTTAAACCCAGATTCTTTGAGTATTTTAATATTTCTCTGAGTTAAAGGGTTCTTCCACATATTACTATTCATAGCCGGAGCTAAAATTTTAGGTAAAGAAGAAGGTAAAGCCAGGAAAGTAGAAGTCAAAAGGTTATCAGCTAAACCCCAGGCTAATTTAGCCAAAGTATTAGCTGAAGCAGGAACTATCAAAGAAACTTCAGCCCACTTAGCTAAAGAGATATGTTCTAAAGAATACTGGTAAGAAGAAAACATATCTACATAGACCTTGTCCTGAGTTAAACTTTCTAAAAGCTGAGGAGAAATAAGCCTGGTAGAATTAGGAGTCATTATCACTTTAATAAGATAGCCTTCTTTTTTTAAAACCCTTATTAAAGAACAGCTTTTATAAATACTGACGGAAGCAGTAACCCCTAAAATAATCTTCTTAGACATTTTCCTCTCCTAATTTTTTTATTACTCTAAATAATTTCTGAGCTAAATCCCTTCTCCCCTTTATTACTTCTACATTCTTTTCTCTATCGACTAAATAAGCTCTATAATTTGAATTTCTTATATCCTTTAAATCATTAGCTATAACTAAATCTGAATTGTTCTCCAGTAAGCTCCTGTAAGCTCTATCTATTAACTTATTCTTTGTTTTCCCTGCTTCTAATTTAAACTGGATAAGATATATATCCGGTCTTAACTTTCTTATCTCCTTTATTATCTTAGGAGCAGGTTTAAGTTCTATTAAGAGCTTATCTTGAGAAGAAGAAATCTTCCCCTTATAGACCTTAAGAGGCTTATAATCAGAGACTGCTGCTGAATGAATGACTACCTTATAGCTTCTATCTTTCAATTCCTTTTTAATTAATCTCCTTAACTCTTCAAAATACTTAAACCTTATAAGATTTAACCCCTTAGCTTCAGGCATAAACCTTGCTGGGCCTAAAAGCAAAGTGACAGGAAAACCTTTCTCTTTTAAAAACTTAGCAATTAAAAACCCTGTTCTTCCACTAAACAAGTTAGTAAGAATTCTTACTCTGTCAATCCTCATCCAGGTCGGTCCAGCAGTAACTAAAACCCTTATTTTTTTAGGTCTAGCCATCTTTTTAAAAAAAAGAAACTCTTTTCTTTTCTGCGGATACTCTCTTTAAATTCTAAAATTCTTTCCCGAGGAATTAAATACTCTCTATCAGTTAAGGCTTCTATCTGAAAACCATGCCTTAACGACAATCGGAAAATCTCCTCAGCCTTCTCTAAGGAAAAATCTTTACCTAAAGAATAGTTCTCAAATCTATCTTCTAAAAATAGAGTTAGAGGCTCAGCCATACAGGGGAAGCACAAACCTTCAGGAAGACCAAAATTAAAGTTGAACTGAGGCTTGCCTGGAGGCCTCATAGCTACACCGTCTATTACCAAAACATCTTTTCTTAATGAAACTATCCTGCGAGGATAGGAGGCATCAAGAATTATTGTGCCTTTTCTCAAATATTCTAAATTAAACCCAGAAGGAATCCTGTTGGTAGTTATCGCTATAAAATTGACCCATTTAAGGATATACTTAAATCTACTGCCAATAGATTCTACCTTCTTCTTCACTCTTAAAGGGAGTAACCCTTTCATTTCTTCTAGTTTCTCTTTGTTCCGAGAATAGATATAAATTTTCTTTGCAGAATTCCCTAATTTTGAAATTAAGAAAAAAGAAAGGGGATTTAAACCAAAAATAAGAAAAACCATTTCTTCTAAATTATAGTGGGCTTCTCTTAAAGCTCTTAATACAGCTTCCGGCAGAGTAGCAATAGTTAAATGATGCCCGGTAGTTATTGGAATATTCAAATACTCTTTAAGCCTTGAACCTCTTTCTCCTATTAAAGCTGTATAAGCAACTAAACCTAACAAATTTATACCTCTGTTTTCAGCAAATTTAGCTGCCCTTTTAACTTTAAAAAATATCTTGCGGGGATTTAAAGAAACCATCTGTTCTGTGAGTAAAGGACACATTATTAATTCTCCTTTAACTTCTTTTCCGTTATGTTGAGATTTTATCCCTTCTATATCTGAAGCTTTAAAAGGACTCATCCATTCCAAAACCTTCTTTACTATACTTATGGATTTAGCTCTCATACCTGGTTCATATAAATAGAGAAGCTCCCGGTTTACAGGATGGATAAGAATTGCCAATTTCTTATTATCCATCACTCTCTAAAGCTTGCTTTACAGCCTGGAGAAAACTCTTCCACATTACTCTGGTCTTCTTCTCTAAAACTCTTTTTACATAAGGTTCAAGAATGGGTATGCCCCAGTCATAATTTACTTTGAGTTCTAATCTTAACTTATTTCTCCTGGTAGGAGTTATTCTCCAGTAACCAAAAAAATCTCCAAAATCTCCACTGCGCATCTTAAAATTTATAAGCCCCTTCTCCCTATCTAAAACATCCTCTTCATACCAGGAAAGAGTAGCTCCTTCTATATCCACTTCCCAGCGGGTGTAAAGCTTATCTTTCTCTTTCCTAATCACCTTAAGAGTTTTTATTTTATCTGCCTTCCTCAACAAAGAAGCAGGATTATCCCAAACAGAAGATAAATCTCCAACTTCAGGCTGGTTGATATAGATTTTTAAAAATAAGGAATACATTTTATTTTATTATATTACAAATAAAAGAAGGTGTCAAAACACCGGTGTAACCCTCGTTTTTACGTTCACACGTTCTCACGTTTATACGTTTACACGTTTATACGTTCATACGTTTATACGTTTATACGTTTATACGCTCATACGTTTACACGTTTTAACGCAACACATTATTTTGAAAAGATTTTGTCAAGTTACGCTAACTTGACATTTTACTTCCAAAGTATTTTGTCAAGTTACGCTTATTCCTGGTTCCTGGTTACTGGTTACTGGTTAAGAATATAGCAATTAAACTTACCCCAATTATTAGAAGGATATAGGGAAAAGAGAAAGTTGCCTTAAGAGGAGTTACTTTTTTAAAATAAGGGCTTTTATAGAGATAAGTTATATCATTTTCAAATATTTTTTCCCATTTAAATCTCTGAACATACTTCTCCAAAATTAGGTCTTTTTTCTCAGGGAACAAAGATTTAACCCAGATAATTATCCTGGAAGCTGAGTAAGGAGCAAAATTAAAAAAGGGGTTTACTTCTCCAAATATAGAAGTAGAAATTGCCCTGTTGACAATACTTCCTAAAAGAACAGCTACTATTTTATTATTAGAGGCAATTATATCCTGAGAATCACTATTCTCTAAAATAATCTTCTTAAGAGGAAAGAAAAACTTAGGATAAGTAAATTCTCTAAACTCTAAAAA
>JAGGWS010000002.1 GCA_021163425.1 Candidatus Omnitrophota bacterium
AGATTTTTCTGATTTAGAAAAAATAGCCAGGAAATTGAAAGTAAAAACTGAAAAATTAATAGGGAAATTAAAGAACACTCATAAGAGGAATTTATTTTTATTTTATACAAAAGTAAAGGGAAAACCTTTAGAAGAAGGTATTAAATCAGCTCCTGATTTTGCTTATACCTTAAACTTTCTCTGTTTCTACTTTAAGATTAGCCCAGAATTATTAAGGAAGAAATTAGGATTTAAACATACTACATTCTGTTTTTGGGTAGAGGGAAAGAGAGAACCTTGTTGCTTAGATTCCATATTGAAGCTTGCCAAATTCTTTAAGGTATCGCCTTCAATATTAATAGAGAAATTGAAAGATAAACAGAGAAAGGAAAAATTTCTGGCTGAGTTAATTGAGAGGGAGGCGATTCTGGAGGCAGCCAGGCAGTTATATTTAGAGGATAAGCCAGAGATATATTATTTATTTGAAGGATTTTATTATTCCTTTTCACAGCTAAAAGATATTCAAAACCTTAGGGAAGTTTTATCACAGTTATTGAAGAGAGCAAAGTATGAAAGGTGGTCAGAGCGCAATTTAGCTTATTTAAAAGCAACTGCTCTCTATTGTGCTGAGGTTCTCTTCCCAAGACTGGTAGCCCCGCTTGAGGATGCAATAGCTACTCTTGGCAGATTTAATATAACTCTTTCTGAACTGGGAAGGCAAGATTTTGTTAAACAGGAAGAGATAAAGAAAAAGATTAAAAAGGTTAATGAGGAACTGGGGAAAATAGGATGGCAAATAACAGAGATGACCAGAAAAGAAGAAGTAATGGAAAAGGGTAGAAAAATAATAAAGTATAGAGTTTATGCCTGGTTGTCGGTAATAAGCCCTGCTACAATGATTAATAACCTTTTAGCCACTGTAAAGATTGGTAAGAAATTAAAAGATGATATGGATTATATTTTTAGAGGAAAGCCTATAAAAACCTCCAGCCCGATAAAAGAAGTTAAGATTCCTTTTACTATAAAATCCTTCCCTCAGTTAAATACAAAAGAGATAATTTTATACAGGTTTGAAGGTAACAATTTTTTTAGTAGAATCAGAAAAGGTTATGTCAAAATAAGTGAAAAAATCTTTGCGTCCTATAAGATTGAAACCTACACCAAGGTGGGAGGAGAAACCAATAGTAGCTTTAAAACGAATAGAACCAACTTTTACAGGAAGTTTATGATAGTAAACTGGTATCAAACTGCCATCTCCTACTGTGGCATAATTGAGTTTGCCTTTTTGATAATCTATGCCCAGCCCAATAGCTTCTCGAAAAGAAAAGATGCTGCAGAAAGCACCGGAATCTACATAGGCTTCAGGGACAATTCAGCCTTTAGGGCCTTTGATTTCAATGTTAATAATTGGACAATATATATTCTTATAAATTTTATATGGAAAGATTATCTTATTCATTTTCAGAACAGAATAGAGAGGAAATCTTCGGGCCGAGGGATAGACATACAAGTTGGGGGTGTTTTTGGATGTTTACGCCTTGCTTCCTCAAATAATTTAGCAGCGTCATATCCAATAAAGGGTTCGCCTTCTGACACAACTAAATATTGTCCAGAAAAATTTTCTACTAACCATCCAAATCTTTCTCTAATCCAACCGTCATCATCAATTACTTTAGTTCTTTTCTTTCCTGTCATTTTAGCCACCTTGTATATAAAATATACTCTAAAGTTAAAGAAAAGTCAAGAAATAAGTCAAAAATCTAATTTCTTTAGAGATTCCTTAGGTAAGGAAAATATAGCAAAGAAAGAAAAAGGCCAAAGTGGCTTTAGCAGTTCACCACTTGATAAGAATGTCTCAGGTCCTGTTATAGATTCAGATAATTTTAATAAGAGTTTAGTTTTCTTAGATAATCTTGGTAATAAATCTCCACCTTTTGAAAATGAAATTAATTCGACAGTAAGATATTCTCCCTTCTCTAAAACTACCTCTCCCATTTCTAAAAAATTCGTCTCTTCTCCTGTAAATAATGTTAATAATAGGACAATCTTGAAAGCTTTCATGAATTTTATTCAAAGTTCCTCTTCTCTCAAATTATCCATTTTTACTAAATACAAAAAACTCCACCCTTATGTTTTTCTATTCACTGCTATAAGTTTATGTGGGGCAATTTCATCAGAGATAAATCGGGCAATTTTACCCTTATTTACTATAAGCTTGGGAGGTACAGGATTTATTATAGGTATGATAGGAGCATTGGGAGATTTTATGAACTGTAGTTTTAAGTTAATCTCAGGTTTCTGGGCAGATAAGTATAATAAGGAAAGGTTATTTATAATCTTAGGATATTTTATTTCTTTTGTCACCTTCCTTTTTTATCCTCTTAGCAAAGATTGGATGCAGATTTTGTTTTTAAAAATTATAGAGCGCTCAGGCGAAGGTATAAGAGCCCCTTGTAGAGATGCCCTTATCGGTAAATTAACACCAAGTAATTTAAAGTCACAGGCGTTTGGTTTACATAGAGTGTATAAGTTTGGAGGATTTTTGGGTGTATTGCTTACTTTCCTGCTTTTCTCAAAATTAAATTTTGGCTTTAGACCAATCTTAGTATTTTCTATTATTTTTGGTGCTATTAGCTCGTTATTAACCTTAAGATTAAGAAAACTTCATTTTTGTAGAAATAATCTCAATAATAATCTTAAGTTTTTACAGACAATTAAGGATACAACTTTCAACTTAAAAAAATTAATTTTGGCATTTATTCTTTTTTCTCTGGCTAATTTTACAAGAATGTTTTTTATTTTGAAGGCAGCTCAGGTGTTGGGAATAGGTATTTCTCTTTTGATGTATACATTATTTAATCTTGTATATGCTGTTTTTTCTTATCCTGCAGGCATAATCTCCGATAGGATAGGTAAGAGGAGAAGTTTATGCTTAGGGTATTTAGGATTTAGTTTAAGTTGTCTTCTATTTGCTCTCTTTTCTCACTTTTGGGGTATAGTCTTAGGATTTATAGGTTATGGGATGTCTTTAGCTATAGTTGATTCTAATCAGAGGGGTTTAGTATCAGATGTGATAGAGAAAAGGCTTCAGAATACAGGATTTGGTATTTTTCATACCGCTACAGGTTTATCAACTCTTCTTGCTTCTTTAGGAGCAGGTTTCTTATGGGAGATAAATCCAGCATTACCTTTTGGTTACGGGTCTCTTTTAAGCTTTTTTGCGGGAATTAGTATGGTTTCTTTTATTAAAAAATCAGACAGTTCTAGCCATAAGAAAATATCTGCACATTCTGCGGGCAAGATTAAAACGAGCAGTCCGATAGTCACAAATGAGTTTTTAAAGGAGGCAGGCCATATTTTACCTGCCTCTCCGTGCCCCGTTGGAAAGAATTATGGCAAAGGGTTTCCACTTTTCCTCTCCGTGCCTCGTTGGAAAGAAAGAATTTTGGTGGAGAAAGGTTTGCTTTACCTCTTCCGTGGTTGGTGGGGAGCAAGCTGCTTCTTTATCGCTTTCCAACGGGGCGTGGCTGGTGGGGAGTGGATACCGCTTTCCAGTGGGGCGTGGCTGGCTCATCCCGTATCTCACAACAGCGAGATTCACGGGATGGAGAAGGAGGAAATGTCTATAACCTCTTTAGGCCAGTCTGCATCCCCGCTATTAAATTTAAGAAGAATATTTCCTGTAAATAAAATCCAGTCCCGGGCTGAAAGTTTAGAAGGGAGTGACCTTGTTTGTGCCCTGTATCGAAATGCTACAGGGTGTGGTTGGTGGCGCGCCCTTCTTGGGACTGGTCTCTATTGCAGTAGTCCTATTAAAGATGTTTTGTTTGAAAAATTCTTTGAAGGCGAGATGGTCTGGATCCCTAATCTTAAAAAATCTGAATTTAGCCAGATAGGATTAAAGCTAGTGGACTTTAAAAATCGTATTCTTTGGCGTTGGTATAAGGTTAATATTTATGTGCAGGAAATAAAAGAATCAGCAGGTTGGATTGGTTTTAGAGATTCGATACTTTTGGATTCTATAGATTTAACTGATATCTGGATAAAAAGATTTTCATATTATTCTCGCCCTGAGATAAAATTTCAAAGAAAAGGAATAGGAACTACTGTATATTATTTCTTAGGTGAATTAGCAAAACTGAAAGGTAAAAAATGGGTTAAGACTTTAGAGGTTCTTAGTTCTGGAATAATAGGTATATATAAAGAAGTATTTGAAGATACTGAAATTAAGCCAGTTATATTTAACATATGGTTTGTAATTTTTGGTAAAGCTATACAAACTAAAGATGAAAGAAAATGGATACCTATATATAAAATTAACGGAAAAGAATTGCTATTGTGGGCATCTGGAAAGGAAATCAGTAAAAACAAGTTTCTATGTATAAAATCAATAAGAGGTATTCCTAAATTGAATTCTATATATAGAAAGATTGAAGAGATTGGTTCTAAAGACAAAGAAAGTAGCTCTCCAGTTAAAATTTTAGGGATTGGGATATTAAAAGAGGGAAAGATAGAATGCTTTTTGATTCGTAGGAGATTTTTAAAGTCACTTAGAGCTTCTGAACTTAGGGTGTTATTAGAAAGGGAAATTTTAGACCTTGTTGGGTCATTGTTTAAAGAAGTAGCTGTTGAAGATTTGATTAAATTTGAAGAAGAAAAGATAAAAAAGATGTCTCCAAAACTTGTTGTTGTTTCTTTAAAGGAAGAAATTACTGAAAAATTTAGAAGAAGAAACATAGAAGCCCATTTTTACACAACCTTAACCAATATTTTGGTTAAAAAGATTGTTAGGTTTCTTTCCTGTAAGATAGAATTCCAAAGTATTAATTCCAGCAGTCCAATAAAAAGAATATGGTCTTTTGCTACAAACTGGGAAGATAAGGAAGGCGGAATAATAAGATGCACAAGCACAGATAGAGATAAAGCTCGCAAATTAGGTGAGATAGATTTTGGGCAAAGGCAGGATGATGTATCCGGCTATGAGGTTAACAAGATAACAATTGAAAAAGACTGCGAAAGTTTTACTGATTTCATTATTTTTGAATCGATTATTCAATTTGTAAGAAGGTGCCCTCAGATTTCTTTGTATATAGATAAAAAATATTTAAGATTAGAAAATCCGAAAAAGTTGGACAAAATTGGCTTTGGAACGAGCGGAAATGAAATGTGTTATAAGGCATTAACTAAAGAAGAAATTCTAGGGATTTTAAGTAATAATGGCTGGAATTTATCTATATTAGGGGAGCGATTTCCTTCTGCGTGGGATTTAAGCCAAAGATGTGATGTCTTTGAATTTTTATCAACAATTCTAATTAATATGAATGCCTTACACGAACTTGGACACCTTTTTGGTTTAGATCACTGTCGAAACCAGTGCGTAATGAACCAATTACTTAATGTGTTCGGCTATCAGGAGTTTTGTTCCCGTTGTCAGAAGAAGTTAGCAAGGAGAAAATCAAGCAGCCCTGTTTATGGGAAGGAGGAAAAGAATGAGAGAAAAAGGCTTTTTAATATAAGAGTGCAAATAATGAATAAAAGCAAAGAAGAATTAGAGCAAATTATTCTGAGAGAAGGAATAAAGCCTGAATCTGAAAAAAATTGGATTTTGTTGACTGAGGGGGTAGCAAGATTAAACCAGTTAGGATTGAGTGACAACCAATATATTAGAGAAAAATATCAGCAAAATCTACATTGGTGTCTTGAAGATGAAGGCAGGAGAGATTTACATCTACATAGTGTGTTTACTGATGGGAGAAAGGATTTAGGTGGCATTATTAATGAGGCGGTAAAAAGAGTAATTAAAGCAATATCTTTGACTGACCACAATTGCATAGAGGGTGTCAAGCCTCTTATGGATATTGGTAAGAGATATGGCATAGTAGTTATTCCAGGTGTAGAGATTTCGTCTTTTGTAAAACTAAAAGAGGCTTCGCCGCCTTTAGAAATTCATCTTTTGGCATATGGATTTGACCCCAGTAATTATCAGTTGAATAGGATGTTAAAGGAAATAACGGCAATTTTCATTTATGAATACTTGAAATGTATGGTTGGTCTTTATAAAGCAGTCACTAAAGATACAAAGCAGATGTTTGGAAGGTTTGAAAGGGATTATTTAGGAATTCTAGAGAGAAAAATAAACCTATATAAGAAATATAATATGGAAGAAAAATTATCCTGCTTAAAGAAAGAATTTAGGCTCATTTCTGATGAAGATTGGGAAAGACTAAATGAAATAATTAAGAATATAGCCTATTCTGAATCAAAAGAATTTAATAAGGATGAAGCAACTTTATTTGAGAAGTTAGCACTGTATCAGAATCAGGATGGATGGAGTTATCTAAGTGATGAATCTTTTAATTTTGTGCCTTCTTCTAAGCAGATTATTGATATAGTCCACGAAGCAGGGGGAGCAATAGTGCTTGCTCATCCTCATCATTATATAGGTAAGATTCAATCTCTCTTAGAGATAGATGAAGAGAATGCCCGACAAAAGATAACAAATTTAACCCGGAGGCTTATAAGCGAAGGATTAGACGGTATAGAAGTCCACAGGAATTGGATAGAAAAAGAAGAAGCCGATTACTGGCATAAGCTCGCGGAAGAAAATAGTCTTATTATTACCGGTGGAACAGATTCGCATTTTGAGGGTAATGAAGAGTTTGGCCTGGGTAAAGAGGGGAGCTTCTACATAGATAAGAGATTGCTATCCCAGCTCTTGGAGGAAATAAGAAAAAGAATGGTTTCCAGTCCTCTAAATATATGTGCGCAGAGCCGGCCAAAACATAATGGAGAAATGCTAGGTAAGGTCATAGAATTTGTAAAGGAAGACAATGTTGAGGGAATAGAATTCTTTGGATTTCCAGAGATAATTGATTATTTAAGGAATTTATCTTTACAAAAAGAGATTTTGAGATTAAGCAAAGATGGCTATTGGGTTCAAATCCATGCACCTTTTCCATTGCAGCTTACTATATCTGGAGACAGGGATGTATTAAAAAGGACATTGGATTTATCTAAAGAGATAAAAGCTGATGTAGTTACTGTTCATCCCGAGGGTGACACTAAAAGTTTCGCACAAAATCTCTATCCCTTCGTTTTAAGGGCAGAAAAATATGGTGTAATAATTGCAGTTGAAAATATACCGGAGTCTAAAACTACCCCGGAAATTACAGCTGAATATATGAACGATTTGTTTAAACACATAAATATAATCCACGATTCTCAGAAAGTGATATTCAAATTTAGAAGGTTACTTCTGGGACAAAAAGAGACGCCAATTGATATCTATCAGCATATAGGAATATGTTTTGATATCGGGCATGCAAATCTTCTTAAGGGTGGAGCAGTAGAATTCTTACAAAGATTAGACCCCAAGATAAAAATATTCAATGTCCATGTTCATGATAATAATGGAAAAGAAAACCAGCATCTAAGAGTTGGCAGAGGAAATATCAATTTTATAGAGGTATTTAAAGAGTTGATTAGGAGAGGTTATGATGGAAGGCTGGTACTTGAATACTGGTTAGATGACCCTGAAGAGGTGTTAGGGGATGTGCAGAAGGTAAAGAAATGGTGGGAGATTGTAAAGAAAGAAATTGCTTCTTCTGTTGAAATATCAGAATCCAGCAGCCCTGTTTCTGGGGAGAAGAATGATAAGGATAGGCGGTTATTTAACCGAAATGAATTCTTTCCAGCTCAACTCAATATCTTGGAGAATCTTTCTAATGAGCCCTTTACTGATATCTTCTCCTTTATGAAAAGGGACAACTGTAGCCCTTCCGTCAGGGTGACGAAAGTAGATATGGCTTCCTTTTTGGCGAATGGGCTCAAAACCGAGATGTTTAAGAATGCGGATAACGACTGTAGGTTTAAGAGGCGTGAGGTGGCTCATTTACCCAGTTCGATTTCTTGTAAACCAACAAATTCTAAGCGGGAAATCTTTGGGTGTTCTACTTCAAGGCAGAGTTGGATTGCTTCTTTAATCCGGTTCAAAAGTGTAGGTAAGGTCTTAGCTTGTGTATGGCAAGCTTTTAAGGCAGGGACAGTAGCAATTAGCACATTATTTTCATCTCTTTCAATAAGAACTAAAAAGTGGTTTTTAGGCATATTTTACCTCCCCGATTCTGATAAGAAATATATCACAAATCATTTCGAAAGTCAAGCTCTATACTACTGTGTCTGTTTAACCTCCAGCAGCCCTGTTTCTGGGGAGAATAAATTAATGTGTGGCAGTAACTTAAACATAAATTCTCTAATTAGTGTTGATTTCGATAGTTCTCAGCAAGTTTTTCTAAACAAATCTTCCAGTCCTGTATTACTGCATGAAGGCTGGCAACACCATGAATTCTACTGGTGGCTTAAAGAAAAAGTAGAAAATGGTGAAGTCAAAAGAGGATTATCGCTTATTGTCTTTGATTATCATTCTGATGCAAGTTTATTAGATGAGGACAAAGTTACCAGGCGCAATTTTCTTACACGTTTACAAAGGGACGGTTTGGTTGAAGATATTTATTGGGTTCAGCCATTGTGGAGTAACCCTTTTTATCCTACAGAGAAGGAAACAGGGGTTAAATATAAAAATATTATCCGTAACCTTAAAGAATTATCTAAGATTAAAGATGAAGTCTTAGTAAGTATAGACTATGATTACTTCTCAATTGCTGACATAAGAAGCGGCGTTTTTCATATACTAAGAAGTGAGCCTGAGGCGAAAAGAGAGACCCGGAAAGTAATAGATGCCTTATTTAAGAATAAGAGTTTGAAAATAGTAGCTCTTGATTTAACCTGGACGGGGACTGATTTTATGTATCCGGGCCAGGCAGAGCTTATTGATAAAGCAATAAAATTTTACCTAGAAAGACTTGAGCTAATTTTAACCTTAGAGAATACCAGCTCACCTGTATCTAAAAGTTTAAAGCTTAAGGACTTGTCTGGCAATGAAAGGCCTCACCAATGGGCTGAATTTTTTGACTCTGGCTTGAAATATCTAGACGACATTTCAAAGGGTTTGGAGGATATAAGGAAAGGTACAAAAGGGGTAAAAGGAATAAAAACAGTTTCTTTAAAAGAGAGGAGAGAAAGGATAGAGGGAGTTTTAATATATTCTCTGGGTGATTTCTTAAAGATTGAGAATATTGAAAATGCAGGCTGGAATAAGGGGGAAGATAGAGAGTATTACGGAGTCGCAGAGTTACTCCTTGAAGACTTAGCCAGGAGGTGTATTGAAGGAAAATATAAAGGAATAAGAGGTGTTTTTATTTCTGAGGAAGGTGAAAAATTTGCAAGAAATAACGGTATGATTAAATTAGGTGGAGAATATTTCTTAACACTGGATACTATTTCCGCTTTTCTTGAATATAGAAAAATTTTAAATACAGATTTAGACATAATAGAGAAAATAGAAGCTTATGTAAAAAATATAGGTGCATCTGAAAACAGAAGACTTTTACCTTTCTTAGAAGAAATTTTTGGTCTAATCAAGACCAAAGAAATTCTTGAATTTTGCAAAAAGTATCCTGTTTATTTAGATAAGTCAGTCTTAAAGGGAGAGTTAACTTTTGGAGAAAAAGCAAGATTAATATTTGTCTCCAAGTTAGTTAAATATCATCTCAAAGCCAAAATCTTAAATCCCAAATCCAATTCTTCCTCCCCGGTTTCTGAGGAAGAAATGGAGAAGGTATGGTTTGAGTTGCCTTATTATATTCGCCGTCTTATTACTCAATATCTTTCTATGCTGGGAGGGGATAAAGAGGCGGAATATGAATTAGTTAAATCAGTCAAAGAGGCAATAAGAGGGATTAAAGACCCTAAAAGAGTAACAGGTAAAGTACAAAAGGTTCTCGATGATTACTATGATGAAATTATTATCTGTAGAGTTAAAGAGAAATTAGAAAGATTAAAAGGTGAGTTAGATAAAACAAAACCTGAGATTTCGAGAGTTAAGTATATTTATAAAATGATACGGCCTATCTACCGTTCAATAATAATAAAGGCATTGGGAGAGTTTGGAAGATGTTGGGGAAATTTAGATGAGATAGGGAAGATAATTTGTTGGGTAAAAGATTCAGGTTTAATAACATCCAATTCAATAATTGCAGATATCAATGGTTATGATGGGGGAGTAGGGTTTTCTATGATTGCTTTATTAAATAATGTTAGGGTTATCTGTTTTGTAAATGCAGGGCAGCTGGTTAAAATTTCAGAAGAGGTGAAAAGAAATGTTTCAGATTTCTTAGATACAGAAAGGATCAACTTTAGAAAAGGGGTTATCCTAAGAGAGGATATAGCTAAATTTGACCTCCTTTACATTTATTGGCATTATTGGAGAAAGGAAGCAAAGGAATATCTTAGAGATAAATTATTAAAGGAATTGAAAGAAGGTGCCACTATAATTGTCTATAATCCAGAATCCAGCGTCTATGAGTTGAGAAAGTTTTTCATAGGATTTAAACAGATAGAGGTTCCTCAAGAAATAGAGAAATTCACCGGGATCTTTAGAAAGTCATCCTCTGCCCTCTTCTTAGATACTTCTTCGCCAATTTCAAGAAAGAAAGCTGATAATATAGGAAAAAATATAGAATGCCTTAAACGGCTTAATCAGAATTCAAGGGAATCACTTTTAACTCTTAAATCATTAAGTCCACGACTAATTAAAGAGTATATTACTATTGATTTATTTAAAGAATTTGTGGATTTGTTAAAGATAGAACATCAGAGTATGGAGAATTATGAATTTATCTTAAACTGTCTTGATTTATTTATTAGAAGCAATCGCAAGATTCATAGAGAATTTATAACCCCTGAACTTATTATAGAATTAATTGGTGCAATTAGGAGTTGGGATAGTATGGTAGGCTGGGAATATTTATATTCTTATCTTAAATTTTCTATAGAAGAGAAACCCGAAGTAATTACTGCTCAAATTATAGAAGAGCTTTTTCACTGTAGATTTCATTCTAATACCTTTGGATACAGTGAGCTTACTTTGCTGAATATGTGCCTTGAATATAAGAGTTTATCTGATGAGTTTATAAATAATTTTATAAAAGAGGTAATAGAATCTATCCATATACCTGAGCCAAATATGGAGTTGGAAAGGATAAGAGATGCTAAAAGAGCGGGAAGAATTATACGGCCTTCTCTAATTCCAATAGATTTTGACTGGATAAATTTTGATAGATCTTGCAAGGTTCTTAAGAGACTTTCTCTTCTATTTCCTGAAAAGACTAAAAATTTTATTGACGAGGAATTCTTAAAAAAATTTATTAATTTTGTTAATTTCGGCTTATTAGTTGGAGCCTGGAGTAAGTTTAATGACCATATGGACTTTTTAAAAGAAGTTATTTCTTTAAACCCTGAAAAGAATAAAAAATTTATCACCGCTGATTTTATAGGAGATTATTTAGATTTTGTAATAAAGGCTAATCTGCCCATTACAGGGATTTTTAGATGTATTAAAGTTGATGAAATCAGTGAATTTTTTTCCTATTTGGATTATTTTCTGTCTTTAAGATTAGGAGTTTTAAAAGAAGTTGTTACAGAAGAATGTCTAAGAAATCTTGTTATGGTATTTTATACTTACACTGCTATCAGATACAACTATGTTTCTTTTTATCTTGAACTTTTAAATAAAATCGCTCCTCATATTAATCCAGGGATAATCCATAGTGTTTTAAGTGAGTTAAAAGATTTAGAAAATTTAGGCGATTTAATTAAAGAAAGAGGTTGTTTTTCATTATTGAAAAAATATGATGTAAGTAGGGAGCTTATAGAGTTGCTGAAGCCGAAAAATATCTCCATATTAGAAAAAGGTGCTGAGATGTTTAGTGAAGGTATCAAAGTCTTAAAAGAGGCTATGGAGTTGGATAAAGAAAATTCCAGCAGTAGCTCCTCAAAAGGAGATTGGCATCTGACAGAAGCAAGGATGGTTTTTAAGAGGGAAGTTATTAATTCTCTTATCTCTCAAAAAGGGGAAATAGAAGATATTGAAAAAGAAATCATAGGAAGAATTTTAACCTTTCCCTCTGGAAAAGGAGCAAAATGGAAATATAGAAGATTTGAAACTACGGGTTTATTAAGGAAAGAAGATATTGAGGTTCTTTATTCTTTAAAAGCAAAGGAAGGAGTTCCACAAAAAGTAGAAGAATTTGATATAAATAGCCTCTATAAAAAGATAAAAGAAGAGATAGAAAAAATGCGCAAAGAAAAAATAGAGGAAAGTGATATTTTAAATCTTCTTTCAAGAGGTTATACATTAAATTATATAAAGAAGATAGCTCTTAAGAAAAGAAGAGATTTCAGAGAGGTAATCAAGTATTTAAGAAAAAAAGATGAAAGATTAAGGATAGCCAGGTTTGAATTTGAGAAGAGATTTAATGAGCCGATTCGGAAAGGAGTTATTAGACCTCATTCTTCTTATCCCAATAGAGCAGCTATTTTTAGAATCGGGGAGGTTTATTTTTATCTTTCTTTACATTACTCTAAATATGCTCAGGATATAAAAGAAGGAAATTTTGTTTATGAATACTGGTGGGATAAATTAATTATTAGAAATAAAGAGGCAGGCGAAGAATGGATATTCAAGATTAACTTAGATGGGTATCTTTTAGACCTTAAAGGTAGTATTATAGAAATTAAAGGTGAAACCACAGATAAATTTATAGGAAGAAAAAAGCAAGACCTTGTAACTTTCAATATCAGTAAGTATATTCCTGGATGGCAGGATAAAAGATTGATTGAAGAGGAAAGATTGAAAGAAAGAATAAAGAATCTCTGGGAAAATGCCTCAAGAAGAACACCTAAATCAGCAGAATTATCTTTATTAAGAATAGAGAGAGCCATATGTAATCTTTATCCTCAACTAAAAAATAGACCTTTCGAAAGATACTCTTATATTGCCAGAATTGTGGGTGAAAAATTTCTTATAAATTATTTAAAAAAGAGATGTTCCCAAGCAGAGATAAAGGAGATTTTTTCAATATTTTTCTCTAAAGAGAGAGAGCTCATTGCCAAAGAAGTAATATTATCTTTAAATTCTCTGGATGAGAAATCCTGTGCTTTAATCTTAGATATGATTAGAAAAGTAGTAGGAAGAAAAGAAAAAATTGAAAACCTAAAAAGAGAATTGAAAAATGCTTTTTCAAGAAACTTAGAGAGATATAAGGAAGAAATCCTTTTAAAATCAGTAATGAGAAAGATATCTGAAGAGAAAAGAAGAATTGAGGAGCTGAGGAAAGAATTAGAGAATGCTTTTTCAAAAAACTTAGAGAGATATAGAAAGGAAGAATTATGGAAAGTCGGTAAAAAATTATACAAAGAAATAAAGAAAAGTTATAAAAAGAGCGAAAATTTGGATGATTTAGGTAAGGTTCTTTCAAAAATTTCTATAGAGAAGATTCTTTTGTGTTCAGAGTTTTTACCCAAAAAAGCAATTAGCAAAGCGTACATACACAGGGAATATATAGAACATTTATTCGGGATAATTGAACTTATTACTGAGGAAAGATGGGAGGAGGCTGTTGTTTCTGTTTATAATTTCATAAGAATAATCGAGACTATCTTCCCCTCTTCTTTAAAAGAAGAACATCCTCTTTTATTTAAGTTGCTGCCTGAAAATATAAAAGAAAGATTGCCTGCAGAGGATATGGAAGAAGACAGAAAAGCGTTTATAGAAAGAAGTCTACTTTCTTTTGGTATCTTAGCTTCTTCTATAGAGGAACTTAAGGAAAGTCTTCAAAGTTTATGTAAACCAGAAAAAATTTATCATCTTATTAAAAAAGCTTATATCAACGAGCCTCCTGATAGAATAGCACTTAATTTGATGCTGGCATTGGCTACAGAGGAAAACTGCCAGCAAAAGTTTAAATCAGCTTTGGAAGAATTATTTAAAGAGATACCGGGAAGTAAAAATCTTATTGAGAGAATAATTGATACCTGTGATATTCTTCCTTATAAAGTTGAGTATATATTTAAACAAGTCTTGGAAAATAAATCAAGTTCACCTATCTTTGAATTTATAAAAAGGAAAATACGCTCTCCTACAATAATCATTTTAACCATTCTTTTCTTAATTATCCCTTCCTTCTCTTACTCTTTTAGTTACCGACTTTCTCCTTCCTTAACTTGCCAAAGAGTAGGTATAGATTTGAAAAACAAGATTATCTTCAGATTTGATGATGGACCCTGCAGGCAGACTCTTAAAATCCTTTCTTTATTAGAAAAACATAAAATTAAAAATGCCCAGTTCTATTTTATCGGCAGAAATTTTTCTCCTTCCTATATTACCAGAGAAGTTGAGGAGGCTTTAAGAAGTGATTCTAAAGGAAAGATAAAGAGAGTAATTCTAAAATTAGCCAAGGAAAACCCCCGAGGTTTTAGTGCAGAAAAAGCCAGAATAATTAAAAGAATAATAGAAGATGGTTATACTCTGGGAATTCATACCTTTACCCATCCCATCAAGGATAAGCTTAAAAAATATTCTCCCTTACAATTTCTATTAGAAGTAATTGCTACCCAGCAGGTAATAAATCTTTCCTTAGAAAAAATAGGAGAAAAACCTTATTTCTGCAGAGTATTTGCTACTCCCGGAGGAGAAAAGAATTTACCTCCAATTTTAAGAGAGCAACTTAAAAATCTTTATAAACCCTCCCATCCTTTAAGTGTATATAGGCTTTTGAGGATTAAATCATTAAAGCAGATTTTCCCTCATATTTCTGAGTTGGATAGCGTAAGATTAGAAATTCTTGGAGGCTTAAATCAGGCAGAAAGATGGAATATAGATAGTTGTGATACAAAACCAGATAAAAAAAGGCTTAAAAGTCAAAAAATTCTGAAGGAGATTATAAAACTTTCCTCTCATCATCAAAAAATAATTATTCTTATTCATCCTTTTAAAGGAGGCTGGCAGAAAGAATTAAAAGAGTTGTTTCAGTTAATTAAAGATAGAAGCAGTTCTTCTATTTTTGTAGCTTGTGATAATGAGAGATATTTTTCCAGCAGTTCTGTTTCTGGGAAGGAAAATAAAGGGAAAAATATCGACAAAGTAGAAATGCTAAAGATAAGTAGGAACTTTGGATTATTTGATAGGATATTGGAGGTAGAAACAGAGGATCAAAATAATCCCAATGCTTGCTTGAGGAGTTGGTCTAATTCTTTTTGGATGGCAGGACTAATATGCCCTAATCGTCTAAGAGCCAGACTATTATGGATAGTTAATAATTTGCTCATTTTAAAAACAGAGTCTTTTTTAAGTCCGGTAGAGGCAAAATCTGGATGGTTTGAGGGAAGTAGAAATTCGGCTTTACCAATGGGTTTAGTTACTATTGAAGAGATGAAAGCGATAATTATATCCTCTCCTTGGGGATCAGGGGAAACGATAACTGCAGGACGAACTTTTGCACTGGTTAAATCAGTAAATGGAAAGGGGACAAGAACAATATCGCCACGCTTCAGGCTCATAGAATCAGACTTCTTCTCCATCGGAAGGGGAATAGATATCTTCTTCTGGATTATTCAGGAATTGAAAACTGGGGGATTCTTCAGCGAGTTTGCTTATAAGCAGACTGGGAATTTCATCTTTGCTGATGGCTACAGCAAGGAGGACCCGTTGGTGTTCGGACAACTTCAGGGGTTGAAGGAGTCTAAATCCTCCATTTTCATAGATAGCTGGAATCAATTTGGTCAATTTAACTCACCTCCACTTTTAAAATTTACTATAGATTTAAGCAGAAGTCAAGCGGATATTTCAGAGGAAAACTTAATCTCCAGCAGTCTTGTTTTTGGGAAGAGTCTATATAGAAAAGGAGGCTGGCAGAAAGAATTAAAAGAGTTGTTTCAGTTAATTAAAGATAGAAGCAGTTCTTCTTTAAAAAGGGAAAAAGATGGTAAATCAGAGCTTTTAAAATTTTATAAAACATTCACTTTTGTTCCTTACTGGCAAAAGTTAAAAGAGATTCTTTTGGCTGTAGATAAAAAGTTAGAATTAATTGGAGAAAGAGGAGAAAAGTTAAAAGGAAAATGTTTTAGCTGGGCAGATGAATTCAGCAAATTGATAGAGAAAGAGAAATTTGTAGAGAAAGTTGAAGTAAGGTGGTTGTATATAAATGAGATTTTGGATTTTCACTTTTTTGTAGAGATAAAATTTAAAGGGTATCCTTTAATTTATGCTTTAGATAGAACAGTTGGTTATTTAAGTATTTACAGAATCAAAAATATTCCCCATTCTTACTTAGAAACTTTAGATGAAAAAGGAGGATTTTTTGGGGAGGCAAAATTTCATCCTTTTAATTATTTTGAGGTAAGAAAAGTGGATTTATTCAGAATGTATAAAGCATTAGGGGCAAGCTCTCCTTTTATAGGATTTAGAAAGTCTCAGGATAATATTGACGAATATAAAAAATTTGTTCAATTTATTAATCGCCTCTTAGGTTACCCTTTATCAGAAGGATTAACTTTTGGAAAACTAAAAGCCTTCAAGAAAAAGTTTGAGAGAAGTGAGGAAACATTCAAAGAAACAATTACCCACCTCTGTTATGCTCAATTTATGTATTATCTGGGGTTGCCTCCTGATATAAGCTTAATTGAAGAAAAGGAAGAAAAATTAAAGAAAAAACCTCTTCCATTAAAAGAGAAATTTATCTCTGCTTTAGCTATTCCCAATACTTTGGATTTAACTTTTGAATTTAAAGAAAATAAGGAAGGTGAGGTTGAACTTGTTAAAATTCATCAACATATAGGAGGAAAGGCTATAAATGCTACCAAAGTTATTCAGAGATTGGGTTATAGAGTTAATTTATGTTGTGTATTGAGTAAGAAAGAGGTAGGCAGACAATTTTATCATTTTCTTATTGAAGAGGAGATTTTGCCTCAGAAGATATACATAAATGAAGATATAAGAGTGTATCCTGTATTTTCCATAATTACTAAAGAAGGAAAAAGAGAAGAATTTAGATTCAGTTCAGCTGGTCCGGAAATTAGCGATATTGAATATAGAGATATTTTAATAAAAACTTTTGGATTTTTATCTTCAGTTAAAGAAGGAAGTATTCTTATTGGAGGAGGAAGAGGTTTAAGAAATGAATCGGGAAAATATATATGGCCTGATATTATCAAAATGATTAGAGATATGAAGTTGAAAATTATTTTTGATTTTACCTTAGGATTAACTCCTCAGGAAATAGAAGAGATTATATTTTCTCATCCTTTTATGATTAAACCTAATCTTGATGAATTTGCTTATATTATAGGAAAAAGATTAAATTCCGGAGATATTAAATTAATTGCTCAAGAAACACAAAAATTAGCAAAAGAAAAAGGAATTGAAATTGTAGTTGTTTCCTTAGAAGAGAAGGGAGCAGTTTTAGCTACAGAAGATAGTGCCTTTTATGCTCAACCCCCAGAAGTTGAGGCAAAAAGCACGGTAGGATGTGGAGATGCTTTAATTGGAGGGATGGCTTTAGGTCTTTGCTTGGGTAAAGATTTACCTGATGCTTTAAGATTTGGGGTCTCTTGTGGAACAGTTACTGCTACCAAGGAGGGAACAGAAGTAATTAAATCAATAGAAGAGGCAGAAGAATTACAGAAAAAGATAAAAGTATATAAAATTGCAAGTTCTTCTTTAGAAGAGATTGGAGTAAGCAGTCCCTTAAGTAAAAAGCCTTTAACACTCAGAAAATTAAAGAAGTATATAGAGGAAAGAAAGATAGAGGAATTGGTAAGGTTTTTTGAGAAGCAACAGAGAGAGAAAGTAAAAGAGGCAGTGGAAAGAATCGTTAATTTATTACCAAGAGCCTGTGTTGTTATAGGAGGGCCTTCTACAGCAGGAAGGACAACTTTATCTCATATGATTATAGAAGGATTAAAAAAAAGAGGATTAAATGCAAAAAGATTGGATATGGGCAGTTTTTTTAAGGAAAAGAGATTGGATTTTGGTCTTCCTGATGCTTTAGACTGGAGATTAATAAATGCCTGCATAAAGGATTTACTTGGAGGAGAAATAATTAGAGTGCCGCATTTCGATATGGAGAAGAGGAGGAGAACAGAAAAAGTTACAGTTTTAAAATTAGAGGAAAAAGAGATTCTTTTAATTG